>DATESG010000033.1:0-9193 GCA_035270925.1 Bacilli bacterium | reverse complement strand
CACCTGGTTCACCAATTAAAATAACGTTATTCTTGGTTTTACGCGCTAAAATTTGAATAATACGTCTAATTTCCTCATCACGACCAATCACTGGATCGGATTTATTTTCTTTGGCGTCCTTGGTTAAAAAGCGCCCAAATTTATCTAAGATATTCTTATCATTTTTATAATCTGGAAAAATATTGTCCATCATAATTTCATCCTCCTCACGCATTAGAAAAACTATAATGCTATCTCTATTATATAACTACTTTGGCACTTGTCAACAATGAGTGCTAAAATTTATTTTATGATTGCGATGGCGCAATATATAACTGGGCCCACCCAAAATTATCCCAAAATACAACATAGAGATCATAAGTGCCAGCAACTTTAAATTCGAGACTCCCTAATTCCGTTGGTGAAATAAATTTAAACCAATTATTACTACCACCACCTTCATTAAAGCCGCTTGTTTTAATAAAATCGCCAGTAATATTGGTTTTTTCCGTATTTTCACTAAATGTATAACCGATTTCTCCTGCTTTGTTTGTTGATTGGTATGAAGGAAGCGTCGTCGCCCCACTTCCACTAAGATCGTTTGTGGTCGTAAAGTAAAATTTAAAGCCGACTTCGACTTCAAGCGACAAGAGCTTATACTCCGTTTCCGTTGAATTGGGAAACAGCCCGTTTTCTTCAAGTTTATGCTGGGCCAACGGTGTTGATGCTCCAACTTCCTTGATATATAAACCGGGTAACAACTCATCATCACTACTGCTAGGTTCTTCGCTTGTTAGAGGTTCTTCACTTATTCCTGGTTCACTAGTGCTTGAACCTATTCCCCCATCAAAGTGTGCTTGTAGAATTAGTCCGACCTTAGCAGGCATTGTTTCGATCTTTTGTAGACCTCCAGTTGGCGACTGGATCACCCAGGCAACAAAGCGAGCGCCGGTCGTAGTTGTGATTTCGTCTTTAGGCAGTGCTTCGCCAATCGGAAGTGTTAACTCACGGCCAAACTCTAGCTTAACCTCGGGAATTTTAATCCCCGGTTGTTCATCATATAAACCAATTTTCGTCATGTTTAAATAAATAGTATTAGCAGTACCATTAACCCCTAAAATGAGGGGTTTGATTTGTAGATAGGAAAATAAACTTGTTAGTAATAAGGCAACCAGAGCGATAAAGCGATATTTTTTCATAACGTTTGCTCCTTACACCAAGTAGACAACTGTGGCGTATTGGCCTAGGGTTGTGCTGCTATTGTTATTGTTTAAATTGAGGATAAGTTGACCTTGGACGCTATTTAAATTCACGGCTTGCCCATGATTAATCAGGACTCGCAATTTTTGACTACCTTTAACTAGCGTATAGGCAAATACATCGTCCCCTAAACTAGTTCCGTTATCAGGCTGATATGTTCCCGTGCCAAAGAAGCCTTTATATGTATTTTTAAAGGTCGTCAGGGCTTTAAAATAATTAATCATCGAGTTGTTGTCACTCTCTTGCGTTACGACACTCTTTAAGTAGTTTTCATTATAGGGATCATGGCTTATTTTGTAACCACTGAAGGAAAAATCAACAACGTTTTCTTGGTCCGCCACATTAGTTTCGACCCATTTCATTGGTTGCCGGTACCATCTATCAAGGTTCCAATCTTGACCGACAGCATCACTTGGAGCGTTAGCGCTACTATTAGCAATAACATTCCCACTCATCCCAAGCTCATCACCGTAATAAATAAAACTTAAGCCCGGTTGAAGCATTGTCGCCGCGGCAAAGGCTTTAACTTTGTTGAGTGCTGCAGTTGCATTTTGAAAAGTTATGGCGCGGTTGGTTTCTTCAACATTACTCCCCGCTCCTTCATAATTATTATTGACATGATTTAGCATTCTTTCGACGTCATGATTACTCGTAAAACTCGCCAGGATTGCCTTATCTTTACGGGCAGTATCAAAAAGCGAGATCTTATTTAAGACAACTTGATTGGCTTCGACGGCTGCGGAGTTTTCGTAACCATTATAATTGTTATTCACAAAGTGATAATAGGCCGGAAAATCAAGGAGCGAATCCATTCCGGCAAGATATGGAGCAATTCGTTGATCCCAACCATCAAAATTCTCTCCGACAATATAAGTATCCGGATAAATCTTTTTAAGTTTCGCGGAAAACTCTTGGAAGAAATTTAAGTTCTTCGTGAGGTTTGCCGAATATTCGCCGTCCTCGGTAATCGTATCACCAGACTTTTTAGTAACCTCATCCTCCATATAAACATGTTTTACGGCATCAATTCTAAAGCCATCAATCCCAAAGCCTGACCAATATTTAGCAACATCAAGCATCAAATCGCGGGTTGTTTGGTTATCATAATTTAACTCCGGCATGCTGCTCGCAAACTTAGCGTAATAGTAATAGTTTGTGTCGGCAAAGCGATACCACGGGGCATTTAAACCGTCTGGAGCATAACGCCAGTGATAAAGATCACGATATTTGATGGGATTCCCATAGATATCGATTCCTTGTTCAACTTGCGCACTCTTTAAAAACCAATAATTATTTTTACTCGTATGATTAACCACTAAATCCATAATGATACGGATACCTTTTTCGTGGGCGTTATAAACAAGTTCACGGTAATCTTCAAGCGTACCGAATCGGGCATCAATTTTATAATAATCAATGGTATCGTAACCATGATATGACTCACTATCTTGAATCGGTGTTAACCATAGCGCATTAACATTCAAATCTTCAAGATAATCGAGTTTGTTAATAATTCCCCGTAGGTCACCCATCCCGTCCCCATCACCATCGGCAAAGGTTGCAACTTGGATTTGATAACCAACAACAGCGTTTTCTTTAAAGTCGACACTAGTCGGCGCGGGGCTATATTTAGTGAGTTCACTGCTGTTAACGTTACTTGTCGAGGTTAATTGACCAGTATCACCTTCATAAGGATTGCTAACATTGTGGCCAAGGTATGTAGTCGTATAGAGTCCGCTTTTACCTTCACTGGCAAAAATGTGAATTGTCCCATCAAGACGTTTAAGGTCCATAACCGCATCGATATAAACGTTACCACCAGAGTCACTAACCCAGTGATTAGCCGTTTGCGCCATCGAAGTTTTTAAAACAATGAGGAAGCCTAATTTAGTAACCCCGTTTAACTTCGGATCACTTAGATCAACTTCAAAAATAGCGCCACTTTGATCAGTTTTAAAAGCATCAACTCTGAAACCTTGTAAATCTTGCGGGACTTTTTGCCAAACCCATAACGTCCAATCATCAAGTTCGCTCACGTCACTACGATAGTAATGTAGATAGAGATGATTGTCCTTACTCCATGGCGCAAAATTTATCGTTTCTTCATAGGCACTAGGACTTAACTCTTCACTCGGATCACTTGTTGAAGTACCCGCCGAATTACTTGCATTTTGACTACTTTCGCTTTGGGGATTACTGGTGGAAATAATTGAACTTTCACTATCGCTCGCACGCGGTCCACAGCCTAAAAGGAGGCTGATTAATAAGCTAATCGTGATAAAGCCAAGTGATATGTGTTTTCTTCGCATAAAAACCCCCAATTATTTATGTTTCTGTATTAATGACATTTTTGATTAAAATAATCTGCCCAACAAAAATCGAATCGAAACGTTTCGTCGCTTTGACTAATAGATACAATTGATAATATGCTTGATAGCTTGTTTCGATCTCTTTGATTTTAAAAAGTGGAACTTTAATAAAGATTCCTAAGCGTTCGAATTCAAATTCGATCTGACTAGCAAAGTTTGCCAATTGTTCGCTTTCAAAAATCTCCTCGCCACCAATACGATTAACAATTGCTTTAATCGGTTTAAAGGCCCGTTTATAATACTTCGTTAGATAAACATTTAAGTTTGCATCTTCTTCAATGACCACGCGCGGGACACTAGCCCTTATTTGGGGAGGAAGTCCGTGTGCGAGTGTGTATAAAATTGTAAATAATACACCGTTAATCGGATGAAAACCCGGAATATCGGCGATAAATTTGAGTCCGTCCTCATATTTTTGGACCTTTAATAAGGTAAAGAGCAGCGTTTCAATCGTATCAATCACATAATTACCCGCCCGGAGTTCTTTAGGATTGATTTTGCTTATTTGTGAAGAGGGCGCAACGGTTGAGGCGTGATCATAAAGCTGTTTATCAAGGCGAACAAAATAACGTAAATCACCAAGATACTGATAATCGCGATATTGATACAATACTTTTCTGATTGCTTCATCGACTGCCGTCCAAATTTGCTTCTTGCTTAAAGCGCGTCCATTATTATTTAATCTTGATTCGAGTAACTTCGTCATCAACGCAAATAAAAGCGTATGTGAAATAAGCACACGCATGTTGGAGTGAGTAAAATGTGTAATTTTTTCAATTGTTTCAAGCACTTCTTTACGTTCGAGAATATAATGGCCCTCTTTGGTATAAGCATATAGAAAATAACCAATTAGGTGTAAAAAACCATCACTGGTGTTTGCCCAATCTCCTTGGGTCGGCAATAAAGTATTCGTTCGACTAAATTCGCCAAGGGCGAACAAGGTCGCATCGGTTAAAAGAAAGGCATTATTTTTATAGAAATATGTGAGATTATAAAGATTATTTTCAATAGTCTTTTGATCATCAAGTTTCAGCAAGAGATTAAGATATTCTTTAGGCTTCATTTCAGCGTGATAATCGATATGACGATTTAGTAGTTTGTGGTGCTCGCCATCTTTTGACGTAAGAAAAAGCCAACGCGAACTAAATAAAAAGGCCGCTGCTATTTCATAACTATAATCAAAATACAGTCTCTTACTCATAATATAATATTACCATACTAATAAATAGTTATTAATCAGAGACTTTTGAACTTTTAAGTAAATAAATATTCATGTTTAATTGGTGGGTATATAATCGTTGTTTTTATCGATAGTAAGTTCCTTGCAATCTAAAATTTGTGTTTATAAAGGAGAGGACTTAGTTTATTCGTCTCGCAAAGGAACAGACGACAAATAATCGCTTAAGAAAAGTCAAAAAAGGTTCATAAAAACTAAATTTACGATTAGTAAGCGGATGAGAGAAACAATTCGTGATTAATTTCGCTAATTCTTATAATATCCTTTGACTTGTTTAGTGCTTTTTACTATTGTGGACTTGCTGATAAATTATATTCGAAAGCAAGGTGCTTGTATGAAAACCATTTCATCGCTCAAGCCAGGTCAAAAGGCTTGTATTACAATAATTACTGCCACAGATAGTCTCCGACAACGACTATTTGATTTAGGCTTAACTCCGGGAACTTTAGTGGAAATGGTTAAATTTGCCCCATTAGGCGATCCCTTAGAAATAAAATTACGTGGCTACCGTCTTACCCTCCGTAAAAGCGAGGCTAACTTTGCGATAATCGAGGAAGCAAACAATGATTAAAGTCGCCTTAGCGGGAAACCCTAACGCAGGAAAAACTACGCTTTTTAATACTCTAACTGGCTCTAGTGCCCGAGTCGGAAACTGGCCAGGGGTCACGATTGATAAAAGGACAGGAATTTATAAACGACTTAATGAGAAAATTGAGATTGTAGATTTACCAGGTTTATATTCCTTTAATCCTTATACAACTGAAGAAAAAATCGCCCGCGATTACATCCTTAATGGCGATGCCGATTTGATTATTAACATCGTTGATGCAACTAACCTTGAACGAAATCTATACCTAACTACGCAATTAATCGAAATGGATGTGCCTATTGTAATTGCCCTGAACTTTATTGATGTAATTGAGAAAGATAATATCTATATCGACATTACGAAATTAGCCAATACGCTTGGCGTTCCTGTCATCCCGATTAGTGCCAGTAAAAATAAATCGATTAAAGAATTGATGGCCAATGTTTTGGCAACGAGTCGCCGCACCCGCATGGGTAAAAGCGTCCTGGAAACGAGTGCGATCCAAGACATTTTAGCGCCGTTAACCGCTCATCTGAAGATTGATGAAAATTTCAAACACGTCCATTATCATGCGATTAAACTCATCGAAAACGATAAATTTGAACTTGCCATGCATCCGGAAGTCGTTGACTTTGTTCAAACATTAAAGCGAGCACAACCAGATGATATTTTTCATGGTGATTTCGCAGGTAAAATTGCTGATGCACGCTATAAATTCATTGAAAAAATGTTGAAGAATATAATTGTATACCAACCTCGCAAACCTAAATTTAGTCGAACCGCTGATAAAATCATGACTCATAAACTGTGGGGAATTCCGATTTTTGCCTTCATTATGTTTCTTGTCTTCCATTTCACATTTAGCGAAGACCTCTTCTTCTTAAACGCCCTTGGTATCATCAAGAATAATAGTTTTTCGCTTACGATTATTGGCGATTCGGCGATAAACAGCCCTGGTGTCATGCTCTTTAATCTCATGGACCTATTTGTCCTTAAGATTGGTCAAGGAATTGCCGCATTAACCTCAACCTCACCGGTTTGGATTCAAAGTTTATTTCTAGATGGGATATGGGCAGGGGTCGGAGCGGTCTTATCCTTCCTCCCACAAATTGTCGTCTTATTTATCTTTATTAGTATCTTAGAAGATGCTGGTTATATGTCGCGTGTGGCCTTTATGCTTGATCGGCTCACACGTAAATTTGGGCTGTCTGGCCGCGCATTCCTTCCACTGCTAATGTGCTTTGGTTGTGCCGTGCCGGGCATCATGGCGACAAGAACACTAAAAAGCGAAAAAGAACGGCGCTTAACCATCTTGCTCTCCCCGTTTTTTAGTTGCGGTGCGAAACTGCCAATCTGGTTGGTGTTCGGCGCGATCTTATTTAATGGTCAATATACGGACCTCATTGTCACCTCAATTTACTTATTAGGGATTGTCGTGGCGATTATCACTGGCTATATTGCCAATCGTTTCTTTATTAAATCAGATGCCTCACCATTTATAATGGAAATGCCTGATTATCGGTTACCAAAATGGCTTAATGTCAGTGCCCGTAGTTGGGAAAAAATCAAAGATTACGTGATTAGAGCCGCGACGATTATTGCAGCTTCAACGATCATTATATGGTTCTTAAGCTCGTTCTCCTTGAGCTTGCAAATGACGGATGATTCCCGTCAATCAATCCTTGGTGTAATCTCGTCTTTGATCGCCCCAATCTTTGCCCCACTTGGCTTTGGTCGTGGTGAATTTGGCTGGGTCTTCGTCGTTGCTAGCTTTACCGGGCTCATCGCCAAAGAAATGGTCCCTTCCACCTTAGGCACGATCGCCATGGTTTCTGGGGATGTACTCGAGATGGGTGGGGCTCAACTATTATCTTCACCGTTAGCGACAATTATTAATACATTGACCCCTGGGGCAGCCTTTGGGTTTATGGCCTTTAACTTACTGACAATTCCGTGTATGGCCGCTGTCAGTGCCGCCCGCGCGGAGATTAAGTCTAACAAGCACTTCATCATGACTTTATTGCTCTGGATGGCAATCTCCTACGTTAGTGCCGCCATTGTCTTTGTCACGATTGACTATCTGATTGCGACAATTATCTTTGGTGTCTCAACGCTTCTAATTCTGAGCTTCTTGATCCTCGAAGCAACATTAAGAAAGAAACGAGGGAAGATCAATGCCTAATATGCTCATAAGTTTGCAAGAAATCGCGGTCATCATTGGCCTCGTGCTTTTCTTCGCTTTAGTGATTTTTCTCGAGATTCGCCGTAAAAAAGCGGGCAAGTCGCATTGTGCCTCAAGTTCAACGTGCAGTGTTAAAGGGCAGGGCTGCGACGGTTGCAATATCAAGCAAATGATTAAAGACAGTAAAAAAGATGGTCAATGACCATCTTTTCTTGTTAAATTTTAATTTAGGGCTTCAATTGATTTTTTGATAATGCTATTTATTTTATTGTCACGCGGACGAATTCTTTGATAGCCCGCTGCATAAGTAAGCACACGTGCATACTCGCGTTTAGTATAACAAACAACAATATAATCTCTTAACGTATCAAAGACCAACTCATTAGGTTGGGGCCGATAATTTCTTGAGATAAATAGGTTAGCGATATCAGTGCGGCTTAGATTATAAGGTGTTTCCGCCTTAAGTGCGGTTAAGACTCCATTGATCTCTTCGTTTAAGCCAGCAAAAGGTTTATCGTCATACTTCAGTGATTGGAAATAGAAAGCATAACTTTCTTCAAATTTTCCATCTAAATATAGGGCATAAGCCATAAATTGTAAGGCGAGGGCAATAAAATGTGGGTAATAAGAAATCGTCAGCATCCATTGGCCTAGTCGAAACAAATCTTCACTTTGCCGCCCTTGTTTAAATAGTAATAAGAGTTGAAAGAGGGCGATTGATGAAACCGGATTCCAGACATGAGCTTTGGAAAACATTGTATACGCGTTAACATTATCGCCATATTCACGGATCAAGAGTCCATATTGTAAATAAATCAGTGAATAAGGATACTCACTCGTGCGATATTTAATCCGACCACCGGTGATTTTATCAAACAGTTGTTTTTGGAAGTCATCTTCAAAGCTATAAACTTGTTCGTCTTCACCCTTTTCGCTTTTTTCTTTATCGTTAGTAAATTTGACCAGAAAATTCATTAACGCTAAACGTTTAACAAGCGTGACTTCTTTAAAGACGGTAATGTTTAAAAAAGCCGGTGTATATATTTCTTCGTACTTAACGAATTCATCCGTTAAATCTTCAAGTTCATTCGGTAAATAAGCAAGACCAAGGCGCATTAACTCTTCCATCAATTCTTGCTCACCATCACTCGCGGCCTTTAAAAGATGTTGAAAAATTAAAAGACGGTCATTCTTGCGATTGCCGGTTAATAGTTGTTTAAGTTCAATAATTTGTTTCGCTTTATCCATGATTGTTATTTTAACATATTTATAAAAAAACTAAAGTTAAACGCTACGATAACCGCAGGACGTGTCCTGATTTATATTTAGCAATTTTAACTGGCAGGATTTTTATTTTTGGATCATTTAGGACTTTTTCAATTTGTAATTTATCATCGGCGCTTTTGCTCATTAAAATTAATGTGCCCGCAAAGCCACCGCCATTAACACGAACGCCAAATGGCGTATGTTTATAAAGTTTGTCATAAACTCTAATCAGACTTTTATCCTTGTCCCCAACATAAGTTAAGTTTTGCAGATCATTACGACTGGAGACGCCAGATTCACGCGCAGCTGTC
>DATESG010000032.1:0-11060 GCA_035270925.1 Bacilli bacterium | reverse complement strand
GAATAGCTGCCTGATCGATAAAGTAGAACTGCGTGATAACGGGTCTTAATCTCGTGAGGGAAATGTGATAAACTTTGCATGGGTGATTTGTATACCTTTCTGTAAAGTTTAGAGGCCTTACAGGGATATTATAGGTCACCCCCTTTTTATTTCTAAGAAAAGTCTCACATCAATTGTAAAGTAACAATCTTTCTAATATTAATCCTATTTATGTATTTTAAAATTGAACGATATAATGTTAAGGTAGAAGTAATATAATATGAACAGGAGTTTGATATGCAATATACAAAAATTAGACTCGACTTTAAATACGGGCCTAAAAATCGTCTTTACCGAACTTTACTAGTAAAAGGTAATCCTAATTTGTTCGAATTAGGTGTTATTCTTGGTACTTCTTTGGGTGCGACTTTTGAACACTGTTTTTTGTTTAGATGTCATACGCATTGTATTTACGTCATGGCGCCTTTTATGGAAGATCCTATGGATGGGTATAAATATCTTGGTAATTATCACTTAGAGGATTTGCCTAAAACATTTACGTTTGAATATGATACGGGTGATGGTTGGGATTTTAACTGTATAAAATACGAAGAAAAAGTGGAAATAATATCGAAAAAGAGACTGATTATTCTCGAAGGAAAAGGACAGGGGATTTGGGAAGATAATATTCATAGTTTATCCGCTTATTTCGAAGGTGAGATTAAATCAGATTGCTCAGAAGAAGACGAAAGTAGAGGAATTTCTAAACCTTGGAATTTTGTGATTGAGAAATTCAGTGATTTTGACCTGCCACTGAACCTAGAAGAAATGAACGAGACATTGGAAGAAGAATTTCTAATGAACTATCATGAGCTCCTAAAGGGCGAAAATGCCTATCTCAGAGAAACAAAAGTAAATCTGGAGGATTTTAAGCAGGGGTAAATGATTGACTGATTAAGAGTTAATTTTTAGAGAACTGCCTAGAAGCGTTTTGATACATCCAAACACTTTAATCAATTAAATATATCTATGCTGAGAATTTTATAAAGGGGCGTAACTTTATAAAAATAGGTCATGCCACACATATAACACGCAAAAGCTTGATACATTAGTGAATTATCAATTCGCCGGAGTGTCAGGCTTTTTTATTGCAATTAGGGGCATTTGCCCCTATATTTCAAATATCATGATAGATTTGGAAATTTTTTTGATGCCAATAAATCCAGCTTTATTAATCAAGCAATTCATTCTTACATAATCAAGTGTGATTTTACAGGGTTACACTATAATTTATTTGATTGGTTTAATTGTTACACGATGAAACGAAATAAAATATCGTAAACGGTAAAACATTTGCCTCCCCACTTACATATTCATAAAAAAGCCATAATTAGCTTGAAACAAAATACTACAATCGGCAATGTATTTCATTTTTATAAGAAAAATCTATCGTCAATTTTAAAGTATCAAACATTTTAAAAAGAATTAATTAATCTAACGTTAAGTGAAAATGCATTAGTCAACGAAATGTAGACACGTATTTAAAATAGTTATACTTTCTAGTTTCTTTGTAGTCTCATCTCCTTGAATTGGATCGGAGTCATATAGTTTAAGGCACAGGCTGGTCTTTCATAATTATAGTAATGAATATAATCATTGATGGCCTTCGTTGCATCATCGGCTGCTTTGATATTGAAATCGAGGAATAACTCTTCCTTGAGCCACCCATTGATTGCTTCCATTGCTCCGTTATCTGTGGGAGTTCCTGCTCGCGACATTGTCCGAGTAATGTTATAATTAGGCAAGAGCTCATTGAAGCTTTTACTTGAGTACACACTTCCTTGGTCCGAATGTAAGATCATATCAAGGTTTGGGTACTCTTTCTTTTTATTAAGAACTTGTTTCAAGCCCTCATAATATGTTTTTGGATCGCCACGTTTACTGCTCAATGAATGGCCAATGAGTTCATTATTGTACAGGTCCATATAAAGAGTTAATTCATGATATATACCCTTAATATAAAACGCTGTCATATCACTGACGACAACCTCTAATGGGTTTTTAATGTTCAGATTTCTTAAAATAATATTAGGATATGATTTTTCCTTATCCTCACTCTTTTTATATCGATACCGACTTGATTTAGACCTAATTCCTGCATATTTGCAGCATTTATGTGCATATTGATCACTGTTAATCTGCCCTGTATCTAAGCGAATTTTTGCGTTTAGCCAACGATATCCATGACTTGGATACATCTCATGGTATTTAAGAAATAACATCACGTCATGACCTTTTGCTATATCTTTGTCGCTCGGATGATTCACTCTTTTTTGCCATTTATAGAATCCGCTTCGCGAGACTTGCATTTCTTTACACAGCCTTACGACATCGTACTTATAGGTCAACTCTGCAACGATTTGATATTCTAATCTAGTGTAGTATCGTATTCCTTTTTGCCCCCACCCCCTTTCACTACATACCCTTTTTTTAATCTGGCGATTTCAATATCTTTCCTCATTAACTCATTTCTTAGTTCAGTCTCTACCATGTTGTCATATTTGTTGGCACGAGTTTTCTCTTGGCCAATTGCTTTAGAGTAGGCGATAGCCCAATTCCGCACATTCATGTAGCTTGTTCCGTATTTCTCGGCAATGTTGCTAATCGTGTCTTCCTTGTCGTAAGCTTCTTTACCAATGTTATACTTTTGCTCTTTACTGTACATATAATTCTCCTTAATGTATTTTTACAAATTATCTTGTCCACATCTTTTACAATGTGTCTACATTTAGGTTACCAGTGCAGGTCCGTAGTGTATTTTATTTTTTTATGACAAAAGGCTCGGTTTAAGGCGATTTAAGTGTTAAAATTAAGAAGATTTTATAAAACGGAGTAATTATGTATACATCAAAACTAACAGTTATACAAACGCAAAATGCCATAAAAATAGTTAAAGATAATTTTGAAAAAAAGTTAAGTGAACGGCTAAATTTAGCACGTGTTTCCGCTCCAATCGTCGTGAGTAGCGGTGCGGCAATTAATGATGATCTCGGCGTTAAAGATAGTGCGCTTAAATTTAGAATTGAGACCTTAGGTTACGATGTGGAAATTGTTCAATCGCTCGCCAAATGGAAAAGAATCGCCCTTAAAAACTATGGCTATGACATTTATGAAGGTATATATACAGATATGAATGCGATTAGGCCTAAAGATATTTTAGATAACACGCATTCTCTTTATGTTGATCAATGGGATTGGGAACTAGTTATTAATCAAGAAGATCGTAACATTGCTTTTTTAGAAAATGTTGTGCGCACAATCGTGGAAGTTTTAAAAGAGACTAAAGACCTTGTCCGCAAAACTTATCCAGTGCTTAGCGACGACATTAATGACAATGTGTTCTTTATTGATGCTGAACAATTAGATAATATGTATCCAACTTTAACGATGCGCGAAAAAGAACATAGAATTACGGAAATTCATAAAACGGTCTTTATCAAGAACATTGGTCAAGCTTTTGCTAATGGCAAAAAGCATGATTTACGTGCTCCTGATTATGATGATTGGAGCCTTAATGGCGACATATTAATTTGGAGTGATGTTTTAAAGCAAGCGGTTGAACTATCATCAATGGGTATCCGTGTTGATGCTAAGACGCTCCAAAGTCAATTACAAGCGAGTAATCGCCTTGATTTAATTGACCACCCTTATCACCAATTGGTCTTAAACGAAGAGCTACCCCAAACAATAGGAGGCGGAATCGGCCAATCACGCATTTGCATGATTGTGTTAGAAAAAGTTCATATTGCCGAGGTCCAAGCTTCGCTTTGGAATCAAACTGAATTAGATTATTTTGCCAAAAACAAAATAAACATTTTATAAACTGTAATTATAAAGCTACTTTAGCGGCTTAAGATCATTGAATCAGGTAATTCATCCTCACTCGAATCATTAAACTTGCTAATTAATTGCTCGACTGTGAGATTCTTTTTCTCTGGTCCGTTGCAATCAAAGATAATCCGCCCATTGGTCATCATCAGCAAGCGATTACCATAACGAATTGCATCTTTCATGTTGTGCGTAATCATCAAGGTTGTGATTTTCTTTTCCGCGACGATTTTTTCGGTGAGTCCCATCACTGTTTTTGCGGTTTTAGGATCAAGCGCGGCGACGTGTTCATCAAGGAGCAGTAGTTCTGGCGTAACTAGGGTCGCCATTAGTAAAGTTAATGCTTGACGTTGTCCACCCGAAAGATGTAAGACTTTGGCGGCTAGCCGTGTTTCTAGGCCTAAATCAAGGTCTTGTAAAAGCCGTTTATAGCCTTGGCGTTTCAGCGCGGGCAGCCCCCATTTGAGCGATAATGATTGGCCACGTTTGGTGGCGAGGGCGAGATTTTCCTCAATTGACATCTCACCGACAGTCCCGCTTAGTGGGTCTTGGAAGACCCGGCCAATATAAGTCGCTCTTTGGTATTCTTTGAGATTGCTTAATTCGATGTTGTTGAGGGTAATACTGCCGCAATCAGGACGATGAACGCCGGCAATCATATTTAAGAGTGTCGTCTTGCCCGAACCATTGCCACCAATCACGGTAATAAAGTCTCCATCTTCAATCGTTAGGTTGATATCGATAAGCGCCAATTTATCATTAAGTGGATTATTATCGAGATGAAATGTTTTGGCGAGTTTTTTAATCTTTAACATACGCATTTCCCCCTTGCTTTTTACTAGCTTTAAGCCGCCATTCATCTTTTAGACGTGGTGCGACAATAATCGTCGTAATCAGGACCGCTTGAATGAGATTAAAAAGGTTTTGGTCAATGTTGAGCAAGTTAGCGGCAACCGTGATGATGACGTAGTAAAGAATTGCACCAGTAATCAGACTAACAAGCGTAAGCTTGAAGGAGCGTTTACCGAATAGGGCTTCGCCAAGAAAAACAATCGCTAAGCCAATCACAATCGTACCGCGACCAAACGTGCCATTCGCGGAGCGCATCATCATTGAATACATCGCTCCACTTAAGGCTACAAGTGCATTAGAAATCACAAGCCCGACAATAATCATCACATGCGGATTAATTCCCTGCGCTTTGGCCATCTGGGAGTTTTTACCAACGGCGCGGAGACCAACGCCAAATTGGGTACCAAAAAACCAGTAAATAAGGCAAAACACCAAAGTGACAATCAAAAGCGAAGTAACAATAATACTTGTTTTTAGTTGTTTAGGTGCCATGAAGCTCAATAAATTGGCAAGCGGTGTGAAGATAGTTTGGCTTCCACTCGGGATATCACTTGAAATATAGAAGAAGGAGACAACATTACTCCACGAAAAGTTACTTGGATCGGCAAGACGTTGCATTTCAATCCGCCCAAGCCCAATAATTAACATCATGATTGAATATAAACCGACCATCGTAATTATTCCGGCAAGGAGACTAGGAATTTTTAGTTTCGTATGAAGAAGCGCGGTAATTAGCCCAGCAATTCCCCCTGCCATGGTCGCAATCAAAATGGCAAGAAAGGGATTAAACTTGAAGATCAGTAAAGTGACGGCGACTGCTCCGCCAAGGGGGAAGGCACCCTCAGCTCCTAAATCGGCAATATCTAAAATACGATAGGCAATATAGACGCCTAAAGCCATAACTGACCAGATAAGCCCTAAATATAGCGCCGTAAAAAAAGATGAGACAATCACTTTTAGTTTCCTTCTTGAATGAGGACATCAGCCTCATCGAGTAAAGCAGCAGGGACACTAAAGCCCATTTCCGCTGCTACATCTAGATTAATGACCATCTCGAAACTACTGGCCCCAACTGAAGGGATATCCTTAGGGTGAGTGCCTTCAATAATTGCGACCGCCATTTGCCCAGTCAAGAGCCCTAAGGCATGGTAATCAGCACCAAGTGTGATCAGTCCGCCATTTTCGGCCATTGACGTTTCACCCACGACTGTAAGTACGTGATGGTCAATCATATGATTACTTAAAATTTGCATGTTACTTGAGATGACATTATCCGTTGGAACGTATAAGCCCTTAATATTGCGATTTGTTAAACTTTCAAGGGCGGTCACCAGCGTTGAAGCATCAGGAATGGAAGTGATTTCAACACTGAAACCTAGTGCTTCGGCATGTGCTTTTGCGAGGTTGATTTGGGCAATACTATTACTTTCGGCATTACAGTAAATCATCCCAATTTTATCGACACCGGGAACTAAACCTAAATCAATAAAGAGGTCAATTTGTGCATTAATTGGTTGCATATCATTAGTTCCAGTGATAAAGCCTCCAGGATTTGCTGCACTTTCAATCAGTTGCGCGGCGACGGGATCGGTCACGGCCGTAAATAGCAGCGGGACATTTCTTCCCTCCGTTTCAAGCGCACTCTTTGTCGCAGTCGCGGCTGGAGTGGCGATAGCAAGGATTAAATCTGAACTAGCGGCAAGACTCGCCGCCATTGTTGCTAATGCTGCTGAACTAGTCTGCGGGTTCTGAATGGTGATGGTAATATTATCCCCATCAACATAGCCTTCATCGCGAAGGGCTTGCGTAAACCCAACACGAGCTAAATCAAGGGCATCATGTGTAACAAATTGCAAAATGCCGATTTTGGCTTTGTGCTCACTGGTCGCGGTAATTCCGTTCCATGCGGTCCCGCAACTTGTGAGCGCTAAAAATCCAATTGTGGTCAAAGACGCGACGAGACTAAACTTTCTTAATTTGTGTTCCATAGTTATTTTCTCCTTTATTTTGTGGCTATGAAATAAAAAACGACCCCGGTAGTTCACCAAGGTCGTATGTGTGTTTTATTATCCTTGATGAATGATTTAATATCATTTCTCACCAAGGCTTTTTCTATTATTATCGAAAAATCAAGATTATGAAATGATCTTGTAGTGATAATAATAATAATACACGGAAGTAACGGTCGTTATTGATTGTTTGAATGTAGTCATAACATCGTCCTCCTTGTATTTGATAATTATTAATATACCTGAAATTTTAATCAATACAATATATTTTCTAGAAATTTGGTCGGGCCCATTAATGTAAGCGCATGCAACAAGTTTTTTAAGGCTTAGGGAATTTCACGTAAGGAAGTTGAAGGGCTGTTTTGCAGTTTTAAACGATGATTGAGTAAAATAGTTAATATTATGCTAAAAGTGCAGGTCTAGGTGCTTTTAGTACTCATAGGAAATTAAAGTGATAGCAAACAAATATATTTAACCTTTGATATGGGGACCATAACCTTAAACAAGATTAAAGAGGAAGAAGCAGTGTGTAGTATTCTTGAGATGCTTTTTAAAGGTATTAATAAAAAACTTGTAGTAATGCTATTTTTTAGAGTAAAGTTAATTAGTGGACTCGCTAAGGCTAAAGTAATTTAATAGGGAGCAATACTAAATTGGAAACAAATATTTTAGAGGCTAAACACTTAAGTAAAACATTCAAAACAATCAAAGCAGTTGATGATGTTTCATTTGAAGTTCATCGCGGAAGTTTATTTGCCTTTTTGGGCCAAAATGGCGCGGGTAAATCAACAACAATCAAAATGATGACAACCTTACTGACAAAAGACGCAGGTGAGGTGTTATTAAATGGTAGTAGCGATGAAGGCTATATGCGCGAACAAATCGGCGTTGTGTTTCAAGAAAATGTCCTCGATAAAGCCCTAACTGTTAAAGAAAATTTAATGTTACGAGGGACTTTTTATCTCAAAGAAAAGCGCCTAGTTGAAGCAAGATATTTAGAACTCGTCGAAAAGTTAAATTTACAAGAGATTGAAAACCAAAGATTTAAAACACTTTCAGGTGGCCAAAAACGGCGCGTGGAAATTGCTAGAGCGCTATTTTCTAATCCGACTTTATTAATTCTTGATGAGCCAACGACCGGTCTTGATCCGGAGACGAGGTTAGTGGTGTGGAAGTTAATTGAGCAATTAAGAGTTAATGAGGGCATTACCGTCTTTTTAACAACCCATTATATGGAGGAGGCTGCTAATGCTGATTATGTTGTGATTATACATAAAGGTAAAATTGTCGCAAAAGGCTCACCGGCGGAGCTCAAGACACAATATAGTAAGGATTATTTTAAACTGATTCCGCATGACAAAGAAACCCTCCTCAAATATTTAGATGCAAAAGGGCGAAATTATAAGAAAGTTGCCGATCAATATTACATTGAAGTTAGTAGTACGAAGGATGCAATCATCCTCATTGAAGATATCAAAGATAACATCAAATCATTTGAAGTAAGCAAAGGCACATTAGACGATGTTTTCGTCAATGTTATTGGTGCACAAAATGTATGAAATTGTTAGTTTAGTAAAACGAAATATTAAGATGTATCTAAGAGACCCGCTCGCAGTCTTCTTTTCGTTTTTATCAACAATCATTTTATTAGCCATCTATATCTTATTTTTAGGTAATGTTGGTGGTGAACAACTTGCCTCACTACTTAGCCCAAAAGAAACGGACTTTTTAGTTTATTCGCAGATGATGGCCGGGGTTATTGTTTTAAACACCCTGACAATTCCCTTAGGTAACCTTGGCAATATTGTCACGGATTATGAAGAAGGTAAAGTCGCCGCCTTCATGGTCACGCCAGTTAAAAGATATAAGATCATTGTTGGCTATTATTTAAGTTCATTATTAATCACGATTACGCTTTCTTTGATATTTTGGGTAGTCGCCGTCCTCGTTCTAGGACTTGTGACCGGGATTTTCTTTCCTGTCAGCTTAATCTTGTTAATCGTGCCAATTATTATTTTATTTGCGATCATCTCAACCTCTTTTATGATTTTACTGACCACGTTTATTAAATCGATCAATGCCTTTGGTGCGGTCAGTGGAATCTTTGGGAGCATGATTGGCTTCATTGCCGGGATTTATATTCCAATCTCGTCTTCAACTCCAAATTTTCTGCGAAATCTATCTTCATTAATTCCGTTCTCACATATGACAATCTTTCTTAAACAAATCTTAATGGAACCCGCTCTTAATATCATTTTAAGTAAGGAGGGTGGGAGCATCGAAGTCGTTAATGGTGTCAAAGATGGCTTTGGGGCCAATGAATTAGGAATTTTAGGACTCGATGTTAATTTAGGAGTTATTATCGCGATTTCTTTTTTATTATCAGCCTTGTTAATAGCGCTTTCTAGTTACCGTCTCAATAAACGTTTCAAAGCCTAAAAGCTATATTCATAGAAGTAGTTGTTCCTCGTTCTTTTTTTAAACGATAATCAAGAAGAAAATGAAGATGTAAAAAAGCACCCCTAGATTTGGATAAATCGGAAATGGGGTGCTTTTAAAATAGCTAAACTAGGGAGAATAAAACTAGAGGAAAGCTCGTAGAAACTTCTTAACTTCGCGTGATTGATAACGTAACACTTGTGCCATTTATCGCCGTAACAAAGAAGGAATAAGGCATGGAGGTATTGCTATTTAATTTGCCACTATTGACAAAGAATGAGGCATAAGAACTCATGGAAAACGAAGTTCCAACTGTCCAAACATCACTCGCGGAAAACTGACCGCCGTTGGCATAAGTATTACTTCCGCCTTGTTGTAACAAGTGAAGGAGTTTATAGTCACGATAATTTGCATAAAGTGATCCAGAAGCACTATTAGTGGAGTTACTCATCGCATGAGTATAGCGACTCCCAGAGGTGATTGTTGAAGTTAGCGTTGGTGATGAACCCGAGAAGTTTTTCATTAACCGTGAATCAACGTGCCAGACTCGAATTCCCGTCACATTAGGACCTTTAGGATACATTGAAGTATTCCCGCCATATTTATAAGTGGAGTCGAACTCATTCAGACCAGTTGGGGAATATACATCAAGAATAAGGTATTCATCAAAGGGAGAAGCAGCACTTAAATTATTAGGCGAGAGAATGATCGCTTCCCCAGGCGTAATTGTGAGGGTAGTGTTACCACTCGGAACAATAGGGTCAATCCATCCGAGGGCAACGCGGGAATAGGGATCGTGTTCACCAACATTATAATCCTGCATATTAAAACCACCAGCGGCACCATAGTTACTTGTTCTGTCATAATTATAATAATCTTCGAGTCCTAAAACGTGGCCAGCTTCGTGAATATAGGTATGAGCATCGATTGGCGCATTAGCTGAATCATCCATGAAATCATATGAGGCCCAGAAAAATGTCTTTGCCGTTGGTGAGGTTGTATTTTTGCTGTTATTAGTCCAGAAGCAATACGCCCAAAGATTATCATTACCACTTTGTTTGTTTGGTGCGCTATAAATCATAATCACGCCATCGATGAAGCCGTCACTATCGGCATCAAATTCTTTACCACTATTAGTGGAATAATTAGTTTTATACCAATTGGTTGCCGTGCTAGCTAGCGTAGTTGTTTGTGCCTCGGTAATTGAGGCTCCATAATTAGATTTGTAAATTGGGGCGACAGTTCCGGTGATATTGAGCCTGCCGTTAGATTCTTCTTCATAGAAAGAAGCAACAGAATGCCAACCAGTCTCTGCTTCCGTGCCAAAGTAGGCTTTTTGAATTTTTGTCCGCGTTGCCTCACTCATAGGGAAACCATTTAGCTCGACAGGGATGACTAAAAGGTTAACTGAGCCTTTTGAAGGACTTGAGTCAACGTTAGAATAATAATTATTATCCATATAGTCTTGATAGTCATGAACCATCGTTTTGACTGAGTAGTTAATCGCGACCGTCACCGTGATTTCACAAGTGGCGGAAAATGTAATTACTCCTTGGGTAGCCGTGACACTAATATTGGCCGTGCCAGCGGCAACTGCAGTCACTGAACCATTTGTAACGGTGGCAACACTTACGTTATCGCTAGACCAAGAAAGATTAGGGCTAGGGTTGACATTATTAGGTAAAATTGTTGGCACTAATACTTCACTCCCCCCAACATTTAAACTGCTCGTGCTTTTAATACTGACGCCTTTTAAGTCAACGGGGGCAGGGGCACCTATTCCGAGTGTGATTGAGTGTAAGAAGAAGCGGTTATTAGCGGCACTCGATATCGTAATGCTATTAGATGCTTGGGTATCACGAACAAAGTCTGTATAAGCTAGCGTTCCACTTG
>DATESG010000031.1:0-2567 GCA_035270925.1 Bacilli bacterium | reverse complement strand
ATCGTAACTGGAATTTGAGTCAAGCCGCAAACGCCAACCTCAGTTCATTTAATTACACTAGCGACATGCCCTATATAAGAAAGCTATATGCCGACTATAACGATGATATTTTAACCGCCGATTTTTTCAAAAATTCAGGCGACGGTCGTGTTAGTTTTGATAAAGAACACATCTGGGCCCAATCATTAGGAAATTTTGGTCGCACTGGCGGAGCGGGCAGTGACTTCCATATGCTTTTTGCCGCTGACGTAAAAGGCAACCAACAAGCCCATAGCAATTATAACTTTGCGACACCAACCTCAGGTATCGTTGAAATCAAAAACGACAAAGGTGGTTATGTCGGTCGTAACGGTTATATTTCTGGGTCCTCACAAAAAGTATTTGAACCACTTGATCAATATAAAGGTGATATTGCGAGAGCAATGTTTTATATGCCTACTAGATATAACGAATTCATCGATGCTCTTCATCCAAGACTTACGCTAGTGAATGAATCTCCCTCCGCGGTTACCGCTAGCAACATACAAGATGGACTTGCCGGTGATTTAGCTTCTTTACTAGAATGGAACAATTTAGATCCTGTTGATGAATACGAAATCCATCGTAATAACCTAATTTATAACAATTATCAAGGTAATAGAAACCCCTTTATCGATCACCCTGAATGGGCCAATATCGTTTATGACTCAGCCTATACCGGCTCGGGTGCAAATAATAATATTGACTCTGCGTGTACAATTGGAAATTGCGAAAATAACAATCAAATATTAGCGGGTCTCGACAGTATCACAATTACTAAACCAGCCGATATTAAGGATTACTATATTGGCGCAAACCTGGATAAAACTGGTTTAGAAGTTACTGCTAATTTTGATGATGCAACCTCGGTTAAAATTTTAAATTATTCAACGACAATTAGTAGTGAGTCCGGTCTAACATTTACTAGTGGCGGTGCTAAAACAGTGACACTTTCCTTTACTAGTGGTAACTCAACAAAAACAGTATCATATGTAGTTCAAGTTGCAAACAGTGCGACTTTTGCTGCATCTACCACTACTTCTATCATTGCTTTAGGCGAAACATTTGACCATGCTAGCATAAGCGCAACAATGTCATTTTCGACATCTAACGGTCCTTTTGTCCGTAATATCAATCATGACCATTTATCCTTTACCGGTCCAGACACAAGCAAGATTAGAAATTATCAAATTGCAGTTAATTACGGAGTTTATAACGACGAAGTTATCATTAAAGTCAGTAATGCGGATGCAATCGTCGATTTTGTTCCAGTTGCAACTGACCTATTCATCTCTGAATATATTGAAGGAAGTAGCAATAACAAGGTAATCGAACTGTATAACGGAACTGGCACAGCTATAAATTTAAGTAACTACTCCTTAAAAATCTTTGCAAATGGAGCTACTGCGGCAACAAATTCACTGAATTTATCAACAACCTTAGTGAATAATGCCACATATGTTATATCTAATTCCAATTCCTCTCAAACAATCATTGATAAAACAAATATTACGCACGCAGTTGCTAATTTTAACGGAAATGACGCTGTTGGTTTATATAAAGGTGCTGTTCTAATTGATTTAATCGGTGAGATTGGTGTCGATCCTGGAACTAAATTTGTTTTTGATGATTACAATAACGAAACATCCTCGACTTTGGATAGAACATTAGTTAGACACTCTTCCATTCAAACACCTAATCCGTTGTTTACAGGCAGTGAATGGCTGACATATGGCCAAGATGAATTCTCCTATTTAGGCACTCATTCCCCGTCATGGGGAGACTTAGGCGTGACTTCCACTGAGCAAGCTCTCTCGTATGCAAAATATTTCATGTTTGTGACTGCACCTTATTGTTTTGCGGGCACCGCCCTCGATATTCCGTGGAGCGAATTAAAAGATGAGTACGTACTCATGGTTGCGGCTTCAAAAGATATTTTCTTCTCCGCTAGCACCAAAGACATTGTCGATGCACGCCAAAGATACACGCTTTTAGTTAATCGTTATCCATTGTTTATGAACGACAATTTCATTGCTGATGGCGATGATACTCTTCTTGTTCCAAGTCAAAAAAGCCCCCTAACTAATAGTAGCAACGATAATTTGTTACAAGTCCTATTTATCACCTTATCTCTCATGAGTATTAGTGGCTATTACATTGTAAGAAAACGCCGGCAAACTTTATAAATTATAAGCCTACTTAACACATTGACAAACTAAGTGAGCATTATACGTATTAAGCCCTAAAGAATGTACATATTCTTCAAGGGCTTTTTCTAAGTATAAGTCTGTAATCATAGTCCACATTTTGTTGTTGTGAAAATAAGTGCTGGGGCGCTACATTTCACTCATTGGACAAAGGCATAGAAACCCGTAATCATCGTTGATTAGTTTATAAGCAATAACTTTTCAAATACTAGAGCCACAATGTCCTGATTGTTTTAAATTTGTTGCGCGCAACCAATGATCATTTTGTCTCCTCTTATGTATTAAAGAATCACATTTTTGTTATAACTAAATAAAGTCTCATTTATTTACAGCGCATAGAGT
>DATESG010000030.1:0-6650 GCA_035270925.1 Bacilli bacterium | reverse complement strand
TTCACATGTAATTAAACTATGATACAATATAAATGATGAAAACAGTGAAAAATAAACTTATAGCAATTATCCCGCTCCTCACAATCCTAGTGAGTTGTGGGGAGATTCCAACCCTCAGCGAGGGACCTCGTGATAACGAGAATATCGATACAGCCTTAAGTGAGGCCCATTTTGTTAATTATATGGTTCAGGCGTCACAAAAGAACGATGTCCTAGGCAGCTACTTTACAATCGCAACAATTTCACCTTTAGATATGTCTTTTAAGACCAAGACCAAACAGTTATTATTTACAACCGAGCATAGTTCTTACTACTTTGATAAAGTTGACAATAGTTATGATGTTTACTATAAAGATAAACTTGTATCTAATAGTACGTATCTTGGAAACTCATATTTAGGGCGGTATAACCAAACTGATGTCATTGAAAACATTCCAACTATTAGTGATATTTTTGAGTATTATCATGTTTTTAACATTAATAGTCTTGCGCCCGAGGACTTCTCCTACAATCATAGTCTTAATGGCTGGTATTTATTAAATGAAGAGGCTTACCCAAAAACAATAAATGAATTCTTTGCTCTTGATGACACTTATACGATTAGTCGCTTCAACTTACAAGTAAGCGACAATAGAGTCCGAAGCATTGAATATGAATTGATCGATGGCTTGGGCGTGAAAATTAAAAACGAACTGTTCTACACCTACCCCCTTGATTATCTTCAAGAAGTTCAATATTCGCTTATCAACACTGTTAATGTGATCAAGATAGCTGAACCACTAAATATGAAGTCAATGAATGCAGAAACCTCTAGTGAAGAACCATTAACTAGTGAAGAGCCATTAATTAGTGAAGAACCACCAGTTAGTGAGCCATCAACTTCAGAGCCTGTGGAAGAGCCTAACTTCGTTGATAAAATTGAATTTGCTATTTATGATGACGTCAAAACATTTGGGACCAATCGTTATACTTTAAACTCAATTCAATTATTTGAGGAATATGATTACCAAACGGTTAATACACCAATTTCAGAAGTCACCAAAGCCAACCAAGAAACAGTTACCGCCCGTTCGCTAACGCTTAACCGCCGTCTTACAAGAGGAAAACGTTACTTGCTAAGAATAAACATCGCTTCTTCTCCTGATGGAGCGTCAACTGACTATTATGATTACTCCTGGATTCATTAAGGTTATCTGCTGATAACCTTTTTTTAATCAAAAAAACTAGGCACGGCCTAGCTTTTTTACATATTAATTTGCTTTGTCTTCATTTGGAGGCTCATCGCTCGTCGGGTTTTTTAAATTCTCATAAAACAATGTTTTCTGTAGTTCTAGTAAGCGTTTAACTTCTAATAAGCGTTCTTTATCTTCGTTACTCATATTAGGATTCGTGACACTAAAATCAATATCGTTAATTGACTCCTGATAAATGGCAACAGCATTTTGCTCCATGAATAAGCCAAATAAGACTATGTTAACGCTGAGTAGATACCGAATGAAAAAGGCGAGCGTAATGACATAAAGCCCCGCTGCAGCGGTAAAGATTAAGACCGGATTAAATACATCACCTAGCAGGAGGAACATGCCAATCGCCGTCCCTATATATACTGTACTGGCAATTAAAAAGACTGGTGCAACACTTGGGAGATAAAACCTGCGCATTTTGCCACGCTTAAACGCACCATTAAAGTATTTCGTTTTGATCATATCAACTTTTAGTTTTGATTTATTAAAAAGGTTGATGTGGAGGAAGACAAAGAAAAAGCGTTTAACAATCATATATGAGGAACTAAGGATGAAAGCAAATATCATCACCAACTCGGACGCAAATAGGTATGGTCCAAGTAAGGCTTGATTTTGATTAAAGAAAGTTCCAACTTGTTCTAAATTTGCCCCGTTTTGAATAAGTGTAGAAAACTGGGTGATGACCGCACTAGCCGCGGGATCAAGTGAAGATAAGACACTGAGCGCGCCCACAAGCACGAGATAATAAGTTAACAAACTAAATAAAATTGCGAAAAAGAAAGTTCGCAGCGGAACCATAATTCGCATCGAATCGAGGCGGTAAAACTGTTTTACAAGCCGAAAGAAATATTTTTGTTTTTGCTCAAGTGGCAGCTTGGTTGGCGCCATAAAGTAAGCAGCAAGTGCGAGTAATAATGGGGCAACGGCTGCATATAGTAAAAGAATAATAACTCCAGAAATTAGATAGTCAGCAGTAAAAGTTAGTAGTATAACAAAAACAGTTAAAAGCGCTGCAAGAGATAAATAGTGGTCTTTTGTAGCGGATAATGTCTCTTTTACCTCTTTAAAAAATTGTTTAAGATTATTTATATTCATTAAATCTTACTTTTCTTTCGTTGATTAAGTCGATCTATATCTTGAACGATTTCGTTGAGTTGTTCTGGATTCAAGAGCCTAACTTCACGAGATTCAATCGCATCAATTAGTCGATAAAAGTCACAACGATTGATGATAAAGGTGAAATCATTATTATTGATTTTTGTTAAATCACATTCATCATTAACAACGACAACATTAATCAGCATTTCTAGCTCAATTCCCGTCGCAAGTGCAAGTTTTTCTAGCCGATAGCGATTTGTATAAAGTGGGTTATCAATCTCACGACCCTTGCGATTCTTGCTTTCGATTAAAGTTAGTTTTGGTTGATTAATATCACCACGAAGTTCGCCATTATAGTAAGTATCACTGATTGCGTAAATATACTTATTGCCAAATAAGATATGGTCATACGTTATATATTGATTGCTATCAATTTTTAGTTTCAAAATATTGATAAGATAGAAATCTTTATAGAGCGCAACCTTATTTATCACGCGAAAATATGCGTTTGGTAAATTATGTTTGAGTTGATAGCGCGCAATTAATTTCCAAATCAAAATCAAAACAGCTAGCGCGACAATGAGCGCAAGTGCAGCGATGAGCAACTTTTGATAAATGTTGATTAACAGAAATGGCATTTATAACAAACTCCTTATTCGGCTATTTCAAGGGCGATGTTAATCATGTTAACAAGACCATTTTGTCGTTCTTCGACTGTCGCCTTTTTTGACCCGTCAATGAAACTATCGGTCACCGAAAGTAAGCATAAGGCTTTCTTGCCTAAACGTGCAGCGGTTGTATAAAGACCATAGCTTTCCATTTCAACACCCATAACACCAAGTTTAGCCCATTTTTTCCACATGTCTTTATCTTCATCATAGAAAACATCAGCGGAGAAAATGTTGCCAACGTGAGTTGGTAAACCATGTTTTTTAAGCGCGTGGTAAGCTTTGTCGGTAAGTTCAAAGTCAGCAATCGCTGAGTATGTTCCGTTTAGACCAAATTGAGCAGCCCAATTTGAATCGGTACAGGCACCACTACAAACTAAAACATCAAATAATTTAATAGCTGGTTGATAAGTTCCGCAGGTGCCAACACGAATAATCGTTTCCACACCATAAGCAGTATATAGTTCGTGTGAGTAAATTCCAACACTTGGAATTCCCATTCCACTCGCCATCACAGAAATTCTCTTTCCGTCTTTTGTAAAGCCTGTATATCCTAATATTCCTCTAACATCCGTTACTAGTTCGGCATCAACTAAAAAGTTCTTTGCAATCCATTCGGCCCGTTTTGGATCTCCTGGCATCAAGACTGTTTTAGCAAATGCCCCTTCTTTTGCATTAATGTGTGGTGTTCCCATAAATAATCTCCTTTTATTTCTATTTAATTTTCATCAATATTATAACATAATCTCGCGACTTATTTTACTGTTCTTGCTGCATTCTTTGCTGGCATTTGGAAAAAAATAATTTTGGTTTTATCTGCGGCCTCAATCCCATTATTGAAGTATTTGTTCTCGTCATCACTACTATCAAACACTTTTGAGAGTCGCGCATCAATTACATAGGTTCCGGCGATTAAATCATGAATTGCCCGACTAGAGTTAGTCACGGTAATTGCGGCACTAGAAACAAATAGCGGCATCGCATAAAGTTGCAGCGATGCTCCGAGCTCAAAAAACCCTAAAACAAGATATCTAACAAACAATCTTCCACCTCTTAGACGGTATCCGTGTTTATCAACGACCGCAAGGCCGGTCATAAATTTGCCAATTGTTTGCCCGTGACCTAGTAGTAACGGCATCAATAACATTGTAGGAATGGCTCCAAGAGCAATTGAGGCTCCGCCCCCAACAAAAAACAGCGTGGCCAAAGGTTCACGGGCTTCTTGATATTTGCTCGAACCCTCAAAGTTTTTGAGTGCCTGATTATAAATGTTGACCCATTCAATTTGCCGTTGTTCTGCACTGATTAGTGGTTTGAAACTAAATGTTGTGACGTCATCTTCCACGACAAAATTAAAGACAGTATCATTTTTATCTTTATTAAGAACCATGATATAAAAATCAAAGGGAATAGCCTCTTCATAAAAACTTGATTGCTCATAGGAAAATAAAGCACTATTATCGAGCGGATCTTTAGCATTTGTATAAAAATATTCAATCCGTGCTAAATAATGTGATGTGTTTGCGGGGTCGTTTATATTACCTTCGAGGACAAAAGTGATTTCGTTACTCGTATCTGCAATATAGAGCGTTGAGGCTTGTTTAAGACTAAAAATTCTTGTATCTAGCTCACGGCCATAAGTAGTTTGATGAAAGACTGCATCAACTGACATATAAGCAAGTAAGGCAATTACGAGCGTGACAAATAGATCAATGGCTAATGCTCCTAATCTGCGAGGAAAAGGCGCTTCAACAATATTATCGTGTAAACGTTTTGATTTTTTCATTAGAGGCGTTCCACGAGAATAACGCGGAAACGTCCGAGTTTTACTTGGTTTGTCAAGATTTGACCAGTAAGTTCTCCCTCACTATCAAAAATTACGCGCACTTGGACTCCAGCGGTAGACCAAGCAAAGGTTTGAGTCTTTGTCCCGTCATCATCAATCCGCGCAGCATAGAAACTATAAACGGTGCCCGGACTTAGATATCCGTTCGTAGCGGCAAACTTGTTTTCACTAGCAATCACCGACCATGATAATTCAGGCACGGTATTTTGCCAGTATTGAAAGTTGCTTGCAATTGCATTTGCACTACCTAGACGTAAGAACGCACCTTCTGCGCTGAGACGAAGATTAATTAAATTTTTATAAGCTTCAAAATAATCAAACCACCTGATTTTGTCATCCCATTTATAACTGTTGGTCTCATAACCGATGTTATATGAGTTTCCACTATAGAATTGTCCGTTTAATTCGGCACTCTCATTAAAGTGCGTTGCGATAAACGCCGCCCCCGCCGGACTAGTTTCATCAAAAGGTTTACTGCGACCAATTTCGTCGCCTCCTTGGAAGAAGGGAATCCCTTGGCTAGTTAAGATAACGGCATTTGCTGTCGTTGCCGCGCGCATCGCTGTTTCTTCACTATCAAAAGAGCTAAAGAGCATTTGATCAAACAAAGAGAAATTATCATGGCTCCCCGCATAGTTGACGGCTTTATTAGGATTATTATTTAATTTAGAATCAAAATTACCATTATCATCGTAATAACTTCCATGAATGCCTGCGAGCAACCCTTTTACTTTGTTGAGGTAAGGTTGTTCGAAGTTATCCGCGGTTCCTTTATTAATCCAAGCCCATTGGCTATTTTGTCTGATGCCGTTTTCACCTTTGAGTGCATTACGACCTTGATCATTAAAAGCGGCGACTCTTGTATTCTTTAATGAACCACGATTAGTTTTGTAGCCACCGGAATAACCGGCGATGTGCCATGGTTCACCCCATATCACGACATCATAAAATCCTTCATCATTGAGCGCTTTATCTAACGCGATAAGTGTCTCATCACTAATGAGTTCCATTAAATCAAAACGAAAGCCTTTAATGTTATATTCGCGCGCCCAAAATAAAACAGACTCAATAATAAATTTACTCGCCATTGGATTTTCACTGGCAAAAACATTACCAACCCCAGAGTCATTATTTAAACTCCAGTCTTGGTTATAACGGAAGTAATAGCCCGGAACTAATTTATTAAAATTGGAGGCACTCGCACTAGCGACGTGATTATAAACAACATCCATAATAATCCGGATGTCATTGTTAGCGTATGTTTCGACAACTTGCTTAAACTCTTGCACCTTAACTTCACCGCGATAGGGGCTGGAGGCATAAACCCCTTCTAAGGCATTAAAGTTAAGTGGATTATATCCCCAGTTATGACTAGGAATGATATTGCTAAATTGTTGTTTGTTATTATCATCTAAAATCGGATTACCCGCTTCATCAACTAGCAGTTCTTTACGATCAATTTCATAGTTGCTTTGGTCATAAAACGGCATAATTTGCACGGCATTAACGCCTAGTTCTTTTATGTGATCAAAGCCCGTTGTCACCGTCGCGCTACCACTTGTGTATGTTGTTCCCTCTTCAATGAGCCCTAAGTATTTGCCGCGATTAGCTTCTGTACCCGTCCAGGTCTGATCCCACGTTAAATCGCTAACTTGCATTTCATAAACAACTAAGTCGGTTGGACCCGCAATCGGTGTAAGATTATTGATACTTTGATCAAAACTAGAACTTTCGTAACGAGAAAAATCGATGATTTGTCCACGTAGTCCGTTCACGCCACTACTTTTTGCATAT
>DATESG010000029.1:0-2251 GCA_035270925.1 Bacilli bacterium | reverse complement strand
GATTGATGACCATGATAACTGCCGATTCCAGACTCACCGACACCACCAAAGGGGAGATACGATGAAGCAAGTTGCATGAGGCTATCATTTACGCAGAAGGAACCGCTGCTTGTATGGTGCAGTAAGAAATCAACCACGTATTTATCATCACTATACACATACATCGCCAGTGGTTTAGGGCTAGCGTTGATCAGCGTTTTGACCATTGTTAAATTATCAACAATCAAAACAGGGAGGATTGGGCCAAAGATTTCTTCTTGCATGACTTTAGCATCTAAACTTGGCATTTTGACGATGCTTGGATAGATGCTTTGATTTTCATCATCAAACCGTTCGAGTCCTAACTCGGTTAAATAAGCTTTTAACCGTAAATAATGTTTTTCATTAATGATTTTTGGTAGTTTAAGCATTTCTTCTTTGGCCAGATTAAACTCTAGTTCAATCATGTCAATAATCCGTTCGTTTTGGCGGTCGACAATTAGATAATCAGGCGCCACACATGTTTGGCCCATGTTCACTAATTTAGCCCAGGCAATGCGGCGGGCCGCAAGTTTTAAATCAACATTACCAAAGACGACACAAGGGGATTTACCGCCTAACTCCAGGGTGACGGGGGTTAGATCAAGGCTTGCTTTGCTCATGACTGTCTTGCCAACATTAACACTGCCAGTAAAGAAAATATAATCAAACTTATAAGTAAGGATTTCTTCATTAACACTTCTTCCCCCTAAAAAGAGAATGACTTCTTGGTGGGGAAAAGCGGTCTCTATAATTTCTTTCATCACCCCCGCAATATTTGGGGCATAGGCACTAGGTTTAACAATCACAACATTACCGGCGGCAATCGCCCCGACAAGTGGTACAAGTGTGAGTTGAAAAGGGTAGTTCCATGGACTCATAATTAAGACTTGGCCATAGGCATCACTATAAATCCGTGCCTTGGCCGGAAATTGGGCTAAGGAAATTTTAACTTTCTTCGGCGCCGCCCACTTTTTAAGATGTTTAATCGCATGATTAATTTCTTCATAAACAAGTCCGACTTCAGTCATAAAGGCTTCACTCTTGCTCTTTCTTAAATCAGCATCAAGCGCTTTGTAAATCGCATCTTCTTGCGCTTTAATCGCCGCTTTAAGATTTTGTAAGTGTGTAATTCTCATCTTGACACTAAAGGGTTGTTGGAGCGTAAATAGATCTTTTTGCTTTTCAATTAGTTGTTTCATGATTGTCTCCTCTAATTTTCTTATATAGTTCGACTAATTTAGCTTCGTTAAAAATAACGGGGACTGGATATAAAGGATTAGCTTCTTTATATGCATGGTGAGCAAGGCTAGTGAGGTCCTCATCCTTAATACTTTCGATAAATTCAGGGATTCCCATCTTCCGGTTCAGTTCTTTGATCAAATTGATAAATGACTTAGCAGCGATTTCATCATTTACTTCCGTACTTATGCCCGCGGCACGCGCCAGACTTGCTAATGAATGATAAACTTTATCGCCGTATTCATCAAGGACTATTGGCATAATAATTGCATTAGTTTTCCCGTGCCCTAATCCATAATAGGCACTGAGTGGATGTGAGAGCGCGTGAATGTTGCCAACATAGGCTCTAGTAAAGGCCGCGCCAGCATCGTATGAGGCGAGTTGCATCATCCTCCGGGCTTCAAGATTGCCGGGTTCCGCGTAGCAGGTATATAAATATTCAAACACTAAACGGGTCGCATTAATGGCTTTGGCTCGGGTGTATTTAGTATTACTCTTGCCAATATAAGCTTCGACCGCGTGGGTGAGGACATCCATCCCCGTTTCAGCAGTAATGTTTTTTGGTAAAGCAATCGTTAATTCAGGTAATAAAAGGGCATAACTGGGAAATAAGACGGGATCATTAATCGCGTACTTGCTCCGGGTTTTTTCATCAATGATGACCGCGGCTAGGGTCGCTTCACTGCCGGTTCCACTCGTGGTCGGGACGGCGATTAAAAGTGGGGTCTTTTTGCCAATTTTTAAAATGCCTTTCATCTTCGTAATCGCTTTATTAGGCCGCGCGAGTTTCGCAGCAACAACTTTAGCAACATCTAGCGGTGAGCCGCCGCCAAAACCAATTAAGGCCTCGCAGCTTTCAGCGTTATATAAGGCGAGCGCTTCTTCGACATGGCTAATCGTTGGATTAGATGTCACACCATGATAAATTACGACATCAATCGCATTACGTTCAAGATTACGGACAAGGTCGCCATATAGTTCTAATTTCGCA
>DATESG010000028.1:0-2325 GCA_035270925.1 Bacilli bacterium | reverse complement strand
CTTTGAAGCGCAGCTAAAACTTCGCCGAAACTCCCCCAAAGTGTATAGGTCGAATAACCTAAAGTAACAAGTAAAATAAGTACGAGGTTAATCGCATACTTTTTACCCTTACTTTTTGGTTTGGTTTTGGGTTTAACTAACGGAGTTTCTTTATTGATTTCTTGTTCCATAACTAAAATTGATTATATCATAACCAGCCGCGGGCGTTGATTCCTTTTGGCAAGCTAATTGCCCTTTTCCTTACTTTTTTTACCGTTTTTTATCTTGCGGCTTTGACTATAAGTAGGAATTAATCTAAAAACTCCAACCAGGAATGATAAATTCAAAATGTTAACGAGACCTTTTACTTGCCGTTTGGAAATACGTCCCCCGGAGAAAGCTGTATAAGCGCGAATTGGTGTATCTAAAAATGATTTCAGCATCACTGTCTCTGTAAGTGGATCACCCTTAGCCATATCCTTAATCATTCCGGAAACTTTTTTAGTAATGAAGCGGCCAACCCTAGTTAATTTTGTATCATTAAGGCAGTTATTATCTGAAAATGGGCGAACTGTCGGCGCATTATAATGTTTAATCCGACCGGGAAAAAGTTCACTGTATTCTGCAAACGAAATATCTAACACTTCATTTTTTAAGTGATAGTAACTAGGAATCACCTTGCTTAAATCTTCCATTTCAAAGTCAGTATCAACCTTAATCATCCGACTAAGTTTACTATCTGCACTAGATACGCCAACATAAACTTTATAAGTGCCATTTTCAGCCTTAAATGATTTGCTTACAACATCATAAATGGCGAAATCATCCTTAGTAATTATGAACTCAACAATGTTCTCTTCGCCGGGATTAAGCCAAATTTTTTTAAAGTTTCGCAGGACCTTAGGAGCTTGGAAGACAACTTGTTTCCGCGACCCGATATATAACTGTACAACTTCGGCACCGGCGACGGAACCTGTATTTTTAAGTGAGACTCTAACGCTAATCGTTTCACTATTTTCAAAACTTGTTTCAGATACCTCAATATCTTTAAGTAAGAACGTCGTATAACTGAGACCAAAACCGAATGGAAAAAGCACAGGTTTTTCGGCCTTTTGATAATAACGATAGCCAACATAAATTGATTCACGGTATTCGGCATTTAGTTTATTATGACCAAAATAATTATAACTTGGGACATCTTCGAGTTTAAGTGGATAGGTTTCGCTGAGTTTTCCACTTGGATTTGCCTCACCATACACTAATTGATAAATTGCCTCGCCGCTTCCTTGCCCAGCTAAATGCATATGGAGGACAGATTTAACTTTAGCAAGCCACGGCATGCTAACAGCACTGCCCGCGGATAAAACAACAATTACATTAGCGTTAACTTTGCTAACTTCTTCAATAAGACGAACGTGACTCTCTGGCAAATTTAAGTGAGCACGGTCCATTCCTTCCATTTCAAACTCATCAGGAAGTCCGACCATTAAAATGACGGCATCCTTATCTTTTGCAACTTTTGTGGCTTCCTCTAAATGAAAATCATCACTAAGTAGTTGTTTACTGTTATAACCATCAGCATAAGCAAACTCGACTCCATGGCCAGTAAAGGCATCAAAGACATTCTCAAGCATCGTTGGGTTGATCCGACTAGAACCGCTACCTTGATAACGAGGATTTTTTGCGAAGTTTCCGATGATTGCAATGCTTTGCAGTTTATTAAGTGGTAGTAATTGGTTTTCATTTTTAAGTAAAACAGCGGCTTCGGTTGCAACTTTTACCGCAAGATTGTGGTGATCACCATAGTTGAGTGTGTTACCACTAACGCGAGTTATGGTTTTTTTATCTGACATTAGTTTAATAATTGGTCGCACAGCGTCATCAATTGTTTTTTCCTTCACACCAGCGGCAAGTAATTGCTTGCTTAGTTTACTACTAGAAAAATAGCGGCCCGGCATTTCTAAATTCAGTCCAGCTTTGACACTATCTGTAAGTTCCACAACTGCGCCCCAATCGGAGACGACTAGACCTTGATAGCCCCACTTTTCACGGAGTACTTCTTTTAATAAATATGGGTTACGACTGGCGTGAAGTCCATTTACTTGATTATAACTACACATCAGCGTCGTTGGCTTAGCATCTTTGATGACCATCTCAAAAGCACGAAGATATATTTCAAAAAGCGCTCTTTCATCAACAATTGCATTCATCATCAGTCTTTTTTCTTCTTGATTGTTTACGGCAAAATGTTTAAGTGAAGTTCCGACTCCTTGTGCTTGAATCGCCTTCACAAGTGTCGTGGCGAGACGACCAGTCAAATATGGGTCTTCACTAAAATATTCAAAA
>DATESG010000027.1:0-5608 GCA_035270925.1 Bacilli bacterium | reverse complement strand
CCATTTTCTTTAAAGTATTGGACCCGGTCAATCATGTCACTCCAAATAAGTGGGACCGCGAGATTTATCCGTTCACGAGTCGAAGCGTGAGAATAAGCTGGATAAAGAGGATAAGTTAAAAAGGTCTTTTTTATCTCGCCTGTCAGCGCGTTGATTTCTTTAATCGATTCAATTTCATCACCAAAGGTATCAATTTGAATTATTGTGTCGGAAGTAATTGGTGACATAATTTCAATCACATCGCCCCTGACTCTAAAGGTACCTGGTTTGAGTTCAAAATTATTACGTTCATATTGAGCCATGATTAATTTGGAGAAAAACTCTTTACGGTCGATTGTTTCACCAGCCTTAATATTAAACGCTAGTTTATTATATTCTTCTGGATCAATTAGCCCATAAATTGAGGCCACACTTGCAACCACTATGGTATCGCGTCTTTCGAGCACACTATTAATCGCGCTTGTCCTCATCATTTCAATTTCATCATTCATAACCGCGTTTTTTTCAATATACGTGTCACTACGAGGAATATAAGCTTCCGGTTGATAAAAATCAAAGTTAGAAACAAAGTATTCAACGCGGTTATTAGGAAACAACCCTTTGAATTCAGAATATAATTGTCCTGCTAAGGTTTTGTTATGAACAAGAATTAAGGTTGGTTTTTGCGTCTGCATAATTACGTTCGCAATTGTAAAGGTCTTACCTGTTCCCGTTGCACCTAAAAGAACTTGGTGCTTTTTACCTTCTTCAATTCCTTCTATTAACTCATTTATTGCGGTCGGTTGATCACCCGTTGGTTTAAAGTTTGTGATTAACTCAAAAGGATGTTTGTTCATTTTCCTTTACGCTTACGGTTTCTGAACCCTCTAAACCCTTCGCCTAATACTTCATTGGTTTGAATAACGGTTAAGAAGGCGCGTTTATCAATTTGTGAGACCTGATAAATTAAGTTAGCATATTCCTTGCGGTCAAACGTGACCATGATCATCTCATATGCGTGTTTTTGATAGCCACCAGCGACCGGAATAAGTGTTGAACCTCGTTCCATTGAATCTTGAATATATTCGTTAATTTCTTTAACGTGATCTTTAGAAATAATTAGTGCGGTCAGCGCCTTAGAACGACCAACGAAAATATATTCAATCATAATTGCCGTGATAAAGGCGGCGACAATCCCTATCATTGAAGCAATCATGTCGCCAAGCGCGAAGACACCTAGAGCAATTACGGCGCCATCAACGACAAATGATAAAACTGATTGTTTAACTTGTGTATATTTATGAATGATAAAAACAAGAATATCAACGCCACCCGTTGAGCCACCACCAAGAAAGGTAATCGCAACGCCGGCGCCCACAAAGACCCCACCAAATATCCCCGCAATCAGCGTTTTACTCGTATCGGGATTATCAAGAAATGTTTCTTGGACAAGCGTTTGAAAGAATGGAAGGCGCATCAATAAAACTAAGGAAAGTGGATAAATAAGAGAAGAAACTAAAGATTTTAATGTAAATTTAAGGCCGAGAAATATTAAACTAAGGGCAAAAAAGCCCCATGCCATAATCAACACAACGATGTCTTCTTCAAAACCAAAGACACTATTAAGAATAATCGCAACACCACTTATGCCCCCCGCGTTAATGCGGTTAGGAATAAGAAAAAGGCCAGTGCCGACCGCTAAAAGTAGCGAGCCAATAATAATCAGCGTATAGCTTTTAGCGATTTGGCGATAATTATTTTTAAAGTAATTAATGATTTGCATGCGCGATTGCCTCCATTTCTAAGTATTTATAAATAAAGGATTCAATGTATCCATCCATCACTTTATTAACATCACCTTCAGAATAATCTGTTCGATGATCTTTAACAAGTGTATAGGGTGCAAACACATAGGAGCGAATTTGGCTACCCCATTCAATATTTTTCTGCTCACCAACGATGGAATCTAACTTTGTTTTACGGGCTTTAAGTTCGCGTGCAAACAAATGGTTTTTCAGCATCGCCATCGCCGTTTCTTTGTTGGAAAGTTGGCTACGTTCAGCTTGACAGGCGACAACTATCCCACTTGGAATATGGGTAATTCTAATCGCGGTTTCGACTTTGTTAACGTTTTGCCCACCCGCGCCCCCGGAGCGATAAGTATCAATTCGTAAATCTTCATCATTAATTTCAATTGTATTTGCTTCACTAAATTGAGGGGTTACGCTGACACTGGCAAACGAGGTATGACGTCTCGCGTTACTATCAAAGGGGGAAATTCTCACTAATCGGTGCACACCCTTTTCAGCCTTTAAAAGCCCATACGCATGCTTGCCGCTTACGAGCATTGTCACACTTTTAATCCCGGCTTCATCGCCTGACTGATAGTCAACAACCTTAACTTTTAAATCAATTAAGTCTGCAAAACGGACATACATGCGGTATAACATGTCCGCCCAGTCTTGACTTTCAGTGCCACCTGCGCCCGGATGAATACTGACAACAGCATCATTAGCGTCATATTCACCACTAAATAAAAGTTTGTGTTTTAGTTCATCACCAATTTTACTCGCGGTCATTAAATCATTAAAAATATCGGTTAATAAATCGATATCTTCACTTGCTTCATCTATATTTAAAAGCTCTTTAGCGTTTTCTAAAGTCGTTTTGATTACATTCAATTGCTCAAGCGTTTCTTTATTGTCGTTCAGACTATTTATAATTTGGACTGCACTTTTTTGATCATTCCAAAAATCAGGTTCATCGACTTTTTGTTGTTGCTCTTTAACCGCTTTACCTAATTTAGGCAGGTCAAAGAGAGTCACCGAGTTGCGAAAAAACAAGAGCAACTTCCTTTAACAATTGTGTGACATTTTTGTATTCCATCTTATTTACCCACTTGTCGAATCTTTTCTTACTGGTTCCACCATTGGAACTTCAGGTTCATCACTTGGGAGATTAATCTTAACATTTAATAAGTTTAAAACACCTTCAACCGCGATTGTATCCATCACTTCTTTGAAGAGACCATATCCTTCGTTAACATAATCTTGCAAAGGGTTTGTGTTTGCGTAACTTCTCAGGTGAATACCTTCTCTTAAATGCGACATCGTATCAATATGACGGGTCCAGTTACGGTCAATACAGCGTAAGACAATTTCACGTTCGGCCCGGTCAGCAATTTCTTCACCCCACACCTTACGACGGGTTAAATAATGTTTATAAATAATCATATTTAAATCTTCAGCGACTTCCTCCACAGGAGAATCATCAAAGGCGGCCGGATTAATTGTACCTTCTGGTAAAAAGCGTGGTTCCACTTCTTTTCTTAGTAAATCGGCGTCAATAGCGCGGTCTTTACTATCATTAGGAACAGCTTTATTGGCTAAGAAACGTCCGGTTAAGTCAAATTGTTCTTGGACAAGATCCTTAATCTCATCGGCAAACATAATTGCGTCACGTTTTTTATAAATGATTTGGCGTTGTTTACTAAGGACATCATCATAATCAAGCAGGTTTTTCCGCATATCAAAGTTTTGTCCTTCGATTTTCTTTTGGGCCCCGGTGACAACGTTCATAAACATTTTTGACTCCAGTGGTTGATCGTCCATATTTTTGGCAATATTTTGCATTGCATCACTTGCAAAGCGTCTAAGCAATTCATCATCAAAACTAATATAGAAGCGTGAATAGCCTGGATCACCTTGACGGCCACCACGGCCCCGTAATTGGTTATCAATCCGTCTTGATTCATGGCGTTCGGTTCCTAAAACACAGAGACCACCGAGCGCTCTTACTTCATCATTAATCTTAATATCGGTTCCACGACCGGCCATGTTAGTGGCAACAGTAATTGAACCTCGTTCACCGGCATGTTTAATAATGTCAGCTTCACGCTCATGGTTTTTTGCGTTTAAGACATTATGTGGCAATTTCGCCGCGGTTAAAAATTCGGAAACTTCTTCACTGGATTCAACACTACTTGTCCCAATTAACATTGGTTGCCCTAATTCATGACGGCGTTTGACTTCGGCAATTAAGGCCTTCATCTTTGGCTCTTTACGTGCAAAGAGATAATCAATATCATCAATACGGGCAATTGGTCTATTTGTTGGGATACAAATAACGCGCATATTGTAAATCATTCTGAATTCTTCTTCTTCGGTTTTGGCAGTCCCTGTCATCCCCGATAACTTTTTATAAAGTCTAAAGAAGTTTTGATAAGTAATCGTCGCCATTGTCACAGTTTCTTCTTTAATCACAACGTTTTCTTTGGCTTGAATTGCTTGTTGGAGGCCATCACTATATTCGCGGCCAATCATAATCCGTCCCGTTGATTGGTCAATCAGTTGCACTTCGCGGTTTGGATCAACTAGGTATTCAACCCCGCGCTTCATAATGTAGTTAGCTTTTAAAGCTTGGTGAATACGGTGAACTAAATCGTTATATTGTGGTAAATAAATATTAGGAACGCCAAACATTCTCTCGGCTTTTTGATTGCCCTCATCAGTAAGGTTACAAGTTTTAGTTTTGATATCAACGGCGAAGTCTTTTTCCGCTTTTAAAGTTTTAACAAAGCGATCAGCAATATTATATTGGCTGGCACTAGCTTTATTACCACCTGAAATAATTAATGGCGTTCTACTTTCATCAATCAGAATTGAGTCAGCCTCATCAATAACGGAGAATTCTAAGTTCCGCAAAACACGTCCGGCTTTAGAAGTCGCCATGTTATCACGAAGATAGTCAAAACCAACTTCCGAGTTAGTGGTGTATGTAATATCACATTCGTAAGCTTCGCGTTTTTCGGCGGTGCTTTTTTCTCTTAAGTTAACGCCAACGGTTAAACCAAGGAAACGATAAATTTCCCCCATCCATTCCGCATCACGTTTAGCTAAGTATTCGTTAACGGTGACAACGTGGACACCTTTACCGTTTAAGCCGTTTAGATAAACTGCCATCGTCGCGGTTAAAGTTTTACCTTCACCCGTTCTCATTTCAGCTACGTCACCTTGATGAAGGACTAAAGCGCCGACAATTTGAACAGGGTAGGGAAATTCTCCAATTGTTCTTTTCGCGGCTTCACGGGCAACGGCAAAAGCTTCAGGCTTAATATCATCAAGGGTTTTGCCTGCTGCTAAAAGTGCTCTAAAGTACTCTGTCTTAGCTTTTAATTCTTCGTTGGTTAATGTGCGTATTTCATCTTCAAAAACGAGGACCTTTTTAGCTTCTTTTTCGAGCTTTTTAAGTCTTCTTTCTTCGAATCTAAATATTTTCTCGATAAAACTCATAATTGTTCCTACTTACCTTCTTTATCTATTACACAGACCTGTGCTTTATATCTATGATAGTTTAGCATAAAAACCCTGAAGAAATAAACAATTTGTCGTACTCTATTAACAAGTTAATCTTGCCCTGAAGGAGCGTGATGATCACTAATTTTGGTGTAGGCAAGCGTCAGGACTTGAATCTTTTTAGGATTATATGGTTTTAATAATTTAATCATCGCTTTGACTGTCGCACCAGTTGTAAATAAGTCATCAACAAGCAGAATCTTTTTATCTCTTACTCGCTCACCTTTAACAACTTCAAGTTTATCAATTACATTTTGCCGTTCATCAAAATGTAA
>DATESG010000026.1:0-3718 GCA_035270925.1 Bacilli bacterium | reverse complement strand
CTTAGTTGTCGCGCTGGTGGTTAATAGTTCGATTTTTAGACCAAAAAGAAATGTGGTCAGCAAATAATGGAATGGCTATTAATTCTCCAAATCGTTCTTTTTGCGATTGCAGGAGCGCTTATCTATATTATTATTGGTATCATTCCGGGCACAGATGAAACTAGTGTCTTGGTTCCGGCGACTGTTTTACTTTTTGCCTTTAACCTTGATCCCCTTGTCGTCTTAAGTTTCTTTATTGGCGCGATGGTATCGCTTAACGTGACTGACTCAATCCCAACGGCTCTAACGTCAATCCCGGGTGGAGTTATGGCGACCCCGATGATTGAATCATCAATCTTTTTAAAAGAGCGCGGATTAGTTACTCACACAATTAGAAAAATGACTAGTGGTGCGATTTATGGCACTTTTATTGGGCTTCTTGTTGGTCTTGGCGTTATCGGTGGCGTTAAATTAATCGAAGCCTTAAGTGGCGTCAGAATTGAACAGGCAATTAACGGATACCAACAATGGGTCTTCCTTGCAGGTGCGATTTTCCTCGCTTTAATGAGTAAGAAGAAGCTTATTTCTTTACTCGCTATTGTTCCGTTCGGGCTGACAGTTTATTTAGCTCGTTTGGCCAGTAATACAATTAGTGCGACACCTTTCTTTCTTGCAATCACAGTTGGTCCGCTCTTATTTCAACTCGTTACGATGTTGATTCCTAGACTACGGAGCGAATCTAGTGTCGAAGGAAATAAGGATATTGTGATTGAAAAGGATAAGAAGTTTGGCCGTAAAGAATTTGCAACATCGATGAATATAAAGACAAATGGACGAACAATTATCTCAAGTTTCATCTCCTCGTTTCTGTTTTTCCTCTCGCCAGTAGGCGTGACGATGTTAGTCGGCGAAACCGCAACAAATAGAATCAAAAATAAGGAAGAACAAGCACTTACTAAAGTTAGCGTTATGAATGGCGTTGCTAGCGCTACTTATATGTCGGGTATTCTTGTTTCGCTTTTTGCTTTTGGCTTTGCAATTTCACCTGCTGCAGCCGGACCTGGTGGCGCTTTCTTTAACGTCGATTATCAATTTCTGAGTCGTATTCAGTTTGGTCCTGCGGTTGCAGTAATCATCTTTGCAATGTTAGTGGCGTTATTTATTGCCGCAACTTTATCGTTTAAATACGCAGGAAGAATTACTTATCTCGTTTTTAAGTATATACCTCAAGAAGCGGTCATTTCCTTACTTATTGGACTTGCCTTCTTACTCGTTTATTTAGATTCAGGATTTATTGGTGTGCTAGTAATTTCCGGTGTTGCTCTCGTTGCTGGTTTCCTTAATCGGCTTGGTGTAGGACATGGAATTCTATTTATGTCCTTTTACACAGCTTTATACCTAATATCATTTGGATTTTTACCGCTGGGATAGAATATGAAAAGTCCAGCTTTTGCATCAGCCCATGGAAAAATAATTATCATTGGTGAGCATAGTGTTGTTTATCAATATGGGGCTATTGTTGCCCCATTTACCCAAGCCTTAATCAATGTTCGTATTGAAGAAAAGGCCGGTGAAATTTTAATTGATTCAGCCTACCAGAATGGACTCTTTTTTGCTAAAGATGCACCAATTGAAGGCTTGCAAACGCTACTTTCGTCATTTTTATTAAAATATAATCTGCCCAGTAAAGACCTAAATATCACGATTACTTCAAATATGTTAAGTAGGCGCGGGATTGGCTCAAGTGCGGCAGTTGCCAAGGCTTTTGTCGAGGCCTTATTCAAGTTTTTTGAGATTGCTTATACAAGAAATGATTTAGTGGAGTTCATTAAAATATCGGAACTTGTTTATCACGCTAAACCAAGCGGAATTGATATGACGGCGATTTTGAGCGACGATTTGCTCTGGTATCAAGCCGGAAAGTTTATACCAATTAAACCGAAATTTTCCTTTTATGTAGTCGTAGTTGACAGCGGCACTGCGAGTCAAACCAAACTATCGGTCTCACAAGTTAAAGTCAGAGTTGATGCTCATGATCCCGATGTTATCGCCGCACTAGCAGCTTTAGGTGATTTAGCCGCTCGGGCCCGTTGGGAACTAGAAAACGGTAATTTAGCAACTTTTGCTAAACTGATCCGCGCTTCCCAAGCTCACCTTACAACAATCGGTGTTTCCACACGAGAGTTGGAGCAATTAATCGACTTTTCGCTCGAACATGGGGCGTTAGCAGCCAAACTTACGGGTGGTGGTCAAGGTGGGTGTATGTTTGCCCTCTTTGAGGAGTATAATAAATGCGAGAAATTTGTTAAAATAATTAAAGAACAAGGAGTATCGCACACGTGGATTATGAAAATAGACTAATGACGGCTTCAGGTCATGCAAATGTTAATATTGCACTTTTAAAATATTGGGGTAAAAGCGATGAAAAGTTTAAACTCCCTTTTCAAAGTAGCATTTCCCTGACGCTTGATGAACTATATACCGACACAAAGTTAACCCTTGATCCACTTTTAAGTTCGGACCAACTATTTTTAAATGGTCAAAGAGCACAAAAAGATGATGAATTGCAATTGCAGGAATATTTTAATCTTGTTCGCCAAGTTTATAAACTTAATGGTTTTATCCGGGTTGAAAGTGTCAATCACGTTCCAACCGCGGCCGGACTAGCAAGTAGTGCCAGTGCTTATGCAAGTATTGCGATGGCACTCAATGAAATCTACGGATTAAACCTCGATAAACAAGGAGTTTCGACGCTCGCCCGCTTAGGTTCGGGCAGTGCTGCTCGTAGTGTTTTTGGTGGTTTCACGATTTGGCATAAAGGCAATACCCACGAAACTAGCTTTGCCGAAAAGATTGAAACTGACTGGGATGATTTGGCGCTGATTGTTGTTTTAATTAGTGCCGAGAAGAAAAAGGTTTCATCACGCGAAGCAATGAAAATCTCAGTCAAACTTCCTAGTTATAATCACTTTGTTAGCGAATCAAAACGAATGTTCCCGCTCATGCTTGAAGCAATTAGACAAAAAAGTCTGTCGGGCTTAGGCGAACTAGTCGAAGCAAGCAGTGATTTGCTTCACCAAACAATCAGAGAAACGGGAATCGATTATTATCAAGCTGAAACATATACGTTGTTAGATAATCTTAAAGCGATAAAGAAAGATTTTCCTATATATTACACTATCGATGCTGGTCCTAATGTTAAACTATTAACAAGCCCTAAATTTGTTGAGGATGTTTGTAAACGATTAAATAACTATAAGGTGATTGTTTGCCGAATTGGAAAGGATGCTTATGTTAAAAATTAATATTCCCGGAAAACTATATTTGATTGGTGAATATAATGTTTTACACGATGGAAAAAGTGCGATTCTTTTCACGCTTGATCGATATATCAAAGCATCAATTACCAAGAGCGAACATTTCGTTTTTGTTAATGAAAAACAGGTTTATCCTTTCGAATACAAAGAAGGACAAATAAGAGTTGAAGATGATAGTTTAAAAATTTCTGAATCAGCCCTACAAGTTGCCTTTAATTATCTTGGGTTTTTAAATATAAAGTTAAAACCATTTTGTCTTACTTTAACTAATGAGTTAGTGAGCAAAGACGGAATTAAATTTGGACTCGGAAGTAGCGCCGCGATCCTTATTGCGATTTTAAAAAGTGTTTTACTGTTTCACGAAGTCGAATTTAATCTACTCGAACTATTTAAAATTGCTGTTTTAGGCCAATATCTAATTG
>DATESG010000025.1:0-18152 GCA_035270925.1 Bacilli bacterium | reverse complement strand
GAGTTATTAAGCAAGCTAAAAAGCAAGAAGAAATCGACGGAATATACGGTAGTCTCAACGGGGTCGAGGGTTTATTGAACGACCGTTTAATCGACCTTAGACAAGAGGACGAAGCTCAAATCGAACTTTTAATTCAAACTCCTGCTGCCGCTCTAGGCACAACAAGATATAAATTATCAGGTGATATTAACCATGATGATTACCAAAGAATTCTTGCAACCGTGAAAAAACACAATATTGGCTACATGCTAGTTAATGGTGGCAATGACTCAATGGATACTTGCTACAAACTTTCAACCTTCTTTACCAAAGTCGGCTATGACTGTAAAGTTATGGGCATTCCTAAAACGATTGATAACGACTTAGCCTTCACCGATCACTGCCTTGGTTTTCCAAGTGCCGCTAAATATGTGATGCAATCAGTCCAAGATATTGCTTTAGACAATGCAGTTTATCCAAAATCAAAATTCGTGATCGTTGAAATTATGGGTCGTCACGCAGGCTGGCTAACTGCCGCTGCTGCTGCAATTGCCGATAAAAATTTACGGCCTGATTATATTTTTCTACCTGAAGAAAAATTTGATTTAGATTTCTTCCTTGAAAAAGCTAAAGAAGTTTATGAAACGAAGAAACGGGCATTATTTGTTGTTAGTGAAGGAATAGAAACCCAACTACCAAAAGACAATGTCAAATTAGATTCATTCGGACATATGCAATTAGGTGGCGTTAGTTCAAGACTAGCTAATATTGTCAGCGACCGTTTAGGCTACTCAACACGGCCGATTGAATTTAGTCTTTTACAAAGAGCCGGGACACTAGCCATTACCGCTGTTGATCAAAAAGAAGCAATTAAAGTCAGCGAAAAGGCTGTCAAATCAATTGTTAGTGGCAAATCTGGTTACATGGTCATCATTGATCGTAAACCTGGCCCAGTTTATAAAACCAGCCTCAAACTAAAACGTTTACATAATATTGCAAACGTTGAACATAAACTCAGTGAGGAGTTATTAAAAGACATTCATGGTGAAGGAAAACTCATTCGTGAATATATCCTTCCACTCGTTAAAGACACTGTAAAATTTAAGTTTGAAAACGGAACGACCGCCTACACAACTTTAAAAAAAGTCCTAGTTAAATAGACGTTATACGCAAAATAAAAACCGGAGCAGTTGATATGTCTCCGGTTTTCTTTTGGAATTTTTTTAGATAAATAAGGTAATGCCGGCTTTTTCGCTATCCGCAAGATAACTAGCAACACCTGCATAATCGATGCCATCAATTAATTCAGCTTTTTGGATGCCCATGATGTCCATTGACATTGTACAAGCAATAAAGTTAACTCCAGCATCAAGAGCGTCTTGAAGTTGAACTTCAAGCTTACGAACGTTCTTTTTCTTCATCACCCCTTTAATCATCAGCGTTCCGGCGCCACCAAAGTTCATTTTTGAAATTTTCATCTTCTTGGGACCACGTGGCATCATCCAGCCAAACATCTTTTCAACAAAGGGCTTTTTGACTTTGACCTTATTAGGTTTTCTTAATAGATTAAGACCCCAGAAAGTTGCAAAGATTGTAACACTCTTACCCATCGCCCTTGCGCCTTGCGCGATGATTAGCGAAGCTAGTGCTTTATCTAAATCACCACTAAAGAGCACGATTGTCGTATTAGCGTTACCACCGGCGGATTGACCTCCGGCATTTTCAACAGGCGCGGCACCTTTTTGTAAGGTCGCGCGATAGATTTTACCGTCTTTTTCCATACTAACAAGCACGTTGCCTGTACTCTTTGACCATTTATCGACATCACGTTGGAAGCCACTGTCGGTTGCTTCTACTTCAAGTAAGTCACCCGCATTCATTTTTTCCATTGCTTTAAATGTTTCCATAATTGGACCTGGGCATTGAAGACCACAAGCATCGATTTTAAGTTTTTTAATTTCAGGATTCATTGTCGTCGCCTTTCTTTCTTCTGGATTATTAAATTCAGGAAGTTGTTCGTTTTTATCGAATTGATAGACTGCGCTATATATTCTAAGACCACCAGCAAGGTTATAAATGTTTGTATAGCCGTTACCTTTTAAGATTTGAACGGCAAGATAGCCCGTGTGACCGATATTGCAGTATAAATATATTGGTGTATTTTTATCTTCTGGAAACTCACCTAGTCGATTTCTCATTTCAATTTGAGGAATGTTTATTGCCCCCTCGATGTGATGAATGCCGTACTCCAGATCGGTTCTTGAATCAACCACAAAGCCACCATTTTTGATAATTTCATCTATTTCGAAGTGGCGAACATTTTTATAAATTCCCGCTTTGACATTACCAGCAGCATAACCCGCAATATTTACGGGGTCTTTGGCACTTGAAAATGGCGGGGCGTAGCATAATTCTAAGTCAGGGAGGTCATCGATTGTTAAACCACCTTTAATCGCGGTCGCAATAACATCAATTCGTTTTTCTGTCCCTTCGTGACCAAACGCTTGAGCGCCAAAAATCTTACCATCTTTGCTATCAAAAATTATTTTAATGACGATTTCTTCAGCTCCTGGATAATAACCAGCATGGTTACCTCTAGTCACATAGGAAACATCATAAGCAACTTTTTTTCGCATCAAAGTTTTTTCATTGTTACCAGTTGAGGCCGCAATATAGTCAAATATTTTAACAACTGAAGAACCAAGCGAACCTTTATAAGATATTTTAAGACCATTAATGTGATCAGCGACAAGTCTTCCTTGACGATTAGCAGGCCAGGCCAGGGCAATTGCCGTTTTAGAATCATCAACAAAGTCGTAAACTTCTATCGCATCACCAATTGCATAAATATCATTAGTTACTTCACCGGTTTTTTCGTCAATTGCTTGTAAAGTTTTAGTGGTAATAATGTGACCACGTGGGCCAACCTTTAAGCCGGCTTGAATAGCTAAGTCATTTTCAGGTTTAACGCCGATTGCAAGAATGATAATATCAGCGGCAAGAACCTTACCATTTTTGAGGATAAGTTCCTTGCCTTCACTTCTGAATTCGCTAACAACCGTCCCTAGTTCAAAGTGAACACCATTGTTCTCCATCTCATTTTGGGCCAATTTAGCGATTTCAAAATCTAATGGAGCAAGGATTTGGTCGGCTAAGTCAACGATTGTAACACTTAATTTTTGTTCAATAAAATTTTCGGCCATTTCTACGCCGATAAAGCCTCCGCCAATGATGACGGCAGTTTTAGGATTTTCTTTATCAAAAAAGGCTTTGATTTTATCAGTATCAGGAATGTTTCTCAGTGAAAACACATTGTTAGCTTGATCAAGACCAGGAGTTGGAATTCTAATGGGTTTTGCACCAGGAGAGAGAATTAGCTTATCGTAGCTTTCTTCATACACCTCACCAGTTTTAACCCGTTTAACTTTAATTGTTTTGTGCGCACGGTCGATTTGTATGACCTCAGAAAAGTTACGGATATCAATATTAAATTTATCTTTAAGCCCTTGGATGGTTTCAACAATAAGGCGATCACGTGATTGAATGATTCCGCCCAAGTAGTAAGGTAGTCCACAGTTTGCGAATGAAACAAATTCATCGCGTTCAAACATGATGATGTCATCTTTTTCATTAAGACGACGTAGTCTCGTCGCGACTGTTGCCCCTCCGGCTACTCCCCCAACAATTAGTATTTTAGCCATAAAAAAACCTCCTTAAATAAGTCATGATTATTATATTCCTCAAGCACATAAAACGTTAGTCATTTGCTCGTTAACAAAGATATTCTACTAAAGTGAGTATTAATGGAAACTCAGATTAATAAACCTCAAACTTTGTTATAATCTATCTATGGAAACTTGGAAAATTATTCTCATTATCATATCTAGCCTGATTGTCGTAGGAATCTCGACATATTTTACGATTGTTAATGTGACATTTGGGCTTATTTTCAGTCGACTGAGATTTAATCGAACAATTCTCTATGCTCCATTATTTGGAGTTAGGTGGGGTCGCTATTTGGGATCAATGGAACAAGTTAAACAAAAGTATATGTTAAAAGAGCACGAGGATGTCGAAATTTTGAATGTTGACGTAAAATTGCACGGTTATTTTTATGAAAACGAAGAGAGTGACAAGATAATTATTTTTGTCCATGGGTACTACTCGAGTGGGTTTGATGATATTGGTATTCAAAACAACCTATATGAACAACTAAAAACAAGTTTATTAATAATTGATCAACGAGGTTGTGGTCTTAGTGGAGGCCAATATACAACTTTTGGTATACGCGAACGCTTTGATTTAAGAGAATGGATTTTTTATCTTGATGAACGCTTTAAAGGTAAAAAAGAAATATATTTAAGTGGAATTTCCATGGGTGCCGCCACAGTTTTATTGACTAGTGGTCTTAATGGTTTACCGCCTTCGGTCAAAGGTATTATTGCAGATTCAGGTTATTCTCGTCCAAGTGGAATCGCCCTTCATACTGGGAAAAAGATTGTTAAATTCCAACCAAAATTTCTCTTTTTCGGAATTAATACATATTGCAAAATATTTGCAAAGTTTTCAATGAAAGAAACAACCGTCACCAAAGAAGCCAAAAAAAACACGCGAATACCCGTGCTCTTTATCCATGGAACAGGTGACAACTTTGTCCCTTATAACATGAGTGTCAAAAACTTTAAGGCCTGTAATGCGCCAAAACGTTTAATTAGAATTGAAAATGCCAGCCATTGCGAATCTATGCGCTATGCGCCAGAAATTGTCTATCCGGCGATCAGAGAGTTCATTCATGGAGAATAACTTCTTACAACGTTTAGAGATGTTGGTGGGACCAGAGGCACTGGAGATACTAAGTAATAAACGCATTATTGTTTTTGGTGTTGGTGGCGTAGGAGGACAGGCTGCCGAGAGCCTTGCTAGATCAGGCATCGGTTCGCTGACAATTGTCGACCGCGATATCGTTGATATCACGAATATTAATCGCCAAATAATTGCGCTTAATTCTAAGATTGGCCAAGATAAAGTTGAAGTATTAAGGCAACGTTTGCTCGATATCAATCCTAACCTCAAAATCACCGCAATTAAAGAAGAAGTAAACTTTGCAACCTTAGCCTCTTTTGATTTGAAAAGTTATGACTTCGTTGTTGATGCGATTGACTCAATTTACGATAAAATTAATTTAATTATGGAATGTGTTAATCACGAAATTCCAATTATCTCATCAATGGGAGCGGGTAATCGCCTTGACCCAACTCAAGTATTTATTGCCGATATATTTCAGACAACTTATGACCCACTTGCAAAAATGATTAGAGAGCACTTACGTAAGGCTCATGTTAAAAAACTTGCTGTTGTTACTAGCAAAGAGCAACCTAAGAAGACCCTAACAAGAAAACCATCAAGTTCACCATTTGTTCCACCCGCATATGGACTGGCGATTGCAAGCTATATTCTTAATCAATATTTAATGTATAATATAAAATAGTTATGAGAACGAAACGCACACGGCTATCATATGCCCTCGACTTTATCAAAAGTGTACCCACTGTACTGAAGTACAAAATTTTCAAGATCAAACCTAAAACAGACCAAATTGGTGCGATAAAACAAATTTCAATGCAAAAAAGTTCAGGCTATATTTTTGATGCACTTAAAACTAATCAAAGTTTCGCGGCAATCAGATTTGGCGCGGTTGAATTATCCTGTTTGAACAATTATGAAAAAATCCGTTTTGGTTTTAGTGGTTCTTTTAAAGATAGTGTCATTAGTTCAATGAAAAATAATGCTGGGTTCTTTCCAACTTCGCAAGATAATCTCACTCACTATTGTAAATATATGCATAACCACCTTATTGAAACAGACATTCTCGGAATCAGCGGTTTACACATGGAAAACTATTTTTTCCGTAATTTTACCTATAATGCGAAACCAGTTCAAAACTGGGCGCTTGATCCACTTCTAGGTCAATGGTCACATTTACTAAAGGGTCGTAAAGTTTTAGTAATCTCACCATTTGCCGAGCAAATCGAGTCTCAATATAAAAAGCGAACTCTTTTGTTTCCTAATAGTCCTAGCATGCTTCCTGATTTTGAACTCATTACAATTAAAGCGGTGCAAACAATGGCAGAACAAATTGATCCACGTTTTGGTAACTGGTTTGAAGCGCTAGACTATATGAAAGTTGAAATCCTCAAACACGAGTTTGATGTCGCACTTGTCGGGGCCGGAGCGTATGGATCGCCTTTATGCCTTTATATCAAGTCGCTAAATAAACAAGCCATTCAAACCGGAGGGGCAACACAATTACTGTTTGGGATAATTGGCCGCCGTTGGGAAAATCGAGAGTACGTTAAAAAACACATTAACAAAGATTGGATACGACCAAAAGATCGTCCAACTGGATATCAAAAAGTTGAAAAGGGGTGTTATTGGTGATTGAAAAAATTGTAAACAACGCAACATATAAGTATAAGGTCGTGCCGATTGCGATTTTTCTTGTAATTGAACTGATGTTTTTATTAGCGTTTAATCTTGGGAACTTAGGAAGCGCCTATCGCTTATTTGCAATTTTGCTTGTGATAGTGCTTTTACCAGCATTTTTGAAAACGCTAAATGAAGATTTAACAAATGGCTTCATATTTATTTTCCTTCCCCTAGTGATATTCTTAATCTCTATGGCCTTTTCGCCTGTATTTGGGTCTCATCCTTCAGAACTCTTTAGCCCTTCGATTAGTTTGTTAAATCGTGATTTATTTACGATCTTGATGACTTCTGTTGGCGGTATTGCATTTTTGTTACTAGGTTATTTTATTAGCAGAACCAAGCTAATTTCGAAAACGAACTTTATTTTCTTCATTTATTCAGGCATTGCGCTCCTACTTTTTGTCTCGCTTGCCGCAACACTTATGAACTATGGTTTCTTCCACCGGATAATTTATGGTGAAAGAGTAAACTATTTTGAAGGTAGTGCCTATCCTGTTGTATTACAGGCTAACTTACTGCAAGGTTTCAACATTGAAACCGTTAATTACAACGTCCTTGTGACAATGGGGCTTTTGGTAATTGTGCCGCTATTCGCATTATTATTTTTGAAGGAACTAAAGAAACCATACCCGCTTATATTGATTGCGATTGGGAGCATTGGTTTACTAACAATCATTTTCTTAACTGATTTCAGATCGCTGATTTATTTAATTCCGGCCTTATTACTCGCTTTAATGTTTAAGTTTAAGGTTCACAAAATGAAGCATTTTAAAACCTCAATCCTAGTTGCCGTAGGCCTAGGTATATTCCTAATTTTTGTGGGAATACTTGCGGCCTTAGAAGTTGGGTTTGTTGAAACCGTGCTTAACAGCAATGCATTGACCAGACGTATTTTTTATAACGGATACACTATTAAATATATGGGGATCATTAAAGAAGCCTTTGATCCAAATTTCTTATTTGGAAATCCATATAATTACAGTTATGAAAATATTCTCATTTTTCCTAGCGGCAATATTATTCTTGATACAATGAAAGAGACAGGAATTGTTGGGGTAATTGCATTTCTAGCCGTCATCGTTATCGCTATTAAATTCAGTGTTGATTATATTAACCATTCAAGCGACAATGTCGTGACGAAATACATGGTACTCGCATTCTTAGTGACATTATTTACTCGTTATATGCTCAAGTATCAATTCAATCAATTGAGTTTTGATCAAAGCTACTGGCAAAGAAATTACTTCCCATTTGTTGAATCTAAAGAGTTTGCAATTTCTTTATTCCTGATTGGTTATATGTATATTGCTAAACCGCGGCGAGAACTTAATGTTAAAAAGGGAGAGGAAATGATCAATGAATAAAAATGTAAGAAGAATAATGCTTATTCCTTTTATCGCCTTAATGCTAACAAGCTGTAAAGGAGCTGTTAACGAAGTTTATGGCTTGGGAGAATTTCACACGCAAGAATTTCTCGATAATTATTTCAGAACATTTCCGGACGCACTTAAAGCAAGTAAATATACTGGTAATGAAACAACGTTTGCATTAAACGCTTCACAATTTACTCAAGCTCGGGCTTATCAAAATGCCTACAATGACGCGATCATGAAGGATCTTGGCAAAGGACTAATCACCCTAGATGACTTAGTGGAAGACTATGGCGATGACAGTGTTATAGCAATTAAGATGAGTGATTATCCTTCAGAAACCGCTTACTTAAATGCACTTATGGCGGCGATGAGCACCTCAAGTAAAACGAGCTGGATTAATTATGCTGATGTTAACAAACTGACTGCACAAAATTACGGCAACGAAGCCATCAATGATTCTTTTAAAAAAGGGATGTTTTCGAAACTAACCGAAGGGCTTCTGGCTTGCGATGGTTCGGGACCCTTAGTCAGAATGCAAATTGACGAAGCCGGCTTTGGCAAACAATTTGACTTTGAACTTGTTGATTATCACGTCCTAACACTCGCACTTCGTGGTGGAAGCAATATCCCTTATCACGAACTTGGCGTTAGCCGCATTCCGACCGCAAAAATCAAACTTAATGTTTCATTTTATGTCGAAGAAAGTGCAAGTAATGCTGCACGGAAGGTCAGTTTCACTTTTCCAATTGACGACCTAAGAACTGATGATAACGCTCAAACAAATATCATCCAATTATACTTTGAAGATGTGATGAACGAAGAAGAATTTGCGCTATTAAAAAGAACGAACGCATTGTCCATTTCTTATGAGTTACTCGAGCATGATCTTATCAAGCCTGAAGGCGTAGATAACCCCGCAAATGACTACTCTTTTGCGGTAATGATGTATGAAATTATGTTGCCTTATTCAAACTGGAACTAACGCTTAATTAGTCTACTTATATCTAACCAAGAGCCGATTTCATCATCGGCTTTTTTGTTGTCGAAAACAAGCGTACCCTTCGCGGGAGTAAACGTAAATTCACCAAAGTATATCTTTCCATCTACTTCATAAAAGTCAAGCCTGACAAAGGGAAAGGGCGAAGAAAGATCTTCAGCGATTTTGATCATTTTTTTGAAATTGATTGGAGGCATAATTGTTTCCGCACTCGTTTGCCAGTGATTGAATTGGGCATCATTAAAGGGAGTCCAATCAGCATAAAAGTTGTTGTATCGTATGTTTGTGCCGCGGCCAGTAACAACATAAAGGTATTTAACCTTACCATTAAAAACATGAAGCTTATATTCAATAGGGAGTTTTTCTTGCCTACCAATATATTCTTCAATAATGATTTCGGGTTTAATTTTTGAGTAATGAGGTTCGACAGTTTGACGCCCATAATCAGTCTTTAGATATTTATTAAAGGTATTTCTTAGTTTAGAAATATCAAGCGTATTCTTATCTAGGCATATGTAATTAAAGCCGCTGGCATGGGTAGCTTTCATCACAAACTTGTTGGGGAGTTTTTCAAAGTTGATCTCGTCAAAACTCGAAAATATTCCTAACGATGGAATTAATATTTCACCATATCCCTTGTCTTCAACATATTCTCTAGCCCCGCGACGAGAAGCCGTTTTTATCACATTCGTATCGAATGGATAAACATATAAACGAAGATATTGGAGTTTCTCGGTGTAAAGATTAAGGTGTTTCCAGTCTAGTTTATGGCCTGTAATATAGCGATATTGGAGCGATACGTATAACTTCTTATTTAAAATTCTTAAAACGGGCTGGAGCGCCTTAGCCACAAATCGTTTAAGTTTATTTTCTTTGAAATTTGGATTTCCCATAATTTTATACTATCACAAGGGCCTAGTTAGTCTTGCTTACTTTTACTGAATGTTTCACGTACGATATCTTCTTTAAGTATCGCGAGGATGATTATATAAATAGATCCAGCAATGAGGATTGCAGAGATAATTAACATTAATGGATCGCCAATATTAAGTCTTGGCGCCATAAAGTAAGTGATAACCCCGATGATTGCAGTCGCAATTACTATTTTTAGATTATTATTATTAAAGATATTCTTGTAGACATGTTTGCGGGTTAAAAATATTAGTAAGCCTAAAACTAAGATATCGGACACCATTGTCGATAGCGACACACCAATTAATGGATAATCTTTAAAGATGGTGAAGACACTCGTGATAGATAGACCAAGGTTAAGAATTAATCCACCAATCATCGTGTAGAAATAGATTTTTTCTTTGCCAAGCGGAATAAGCACTTGTTGATAAATATTATCTCCGAGCGAATAAGTAAACATTAGTGCGGATAAAATCATGATTGCCCAGACAGCGTTCTCGATTGCCGTTGGACTCCAATAAATATCATTGGTAACAATAAAGCCGACAATTTGTGGGGCCAAAATAATCATCGTAGTCACAGCCGGAAGCGCAATAAAAAAGGTAATATTAGTTGAATAATTATTGATATAGTTAAATTCTTTGATGTTGTTATTTTTCAGCGCCATTGTTGCCCGCGGAATGAAGACCGCACTAAGGCTGGTGATGATTGTAATTACTATTTCAATTCCTCGAACCCCAACTGCATAAGAGCCGACTAGGCTTTTACTTTCATCGACATAACCAAGTAATAGGCTATCTGCTTGGTTATAAGCAGTTACAATTAGGGTGATTAAGAAAATAATAATCAAAGGTTTGAAGATTCCCTTCAATACGATTTTATCTTTAGGAATAAGTGAAATCTTTTCTTGTCTTAACATGAATAGATTAATAATTACGGTTGCAAAAGTCGTAAACATTGCCAAGAAAGCATATGTGAATAGGTGACGATCGTTACGGACGAACATGATCACAAGGAGTAGACCGATTGAACCAGTAAAAATAGATCTAAGCGCGATATAGAAGTGCTTCTCAAGTGTGATAAAGACCCATTCAAAGGAAAATACTCCAACCAAAAAGTTAAGGGACAAAAGCATTACTAGTGGCCTCGAAGTCAAATCAACAACAGTGTCATTTAACCCAAACACTATAATAAACATTGCTGCATATGAAATGAGCGTTGTGATCAATTGAAGAAAAAAGTATGTTTGGATTTTTTTTGCAAGTAGAACGGGATCATCTTTTACTTTGGAACATTCTCTAATCGCAACAGTGGGGATTCCAAGCTTAGCAATAATTAGAAAAAAGTAGACAAAAGTGTTGGCCCAACTATATTGCCCCATTGCAACATCACCTAAAGCTGTACTGGCAAATGGGAAAGAAATAAAGGACAAAAGCGTGATCGTTAAAGTTCTAATTAAATTAACGACAATGTTAGGTCTAAGTTGTTTCCTGGTCATGTTTATTATTATATAACGAAACTGTTAGTGATAGGAGCATCTTTTATTCTTCAAGTTTCTTTATTAAAATGCTAATTTTTGAAAAGAATTCCTTTTTACCAAAGGCTTGCTCTCCTAATTCCGCGGCGGCTTTAGCCTTAATCATAAATCTATCAGGATTATCAATAATGGTTTCTAGTGCTTGTTTGATGCCTTCAATCGAATCGTCAACCCACACAACGTTGTCTTTATATATGTTTTCTAACAATGTGTGGTGGCAGGAAACAAGTGGTCGGCCGGTATTTACAAATTCAATTACCTTACTGGGAATCGAATATTTATCTAATTCTTCATTAAAAGGGCGCGGATTAATATTAATAAAAGCTTCCTGCGCGTACATCAGGGATTTATAAGGACTAACCGATCCAACAAAATCAATCCGTGGATGACTTTCGCTAAGTAGGCTAATCTCATTCGATAACGGACCATGACCGGCGATAACAAGACGTATATCCTTTTTTAATTTTAAGAATGATTCAATCAAGTTGTTAACGCCGTACTTTTCATACAAAGCCCCTGCAAAATATATGTATTTGCCAAATTTATCGTCAAGATCAGATTGTATTTTGGTGTAAGAAAGCACGCCGTTAATGATGGTGTAAGGGCGATTATCCTTATTGGCATATTCGCATAAGCCTGGTGTCAAAAAGACAAAGCCATCGCATAATTTAAAACCAGCCTCAACATTTTTAATATAATCTTTTTTAGCATCGCTCAAATTATGGGGGTTATCAGTTAGAATCCCCACGACTTTAGTTTTGTAGCGACGTTTAATATATTTGGCTAGATGGACGAGGTTTAGATTCAGCAAATCGACAAAAACTATATTATCGCCGGTTATTTTTAGTGAGCCGATAACTTCTTTACTGTTTTTATATAAATCTAAATTACGAATTATTGGTTTAATGTGAAATCCAGGGTAATAAAAATTATGATTATATTCATCGGGGACGAAGGTTAAATTAGTGTTCTTGTGATTAAGTGGACGCTGTGAAATAACTTTAACTTTAAAATGTTCAGTTAAACTAGTGATAAAGCGATAGTGAAAATTTTGATTACTAGGATTTGGCATGACTTCAACGTATTTCATTAATTTTTCAAAATCATTGAAATGCATCGCATTAGTTAAATATATTATTTGCTTCATTTGTTCTCCTCAATTATTTGCAGGTGCTTTGTAACCATTTTTTCAATTGTGTTACCGCGTGCCGTATTAGTCGCCTCTTGGAAGAAGTCATATTGATCAAGACTGAGAATCATATCTTTTAGTGAACTACTGTAATCATAAACAAGTCCATTTTGTTTGTCACGAATCAATGACTTTGTCGCCACCATTTTGTCGCTAGCCATGACATTTGCTCCCATTGCGAGCGCCTCATTGATCACGTGTCCATAAATATCGTAACGACTCAAATATAATGCTCCGTGAGAGTTTTTGACAAATTCGAGGGCATCTAAACTTTTCATGAATGGTAGGAGGTGAACATTATTGAGTTGATGCTCGCTAATAAACTTGAGATACTTTTTCTTTTCTTTCCCATCACCGATGAGAACAAGTCCATAATCCTTGGGAAGTTTTTGCCAGCATTTAATTAATTCAAGGTTGTTTTTGCGTTTGATAAAACTTGTAACGGTGACAAAGACCTTTTTTTCATCGATATTTTTATCAAGCCAAAAGCTCCGTTTGTCCTTGGCTGAAATCCGTTGTTCGACAATTTGTTGCTCGAAGATTGTCGAGTAGGGGAAGTGACGGATACATTCTTGTTGTACTCCATAGTTTAGAAGGTACTTATCCGCAACTTCTGATGGACTAAAATAGAATTTAGCGCCAGTAAGAAAATATTTTTTAAGTCGATGTTTGAATCTGTTTTCTTTTTTAGCAACCCCGCCATTAATGTAAAAGGCGTAGGGAATATTGTTTTTCTTTAAATATCTAAGTGCTAACATCTCGGTGATTGTCGAGTATCCATTGATGATAATCAAATCATATTTATTCTTTTTTAGATGATTAAGCGCTCCAAACGAGAAATGGTTTTCATTGCCAAGTTTAAGTCCTTTGATAGGATGAATTGTGAATAATGGCTCGTTTCCATCATAAAACAGTTTGTTTCTATCCTTATTCTGGAGCCGTTCAAAAATGACATGTAACTCGTGGACATTGCTGATTCCATTGAATAACTTGATTTTATAGGGGGCTGGATGATTAAAAAGGATAAAGATTTTCATGCCTTTATTATACACAATAAAAAGAAGATAAGCGCGGCTTCATGTTATAATTTTGCTATGAAGATAACAACTTGGGATGAATTTTTTAAGATTGAGGCTAGCAAATTATATTTTACTAATATGCTCTCTTTCATCGAACGGTCATATAAACTTAGCGCAGTTTACCCGGAGCGGGCAAACATCTTTAAGGCGTTTGAATTAACAAAGCTTGCAGATGTCAAAGTTGTAATCTTAGGGCAAGATCCATATCATCAAAAAGATCAAGCGATGGGACTAGCTTTTTCCGTTCCCCGAACCGTCAAAGTTCCACCTAGTTTAGTTAATGTTTTCAAAGAACTTAAAAAAGACCTAGATCTAGACATGGATTTTACTAATGGAGATCTTACTTATCTTGCCAAGCAGGGGGTTTTGCTTTTTAACCCTATATTTACTGTCGAGGATAGTAAACCTTTATCACACAACATCCCGGAGTATAAGCAACTAACGATTAGTATTTTCTCAACGCTTTCACAAATAGAAACTCCTATCGTGTTTATCTTGTGGGGCGCAAAGGCCCATAAGATGGAAAAATATATTACTAACAAAAATCATCTCGTGATTAAGACTGCTCATCCATCCCCACTTGCCGCAAACCGGGGAGGCTTTTTTGGGCTTCATCAATTTAGCCGTACTAATGATTTTCTTACACAACATGGTCTTTTACCAATTCAGTGGCAAAACAAATAAATTCGTGCTAACCTACTTTTACGGGAGCTTAGTTATCTAGGCTGAGAGGGGTTCAATTGAGAACTCGACCGCACCTGATCTGGATAATGCCGGCGGAGGGAGACATGGTTTATGACCAAGAGTCCTTGCGCTTGCAAGGATTTTTATTTTGAAAGGAAATCATTTATGAAAAAGGAAAATATTCTAAAATTGCTTGTGTTTATTCCGCTCATGTTTGCAGTTGTTGGAGGATTATTGTTGTTTCTTCCAATTGTTTCCATTGGTGGTATGCCAGTTAATTTAATAACACTACTTGGCGCAAGCGGATATGCTTTGTCGATAAAAATTCTAGTTATTATATTAATAACACTTAATATTTTTGCGGCCGTATTATTAATTATTAAACGTCCAATGTTAAATAATGTTTCACTCGTTTTATTTATCCTCACCTTGGCAATTTTTTCGCTCCTACCAGGGATATATCAAACGATCGATGATACGCTAGTCGTGACTCATGACCTTGGCACGATTGTAAACATAATTCTCACTTCCTTTAGTTTAATAATTGCTCTCCGTATATTTTTTACAAAAGTTAAATTTAACATTCAAGAAATGGCGGAATTGGGCGTACTAATTGGACTTGCAATTGCGTTTGACTTTATTCCTAAAATTAGAGTTGGGGCCACAGGAGGTTCTATTAGTCTGACGATGTTACCACTATTTATCATTGCCTTTCGTTTCAACTTCGTAAAGTCTTTTATTGCTAGTGGTATTGTTTATGGCTTGCTCACTTGTTTGTTTGATGGTTATGGCTTTGCAACTTATCCCTTTGATTATTTATTAGGTTTTGGTCTGATTAGTCTCACTTCTTTGTTTAGAAAGGTGGCTTTTTCAAAAACTGCACCCCTATATTTACAATTGATTTATTTTGTTTCTGGGATTTTAATCGGCGGCTTTGCGCGCTTTATCGGGACAACCCTTAGCTCGATGATTGTGTATCAATATACGCTCTGGGCGGGTTTAACTTACAACGCCACTTATATAATTCCTAGTGTTTTGTTCTCGCTTCTAATCTTACTTGGCTTATTTCCGTTTTTAAAATCACTTACACGCCGTTATCCTAGTCATGATTAATTCTTAATGATTAAGGGTCCCTATGGTATAATTACGAGGAGGGACTATGGTAAATAATTTATATAAAAAATCGATTAGAGATCTCGAAAAACTTGTTCTTGTTGAAGATCCGTCGGCAATGCATGAACTCGCAAGACGACTTGTGCAAGGTGAAGGAATCGCCGAGGACGATAAAAGAGGTTTCCAACTTGCGACCAAATCTAGCCAATTAGGCTACATGCCTGCCTATACCGTTCTTGGATATTGTCATTTTTATGGAAAAGCAGTTCCATTAGATCCCAAAAAGGGTCATGAACTTTTCTTAAAAGCAGCTGAAGCCGGACATGATGCCGCCCAATATAACGTTGGAATTGCCTATGAACGGGGAACAGTGATCCCCCAAGATTACAAGCTGTCATACCATTGGTATCAAAAAGCCGCCGAACAAGGATTTGCGAAAGCATATTATAAATTAGGCGTCTTTGAAGAAAATGGTCTGATTGGTGACATCGATGTTGTTAAGGCCGCATCTTTTTATGAAGAATCAGCCAAACGCGGTTATGTTAAAGCCAAAACACAAATTGGTGAGGCATACTTAGAAGGTCGTGGTGTGATCAAGGATTTAGTCAAAGCTAAAAAGTATTTAGAAGCAGCAGCATTCGCAGGAGACAACCAAGCTAAGCGATTACTAGTTAACCTTAAATAGAATGGAGTTTTATGGAAGATAGATTTATTACAGGCGAACAAGAGGTTCGTGATTTAGACTTTGCAATTAATGAAGAGCGCAGACAATTCGCAAAATTCTTTAAAAAATTTAAGTTATACAATCTCATTTTAATGATTGGGATTTTAGTAATTATAACCTTAAGCGTTGTTTTACTTTTTCCACTCGGAGAAGTGGGAATGGGGCTCGCACTAGGAATTATAATTGCGGTTTTAGTGGGTGTAATTGTCTACTCAAAAATAATGAAAAACTACACAAATAAACGTGGAAATAAATACATGGCGTTTTACTATAAGAGTGTTAGTGATTTTGTGTTCAAAGACTTAAAAATTAGCGACTACAATCAAGATGTAGCTAACCAATTAACCTTTGAGGACTTTTCTAACGCAAAAATTCTTAAAGATATTTCAACAACTGGGTCACGAAATCTTGTCACTTATAATTATCATGATCTTAGTGTTAAAGTTGCAGATTATGCATCGTATCAAGTAAAAGCCAAGCAAAACAGCATTGTTTTCGTTGGAAAACTTATAGTTGTCGAAGGTATAAAGCCGTTTAAAGAACGTCTTTTAATCTATAGACGCCCAAGTGCGCAAGCACTCAAAGAAGCAGTTGGTCCAACCGACCTTGACGGATTAAATCTGATTGTTGAAGATAACGATTTATTGATATATGCCGAGGGTGAAACAAGTAAAAACCCACTTAACAAAAAGGCGATGGAAGCCTTAAAAAATTTCCCTCAAGAAATGCCTTTTGTGGATATGACGTTATCCTTTATAGGCACCAAACTAACGATTGCAATCAGTTATAGTGATGATTTAATGGTTATTCCGCTACCTGAACCATTTAAAGCTGAACCTACAGATGTTTTAAGAAGAAACATTAAAGCGATTCATGATTTTCTAGACCTAATCTAGAAATTCGTTAAGTGAAAATGAAAAGGTTACAAATAGCGTTTGCATTGAAGAAAACTGAAATTTAATATTCTGAACATGTAAATTCTTGTTTAAAAGTGCGAAAAAGATATTATAATGAACATGTAAGAGGGGAAAACCTCTGAAAGAAGACATGCAAAAAGCGACTTGGCATTAAGTAGGAAATACTTAAGGTTACAAGTTAGTTAGTATGTGAAATGTGTGTGAGCTTCTTGGTTGACGCGACTATTGTGGTTAGACGATAGTCGCTTTTTTATTGAGTAAACTAGGCTTTAAGACGATTCGTTTAGATGGTATATAGTAGATGTTTATGAGAGAGATAAACTTTAGACCAAGTGTCTTTTTGGCAAGTTCAAAGGGAGTAAAGTTGTTTAGAGATTGACGACGCAGGCCATTGATATTGCTAAACAGTATGTCGATGTCATTTTGAGTTAGTGAATCAAAACTAGTACCTTTAGGAATGACGTAGCGGATGAGACGATGGTTGGATTCGATGCCGGCCTTTTGATTGGAACGATAGGCATCGGTGAAGTATACTTCAGTTGTTTTCTGCCCTGTTTCATCGTTTTCAATTTGTGGAAGATGATTGAACTCTAATCCTCGATCCGTCAATATTACTGGGAAGAACTTTTGCCAAAGTTTAGGGCCTAGAAGAGACCTTAATGACTGTAATTCAGCTAAAACAAGCGCGGCTTCTTTAGTGGCTAGTAAGCGAGCAAACATGAAGCCAATCTTAGGGAAAAAGATGGTGAGGAGGACTTTCTGACTGTTGATGTTGCCGATGACTGTATCGAGCTCGACATACCAAGTTCGAGCAGGCTCATTATCAAGAAAATCATCATACATTCGGTTAGAAAGCAAGTAAGGGTCAAATGGTAGTACTTTGGATTTATCCCGACGTGTCATTTTGCGACCGACGGTGCGACGAAGTGATAAGTTCTTAGCATCGAGTTCGTTACGGTTGACCATATGGCGAATTGTTCTTTCACAGATCGGTAATTCAACTTTGTGATCTTCGTAAATATGATGAATCGATTGGCCGTTGTTGAGACGTGGCGAGACAAGGGAGTTAATCGCGGCAATTTGCTCCTTGCTAAGCTGTGATCCAGACCGCGATGAATGAAGGCGAAAAGACGCGAGATTTTGTGCATGATCAGCATAGTAA
>DATESG010000024.1:0-10519 GCA_035270925.1 Bacilli bacterium | reverse complement strand
ATAATAATATGATTTCTAAAAAAATTGATTGTGCAGGAAACCTAAATTGAACGATTTCACCTTTTGGACAACGATAAGCATAAGTGCGGTAATAGTTATCGGGCTTCTTTTTACTGACTTCTTTGCCGGGCATAAGATTAAAGGCCTTTTATTAGCGGCCTTAGGGCTTGTTTTCTCGACGACGGGCTATGTGATTACAATCGTCTCTCATGGTGATTTTAACTGGTTATTCATCGTTAATCTACTTTTTGTCTATGGCGTCCTCATATTCTATATTAGCGCCCAACGGCTTTTGAAACGTAAAATCAATTATCTGGAAGCTGCTGTGATTGGCGGTGTGTATACGCTAACGTTAATGACTTTTCACTATATCTTTCCAATTATTGAGGTACGTCAAGTGCTTGTTAGCTTCGCGATTATTTATATTTCTGCGTGCCAATTTTATTTAATGCTGCGTCATCTTAAATTTAATTTCAAAGGTTACTTATATTCATATCTAATTTTACTTGCTGTTGTTATCTTCTTACAAACTGTAAGAGTGGGGCTCGTTGTGTTTGGCGTCATAAATTATGTATTTCCTAACACTACTTATACTCTGAACACGATAATTCTTATGGCTAATTCCCTGATCTTCGTCGTGCTCTCGCTAATTGTTATAGTCACAACCTCGATTATGACCCGCAATCAATTGATTCGCGAGCAAAAAATGTTAGAAGAATGGGCAACGATCGATTACTTAACTAAAAGCCCAAATCGTCGTAAACTTTATCAACACATTGAAACATTAATTACTAAAAATGTTCCGTTTGCGATTGTGATTACTGACATTGATGGTTTTAAACAGATCAATGATCAATATGGTCACCCAGTTGGTGATGCCGTGCTAGTCGAATATTCGCGCAGGATTGAAGCTAAATTAGCCGGCGACAATTTTATGGCGCGATTTGGTGGCGATGAATTTGTCTTTGTGTACCCAAATCTTAAGGATGAAAAATCACTGGTTAATAGCATCACTATTTCCGTGAATCTTAACAATGTCACGTTCGATAATAAAACATATAACTTTAGTATCCGCAGTAGTGCCGGCGTCGCCCTTTATCCAAGCGATGGCGTGACCATTAGTGAGTTGTTAAAAAATGCCGATCAAGCCTTATATAATGTCAAGATTAACAACCGCAATAATGTTGGTTTTTTTAAAGATATAAAGTTGTAAAAAACCTGACATTTGCGCTCTTAATAATTGCCAAATAAAAACTTCGGTTAGCGCCGAAGTCTTTTTTATCATAATTACTATTTGATTGCGTCAATTTTTAGATTATAACCGACGCCAATTGTGCCCGGCCCGGTATGGGCGCAGACATTAATTGAAAGCGGACGTTTAGATACCTCATAGTCAGGAAAATTAGTCTTTAAGAAGCTTTCAACACTAAGGATGTCACTCTTAGAAGTGCCAAACTCAAGAATATCAATGGTGTATTTTTTCGAAGTGAAACCACTGTTTTTAAAATCGTTTACTTGTTCGAGCAACCCTTTTTTAATATTTCGGGTTGTGCCCTTTTTGCCGATTTCGCCATTTTGGAACGTTAGAATTGGCCGTAAGCCAATAAAGTTGCCAATTGCGGCACGGCCGGAGAAACGCGACCCCCATTTTTTAAGTAAGTTAGTGATTCAGGAATAAAGATGGCATATTCGCTATTTACACGTTTTTCAAACATGTCTTTTATTTCGAGGGCGGTAGCGCCTTCATCACGCCACTTTTTCGCGGCGAGCACATGGTTGGCCATAAAGTGACATAAAGAACTAGAATTAATGACGATAACTTTATCACCATATAATTCGCGACAAGTATTAGTGAAGAGATCAAACATCGATGATAGTTTAGATGAAATCGTAAAGTGGACAATTTGTTCAAAACCTTCTTTAAAGATGGCATTAAAATACTCTTCAATTTCAAAAGGAGAAGGAGTCGAAGTCGAGATGCGTTTGTTAGCGCGCATAAAGGCGATTAATTCATCTCGCGTGATATCGATATCGTCATGAAACTCTTTGCCATCGACGATGACATTTAAAGGTATGACGTAAATGCCGAGTTCCTTGGCTTCTTTTTGTGTGATCGCAAGGGTGGAGTCTGAACTGATTGCAATTTTCATAAATTTTTCCTCATTTTTTTAATTATAAACTATTTAGTCTAACTTTGAGTGAATTTTGGCAAACTATTGCTATAACTTACCGAATATTATCTGGTCAAAAAAGCAAGCACCATCATGTATTAGATATTTTACAAGCTGATTAAAACGCTTCGTTTTGATTAAATTTGCAGTTTATTGATTGTTTAATTGTGATAATATATGGGTATGAGAAATATCACCTTTTCCCGTCGCCCCATTTCATTTTCCATAAGGCAAACAGTCTTTATTGTGATGGATAATGAAGATAAACCGTGTCTCAGATTAGAAAAAGATCGCCACGGCGTTCTTAATATTGATGAAGAAGATCATAGTTTCTGTGTGATGTGGCTCATCGGTGGGCCTTTTAAAAGATCAGTGTTGAAGTCCGCACCTATAATTGTAAAAAAAGGCTCTGAAGATCTTAAAGTTGAGGTTGAAATGATCACTTCAACGCTCGATGGCCCTAGTTTTTTCCTTATTTGTCATCGTGATAAATTACTAGCCAAGATGTTAGAAGAAAAATAAAAAGGATTAATTACTTAAAGACCGCAACAATGAATAACAACCGCAAACGACCCCTTATTATTTTTACGCTCACCGCCCTCGTGTATGTTTCATATCTAATCTTTGTGGGATACGCCTTGCATGATTTTAGATGGAATCTAGGGTTGAGCATCTTTTTTGCCTTCCTCTTGGGCATAGTTGTTTTTCTCCTGATTGGCGTCTTTGCCTTTATTCTCCTTATTAACAATCAAAAAAACAAGACTCTCTCGGGGAAGAGCATTGCAATTACATATTTATGTATCGCTTTTATTCCTTTTAGCGCTTTAGTTGTTTATCGCGTAAATGATAATCAGGCTTATAAGACGTATTACACCTTTACGAGCGCTAGATGGGCCGCTGCAGACGGGAATGAACGTGGACGGCTGATTGACTCGTTCCGGGAAATTTATGAGGTCGTTGGCCTTGAAAAAGACGAAGTAATTGCCTTACTTGGCGAACCTAACACTGAAGTTGAATTAAATGGGGCAATTTATTACCAGATTGGCGACTATGGACATTTTTTGGCCTTTGATCCTTTCTCCTATGTAATTGAATATGATATCAATCTGGTTGTGACAAGCGAATATATTATTCAACATTAATGTTTGGGCATCAACAAGCACTGCGGGCATAAGAAAACTGACCGGTAATATCGGCTTAGCAAATAATAATTGCCGATAATTTATCCGATGTTTAGCTATCTTCAATCAATCTTTTCTTCAAAGTTAGAGTGAAAAACACCAAGGAGCATCAAGCCATATGAGCGAAAATAAAAACGTTATCGAACATCCTAGTGTTTATTTAAACGAATATTTAAAAGAACTCGAGATTACGCCAGCAGAACTTTCCAAGCGCCTTGGCATCAGTGGCGATCATCTTGCTAGTATCTTAAATAAAAAGGCCAGGATAACAGTGGACGTGGCTAAAGCACTCGCTGCGCTTTTAGGTACAAGTGTCGAGCTATGGCTTAACCTTCAAGATAGCTATGATCAATATGTGCATCAAGGCGAAGTTTAGACGCAAGGAAAGCATTTTTATTTACGGCACATAATTTTACCTAGACACGGGTTTTGACTCGTGTTTTTTGTTTTAGTTTACCTAGTCGGCGCCGATAATCACATCACAAGCGTTCGCGGATAAAAATCGCTATAATAAGTGAGACAAAGGAGGATTGAATGTGAAAACATTAATCATATATGCTCATCCATGGGACGGTAGTTTCAACCACCATGTGCTCGAGGTCGTCAAAATGCGCCTCGAAGAAAAAGGAAATACAATCGATCTCATCGATTTGAATAAGGACGGGTTTGACCCCGTCATGCGCCCCGCCGATCTGAAAGTGTTTGGTAAAGGCTTATACGCTGATCCACTGGCGGAAGACTATGTTAAGCGCCTCAAAAATGCGGAGGAGATTATTTTTATCTTCCCGATCTGGTGGTATGGTGAACCAGCGATACTTAAAGGCTTCTTTGATAAGGTCTTACTAAAAGGTCATACCTATCAACAAGTCGGTCAAGAACTCAAAGGTTTACTTAAAGTCAAACGTTCAGCCGTGCTTACATCAGGCGAGATTACCAAAGAAATATTCGGCTATTTAGGTGATCCAATTAAGAATGTTTTTATTAATGGAACCTTAAAAATGGTTGGAATTGACAATACGACTTGGCTCCATTGCCCAACCGTCCACGATGAAGGGGCTCGGATAGATTACATTGAAGAGATTCGCGCTTATTTATAGTTAGTAAGATAGCTAATAAGGAGGATGAGAGATGATTTTAGTTAAACACGAAAATCTTGGTAACTTTGAACCATATTTTTATTTTGCCCTTGAGGACTATATTTTAAACGAAGTGCTTAAAGGCGAAGAAAGTTACTTTTTCACCTGGATTATTAAAGGCGTCGTCGTTGGTAAAAACCAAATCATTGAAAATGAAGTTAATCTTGATTACGTAAATCAAAACAATATTAGCGTGTTCCGGCGTCCAACTGGGGGCGGAACGGTTTACGCTGATGAACGTAACACGATGTTTAGTATCATTACCAAACGCGAAACGAGTTTTAGTTTTAAAAAGCATCTGGTCCATATTATTAATGCGCTTAAGCCGCTCGGGGTTGAACTCGAATTCAGTGGCCGGAATGACATCTTATTCGAAGGTAAAAAAGTCTCCGGTAATGCTTTCTTACAAAACAAGAACGGAATGTTACTACATGGCACACTGCTTTATGATTGTGATTTAGAAACAATGGTCCGCGCAATTACGCCTAGTGATGAAAAGCTTGTCTCTAAGGGCGTTGAGAGTGTCCGTAACCGCGTGGTTAATCTTAAACCCTATCTCGGGGGCCGCTCACAAGAAAGTCTTATCACCCATCTTGAAAAAACACTGACCGACAAGACTTATACCTTAAGCCCTGAAGAAGTTAGCATGCTCTTAGTAAGGGCCAAGAAGTATGCGAGTAAAGAATGGATTTATCGTCAACAAGCAACTTATACAAAGAATCTGAAGAAACGGATTCCAGGTGGCTTATTTGATATCTCACTAACCCTTCAAGACGGGCTCATCAAGGCCATGAACATCAGTGGCGACTTCTTTGACTTAAAGCCCGCTCAGGAACTAGCGGAACACTTCATTGGTCATGTTTATAACCTCGGCGAGATGAAGAAGTTGCTCAATGGGCTTGACCTTTCATCATATTTTCTTGATTTAGATGTCGATGCTTTCGCGCAACTATTGCTCTCTGGTATTATTGAACGCTAATTAGCGCTCATATATTTATAAATTGTCGTGATTACACTCATCCATGGACGAGCTTTTAACTGAGCCCATGCGAGTAAAATAAAGCAATTATGATTGGCTATAGTTGTCAATCATAAGCATAAGATTGGTTATCTTTGATAACTTTATCTAAAATGAGATATAAAAGAAAAGGAGAAAACACTATGATATTTGATCAATTTGATCCGCTAAAGAAACAACAGTTACAAATTCTTAATGAAGATGCCGTAATTGTAAACGATAAACTCGATCCTAAACTTGATAAGGCTCTGTTATTAAAGATGTATAAAACAATGCACCTCGCGCGCATTGCCGATACCAAAGCCTTACAGTTCCAACGGCAAGGAAGAATGCTGACGTTCCCCCCAAATAAGGGCCAAGAAGCACTACAAGTTGGGGCCATGGCCGCACTAGAGCCTAAAGACTGGCTCTCGCCAGCATATCGCGAACTGCCAGCGATGTTATATCGCGGGATTCCGCTTGAAACAATCTTTTTATACTGGTACGGAAATGAATGGGGCAGTCACTTTGATCCTGAACTACATACGCTCCCGTTTAATATTATTATTGGTTCACAAGTCAACCACGCGGCCGGGCTCGCCTATGCCAGTAAGATTCAAAAAAAAGGTGAAGTTGTCGTCTCGACGATTGGTGATGGTGGCACAAGCCAAGGAATGTTTTATGAGGGCCTTAATTTTGCAGCCAGTTTTAACGCCCCGCTAGTTGTCTTAATTCAAAACAATCAATGGGCAATTTCAACGCCCCGCCGTAAAGCGACAAAAGCTGAAACACTCGCGCAAAAGGCTGTGGCCTTTGGTATTCCGGGTATTCAAGTTGATGGTAATGACGTCTTAGCGATGTATGTGGCAATGAAAGCCGCCGCTAAACATGCTCGAGAGGGTAAAGGCCCGGTTTTAATTGAAGCTGTCACCTACCGCCTTGGTGCCCATACCACTAGTGATGACCCAACGATTTATCGTAGTAACGAAGAAGTTAAAATTTGGGAAGCCAAAGAGCCGATGATTAGATTTAAGAAATACTTGATCGATAAGAAGTTTTGGAGTGAAGATGAAGATCTCGCCCTTGACCAAGAACATAGTGACTTTGTTAATAAAACCTTCAAGCACATTGAAGAAAGTCTTGGTGCGGCTAAACTCGAAGATATCTTTAAATATACATATGCGGAAATGACTCCGCAGTTAACTGAACAATATCAAGACTATAAAGCATGGTTAGAAAGGAAGGATGCATAAATGGCGACAATTAATATTTTAGAAGCAATCAATCAAGCGCTTGAACAAAAGCTTGCTGATGATAAGCGTGTTGTTGTTTTTGGTGAAGATGCCGGCTTTGAAGGAGGCGTCTTCCGCGCAACGGCGGGGCTCCAAAAGAAATTTGGTGAAGACCGCGTCTTTGATACGCCGATTGCTGAATCAGCGATTATTGGTAGTGCGTTAGGGATGAGTCTTAATGGCTTAATTCCCGTAGCCGAAATCCAATTTGATGGTTTCCTTTTTCCAGGCTTTGCGGAGTTAGTCTCGCACGTTGCCCGTTACCGTAACCGTACGCGCGGCGCCTTTAGTGCACCGCTTGTCATTCGTGTTCCCGTCGGCGGGGGCATCCGTGCGCTTGAACACCATAGTGAAAGTTTAGAAACGCTGCTTGGACATATTCCCGGCTTAAAAGTTGTCACACCTTCAACGCCATATGATGCCAAGGGTTTACTGATTTCGGCGATTGAAGATCCCGATCCCGTGATTTTCTTAGAGCCAAAACGGATTTATCGCTCTGGTAAGCAAGAAGTTCCAAGCGAAATGTATCGGATTCCGATTGGTAAAGCCAAAGTTGTTAAAACCGGCACCGACATTACAGTGGTGGCCTGGGGCGCCATGCTTAGAGAAGCAGAAAAAGCTCTAAAACTTTTAGAAAACGATAATGTTAGTGTTGAACTAATTGATTTACGAACGATTAGCCCGATTGATGAAGCGACAATTGTCGAATCAGTCAAGAAAACGGGCCGCTTCCTCGTTGTCCAAGAAGCGGTTAAGTCGTATGGACCAGGCGCGGAACTAATCGCGATGATCAATGAAAAAGCATTCTTACATTTAGAAGCGCCTCCAGCGCGCGTGAGCGGACACGATATTACGGTCCCTCTTGCCCGGGCCGAGCAATTCCATTTCGTCAATCCTGAACAAATTCGCGACCAAATTTTAAAAGTAGTTAGGTTCTAGGAGGTAGAGATATGTATGATTTTAAATTTTCTGATATCGGCGAAGGCCTACACGAAGGCAAGATTTTAAAGTGGTTTGTCAAAGTTGGCGATCAGGTCAAGGAAGGCGATACGCTTGTTGTCGTTGAGACCGATAAAGTCAATGCCGAACTGCCCTCACCAGCGACGGGAGTGATCACTAAAATTGGCACTCCTGAAGGCGAGATTATTCACGTTGGCGAAACAGTTGTCATTATTGATGATGGCGAAGGTGAAAGCGCTAAAGTTGAACAAAAGGTTGAAGCTAAGACTGAAGCCCCGAAAGCGGCAGCTAAAGAAAAAGAATCCGCGCCTGGCGTGATTGGTGAAATTGAAGTCTCGAGCGACATCATTGCCACTAGTGAAGAACAAAAAGAGGCCAGCGCTAATGTTGGGGGCACGAGAGTGCTTGCGACCCCCGTTGCGCGAAAGTTAGCCAAGGATTTAGGGGTTGATATCACAACGCTAAGAGGCCAAGGTGAAAATGGACGCGTGATGAAAGAAGATATTTTAAACGCGGCGGAAAGTGCGACTAAAACAATTAAAATTAGACAAACTCCCGTGGTCGAACCACTTCGCGTTCAAGGTGAAGTGGAGCGCGTCAAAATTAGCGGACTTCGTAAATCGATTGTCCGGGCGATGGCTAATTCCAAACAAATTATCCCGCATACAGTCTTAATGGATGAAGTCGCAATTGATCAATTAGTTGCTTTACGGCAAGCCGCAAAAGTTCAAGCTGAAAAGCAAGGGATTAAACTTACCTACATGGCCTTTATTATCAAAGCCGTGACGATTGCCTTAAAAGAGTTCCCAGGCTTTAATGCAAGTTTTGATGAAGCTAATGAAGAGATGGTCTATAAAAAATATATTAACGTCGGAATTGCCGTCGATACTAATGATGGCTTAATCGTTCCTAATATTAAAGATGCCGACGCAAAGTCAATCTTTGCGCTTGCTCGCGAACTAAGGGAAGTCGGAGATGCCACTAAGGCTCGGAAAATTGCCCTTAGTGCCCTGCAAAATACAACCTTTACAATTACGAACTTTGGCGCCGCGGATATTGCCTATGGCACACCGATTATTAATCACCCTGAAGTCGCTATTTTAGGCATTGGTAAAATTGCGCAAAAACCTATTGTGAAAAATGGGGAGATTGTCATTGCTTATGTCTTACCGTTATCCCTTGCAGTTGATCACCGCGTGATTGATGGAGCAGATGGAGGCCGATTCTTGATGAGAATTAAACAACTCTTAAGTGAGCCGACGCTCCTCCTCATGGAATAGGAGTGATGATGAATAAAAATTATGATGTTGTCGTAATTGGTGGTGGGCCCGGCGGATATGTCGCGGCGATTAAAGCCAGCCAATTAGGCGCAAAAGTCGCGCTTATTGAAAAAGAAAACATTGGCGGCATTTGTCTTAATCACGGCTGTATTCCGACCAAAACGCTCTTAAAGAACGTTAAAGTCTATAAAACAGTCAAAGAAGCCGCTGTATTTGGCGTCAATGTCAAAGGTGAAATTACCGTTGATTGGACAAAGATGATTGCCCGTAAAAATGAAGTTGTTAAACAACTGACGGGCGGCGTTTCTTTCTTGCTGAAAAAAAATAATGTTGATGTTTATATGGGCTATGGTGAGGCGCTTAGTGCCCACGAAGTCAAAGTTGGTGATGAAGTTTTAACAACCAAGAAACTCATCATCGCGACCGGCAGTAGCGCGATTGTCCCACCGATTCCAGGCGTGAAAGAAGCTTATGAAAAAGGCTTTGTTGTCACGAGTTGGGAACTACTCAATATTAAGAAGATTCCTGAACATCTTGTCATCGTTGGTGGTGGCGTGATTGGGATTGAATTTGCGACAATCTTTTCGACCCTCGGGACGAAAGTCGTGATTATTGAAAAACTCCCAACCATCTTAGTCACGATTGATGAAGATGTTCGTAATGCCTACTTAAAGACGCTTGATAAAGCTGGAATCAAAATTATTACGAATGGCGAAGTAAAAGAAGTAACGCAAGATGAAGTTCATTATGTCCATGATGGGAAAACTCATAAAGTTAAGACTGATCTCGTCCTCATGGCGGTTGGCACCCGGGCAAACAGTAAAGGTTTAGAAAAACTTGGACTTGCCATGGATCGCGCCAATATAGTCACTGATGAATATCTCCGCACGAATGTCGAAGATGTTTATGCAATTGGTGATGTGAACGGCAAATATATGCTCGCCCACGTTGCAAGTCACGAAGGACTAGTAGCGGCAAAACACGCAACTGGCAATAAAGTGTCTCCTATGGACTACACTAAAGTCCCGCAAGCCGTCTATGGCAGTCCGGAGATTGCCTCCGTCGGACTTACGGAAGCTCAAGCTAAAGAACAAGGAAGAGATTATGAAACTTCAATCTTCCCACTTGTTGGTAATGGTAAAGCCCTAGCCGACAATGAAAAAGAAGGATTTATCAAAATTATTGTTGATAAGAAATATTCTGAAGTCATTGGTGCTCATATCTTTGCCTATCAAGCGACCGAGATGATTAGTGAGCTAGTCTTAGCCCTTAACTTAGAAACAAGTGCCGAAGAACTAGCAGACGCGATTCATCCTCATCCAACACTATCTGAGATAGTTGGTGAAGCTGCAATGGGAGCATTAGGTAAGGCGATACATAAATAGTGGCTATTTAAACATATTAAGCAAGCAGACAAAGGACTATATAATATGTCCAAGTCTGCTTTTTATTACATTTTTTTTGCAAATGTTTGTGGAATATTAACATAAATGACCAATTAC
>DATESG010000023.1:0-5121 GCA_035270925.1 Bacilli bacterium | reverse complement strand
CAACTAGCAGTTCTTTACGATCAATTTCATAGTTGCTTTGGTCATAAAACGGCATAATTTGCACGGCATTAACGCCTAGTTCTTTTATGTGATCAAAACCCGTTGTCACCGTCGCGCTGCCACTTGTGTATGTTGTTCCCTCTTCAATGAGCCCTAAGTATTTGCCGCGATTAGCTTCGTTTCCCGTCCAGGTCTGATCCCACGTTAAATCGCTAACTTGCATTTCATAAACAACTAAGTCGGTTGGACCCGCAATCGGTGTAAGGTTATTAATACTTTGATCAAAACTAGAACTTTCGTAACGAGAAAAATCGATGATTTGTCCACGTAGTCCGTTCACGCCACTACTTTTTGCATATGGGTCGACGATTTCATTAACACCATTGGAGTTAGTCACGCGGTAAGTATAAAATTTTAGGTTCAAATCACCTTCAACGGTAATACTCCATACACCCTTTTGGCCCAAAACCATGTCAAAGCGGCGAGTTGGAACGTCGTTTAAGATATCCCCCGTTAAAGTTGAAGGTGAGCCATAATCATATAAATTTAGACGCATTGCTGAGGATGTCGGCGCCCACACTTTAAAGGTTGTCGCCTGTGGCGTATATTTGGCACCCAAATCATCACCTAAATACGTATAGGCATCACTAAACTCTTGTGATTTGTAAATTGCTCTTGGGGAGACAAGTTTAATTTTAGTTTTACTGTGACTTGCATAAGTAGTTCTTATTTCGTAGCGGCTCGTTAAGGCTGCGCGTGCACTTAAGGTTAAAACTTGTTCCGCGCTTGTTGGGGCAAAAGTTTGACTTTCAACATCATCGATATAAAGCGAATAAGCGGTTGGTTGTGCGGTCGAAATTACTTTAATACTGTTAAAATTTACAAAATCCGCGCTAATAATACGGTCGCCTAAGGCATCGCTCGAACGTGCGTAGTATTCCAGCACGTTACCGTCGCCAATAATTGTATAAACACTGACGACACCATCAACTTCACCAAATTCACTAAAACGAATAAAGCCGTCCCCGGTTTGAAAACCCCAGGAGTTAAAACCCCTAATGATGATCCCTAGTCCGTGGACCGCCGAAAATTTTGCTAAGTTGACGCGATACATCGCCCAATCACCTTCGATATTGTCCCAGTTAAAGGCCGCACCATCGGTGCCGCCATCATCCCAAAGCCACAGCTGATAGTCCGTGAAGTTTACGCCACCGGGATTAAAATAAATATCGACAAAAGCCGGAACTTCTCCCGGTGCAATTGGATTACCAACAATCTCGCCCTCGCCATTACTACCAGGTGCACTATCGCTAGTCGTTGAATTATCACTAGTAGGGAGATTATCGCTACTTGTGGGGTCTCCACAAGACACTAAAACAGTGGAAAATAATAGGGTTAATAAAAATAATTTATTCATTTTTGCCATAACTTCACCTCATTACTTTAATGTTACCATAATCACTAAAGTGATTAAATGCTTATCAATCTTGCGAGCAGAAAAAAGACCTGCTTGCGCAGGCCTTTAAACCATTTTAGGAATGTGTTTTAAATATTAGTCTTATTCAGCAACAGCGACGACGGTCGCGACGCCAGCACTAAATGTATCAGTGGCAAAATCGTGAACGACGGTTAAGGTTACTGTGTAATTACCAGGGGTTGTAACTGTAAAGTTAGCACCTAGGTCATCACCGAATGCAACATCCCAGCCAACAACTTCAGCGTATCCACCAAGTTTGACCTTGAGTTCGCCAGGGAGTAGTGAAAAGACTGAGGAGTAGACTAAGGTAAAGGAAGTTGTTGTGTCAACAACGGCTGTACTCGAAACAAAAGCTAATGCCCCTGAATCAGCATCCCATCCGCCTGCAGTTGCAGTACCGCGGGTGACAAATTCCATTTTTTCGATTGTGACAACATGTTTTTCTTCGACAGTCTTAATGAATACTGAATAGTATCCAGTTTCGACGACGATAAAGTTTTCACCTTCTTTAATTTGTTCGACATCTCCAACTAATTCCATGGTGTTTAGAATTGAACCATCGGCTGGTAGCACTGCAGTAGCGCCGGAACCAACTTGAATTGCCCAATCATCACCAACACGGAATTTAAAACCATCTTCAGCGGTTAAGAGAATACCGTTATAGAAGTGATATTGACCTTCTTCATTGTAGTGAAGTTTAATATCAGTTCCTGCCCAGTTTGAGTAAGACATTGAGCCAACGATACCCCAATTAAGGATTGCGCCTTCTTCTGGATCTGGCTTGACACCTTCGCCAACTGCATCACCGATACGTTCGATATAAAGTTCGCCTAAGTCAGTTTCGACTTGTACTCTATATAAACCTGCGGATTTGACTTGGACGTTACGGGTATCGCCTTCTTGAACGTATTCTGGAACTAAGGCTTCAGGAATGTCTGTAAAGTCATATTCTTGACCTTCATCCCAGCCGGCACCTGGTTCTTTAACTTTAAATTTACCCATCCAACCGATTTCAATTTCGATGGAGAATAAGTTTGAAGTTGGCGAGACTGTTAGATGTGTATTTTGATAAGCATCTGCAGCCGTACTCCATGAGCTTTCATAAGCAGTATTGGCTAGATCACCAATAATATGGAACGTTCTTTCATCTGGTACATATTGTTTGGTCCATTTACCGAAAAGGTCAATGTCTTCAACGATTAGAGTTTCTGGCGCAAATTCTGTAGTAAGCGCGGTAGTGGTAAACCATCCGTCAAAATCATAACCTGTCCGACTCGGATCAACTGGCATTTTGACTGCCTTGTTATGTTCGACCTCGACTTCAGCATAGAATTTTCCAACGGTGTCTTCAAAGAAAGTTACTGTGTGAGTTTCGGTTTGACCGCAACCCGCAAGAAAACCAACTGAGAGAACTGTTGCTAAAATGCCTTTAAACAATTTGTTCATAATTCCTCCTTTTGTTTAGGGCTCCTAAATAGGTTTTGTAAAGCTTAGTAATAGTATATATCTGTAAGCGCTTACTGTCAATATAATGTCTTCTCTTGAAAGACTCATAAATTGAAGTAAACCTTTACTTATATCTGTGTTTTTTTGCGTCTAACTAGAAAGTAAATAGTTGGAACTAGTCCACCAATGAGTGCAACACCGCCAGCGACAATTCCCACGATCGCTATAGTTGTTAAACCTTTAGGAGCTGGTGGGTTGCCATTAAGAATTAAAGTGGTATTTGGTTGAATGGATAATTCGCCTTCCAACCGTTGGTTTTTCTTCAAAGTTCCACTCGTATCAACCATCACCATCATTCCGCTCAGATCCATTTTTGCCCGTGGAGCAGCACCGAGGAAAATCACGACATACTCGTTGTCACCATCGATAACCTTCATTCTAATCAGGGCATCGCTATAGCCAATATCACTACCAAATTCAACCGTGACGTTGGCGTCGACTTCTGCGCGTGTGGCGAATTGGAAAGCTGGATTTTCTAACTTAATCTTAATCATCTCTTGATATGTTTTAAATACATCGAGATTTGTAATCTTTTCGTTCCACTTAAAGGAGTTAACGGAATAAGGACTCTTATAGGAGTTATGGTCATAGCCCCCTTCAGGAAGTGGTTTTGACCTAAGAATTTCACTGCCGGCATGAAGGAAACTTATTCCTTGGGCAGTCAGGACGAAACTTTGCGCCTGTAACGCTTGATTCTTAATCCGCGCTGGGTCGGTTGCAAAATCTCCCCCTGCTTGCATCAATTTATCAAAGAGCGTGTTGTTGTCGTGAACTGAGACATAGTTAACTGTTTTACTTGGATCACTTGTGCCTTGATTATAAATCTTGCCAAGAAGACCAAATCTAATGCGGTTTTTCATCTCAACATTAATTTTATCAGCACCAGATTGCACAAATCCCGGTTCATTGGCCTTAAAGACGCTACCTTTAACTCCATCACGAATTTGATCATTAAAGGCGCCAACATGATATAAACCATCAATGTTTTTGTAATTAGCAAGTGGGCTTCTGACGCTCATTGCAGTTGTATCCATATCCCATGCTTCGCCAAAAACAATAATGTCTTCGCGATAGTCTTCTCTTAATTTATGACTTAACATATTCATTGATTCAGTCGTATGAAGACCCATGAGGTCAAAACGGAATCCGCCTAATTTATATTCACTAGCAAGGAAGTACGTTGAATCGGTCATATAGCGGGCCATCATAATGCGTTCACTCGCAGTATCATTACCAACGCCACTTGCATTACTTGGTGAGCCAGTTTCGGTATAACGGAAATAATATCCTGGGACTAATTTTGAGAATGAGTGGCCGGAAACATTAGCAACGTGATTATAAACAACGTCCATAATAATCCGGATATCTTCCTCAGCATAGGCCTTAACAACTTGTTTGAATTCATTAATTCTCACTAAACCATCATAAGGGTCACTAGCATATGCCCCTTCAAGGACGTTATAGTTGCGTGGGTTATAACCCCAGTTAAAATCAACATCAACTTCACTATTTTCTTGATCATAGAATGGAAGAATTTGCAGGGCGTTAACCCCTAATTCTTTAATATGGTCAAACCCAGTTTTAACGCTTACGTTATCTTTGGTATAAGTCGTTCCTGGTTCAATTAAGCCAAGGAAACGTTTGCGATTAACCTCTTGCCCATTCCAAGTTTCATCAGCGGTTAAATCCGCTACATGTAATTCATAAGGCATAATTTCTGTTGGTTTTTTAACGCTAAAATCGACGTCATCCCAACCCTCAGGATTGGTTTTAGTAAAGTCTACAATCATTCCGCGGAGCCCGTTAACGCCGGCAGCTCGTGCGTATGGATCAACGAATTCGTTGGTTCCCGCGGCATTAGTGGCGACGAATGTGTAGTATTTACCATGTAAGTCACCATCAACAATTACTGTCCAGACACCCTTACTACCTTTAATAAATTGATGTTCACTAAAAGTATCACTACCCTTAGAGGCATCAATTAAAGTTGGTGTCCCATTATCATATAAACGAAGCTTTAGGACCGAGGTTGTGGGCGCCCATGCTTTGAATGTGCTTCTTTGCGCGGTATAAGTAACACCAAGGTCATCACCATCATAAGTTATCTCATCAACAAATAGTGGATCATCAAATAAACC
>DATESG010000022.1:0-8703 GCA_035270925.1 Bacilli bacterium | reverse complement strand
TTAAGAAAGTCGGGAAGAATATCAAGATCATCATCTTTATCTAAACTCGATTTAGCCTCTTCCGCCGATTCATCAGGGATAAGTGGTCTCGATAACATTGGCGTTGGCACTTTCGTAAAGTCAAATTTCTCTTCAAAGTCACTGGCGATCACACTCACAAGAATTGAATCCTCGAGTAAATCATTAAGAGCGACACCAAATTTAATATCAATATTATTGGAACCACTAGTTTCAATAATCCAATCAACTGTATGTTGAGCTTCATATAAACTAACATTAGTTCCGCATGTTACGGCGACAATTGCTTTTTTAGCACCATGAAGCGAGGCTTCCAGTAATGGTGAATTAACAGCATTTTGGGCGGCTTGACGAGCTTTATCTTTACCCGTTCCCATCCCAAAACCAATCAGCGAGATTCCTGAATCTTTAAGAGTGTTTTTAACATCTGCAAAGTCAAGATTAATGACTGCTGGCATTAAGATAAGATCAACGACAGTTTTAACTGATTGGGCTAAAACTTTATCAGATTCACTAAAGGCATCACTAATTGGGCGATTGCCACTTACCATTAATAATTTATCATTGCTAACAACGATAATACTATCAACGACATCTTTAAGATTGCCAAGCCCTTCGACCGAATTAGAAATACGTTTTTTACCTTCAAAAGTAAATGGTCTTGTGACGATTGCAATCGTTAAAGCCCCGCTACTTCTCGCGATTTCGGCAATGACAGGAGCGGCCCCAGTCCCGGTCCCTCCACCCATTCCCGCGGCAATAAAAACGAGATCGGCTTTTTCGACAATTTTTTCAATTGCTTCACGACTTGCTTCGGCAGCTTCTTGGCCCTTGGAAGGTTCGCCACCTGCGCCAAGGCCATTTGTAATTGATTCGCCTAAAATTAAGCGATTCTTTGCTCTACTTGTGGCTAATGCTTGTTTATCCGTATTAACAACCCAAAAGGTTACGTTATCGATTTTATCATCGATCATCCGATTAACAGCGTTATTACCGGCCCCACCGACACCAATGACGACAATCCGAGCTACGGGTTCAAATTCATCTAAATTGTTCATATTTTGTCCTCTATTTCCTTGAGAGTGGACCAACAGGTGTCTGTTCGTCGCCGATTTCCATCGCATATCTCGTATAAGCCTTGATCAAACCAAGACAAGTCGCGTATTCCGGGTTGCGGGCGCCAATAATATTTGCCTGGGCAAAAATGTAATTATAACCATGCCCTTCGCGCGCAAGGAAGGTTTGATAACCATGTAATTTCGTACCGCCTCCGGTAATAATCATTTGATAATCTTTGAGGGCGTTGATTTGTTGAACCTTCGCCATGATTGCTAGCGTATCATCAAGATTTCTTTGATGAATGAGTAAAAATTCATTGATTACTTCATTTAGTTGGTTGGTCGAAATTTTAGTGCCAACCTCATCATCCCTTTTTGCGATTGCAAACTTGGTTTTAATCGGGCTCGTATCGAAACCGTAAATTCGTTTGAGTTCCTCGGCTTTTTCGAGGGATATATTGAGTTTTTGACTAATATGCGCCGTTAAGTGATAACTACCCAATTTGAAACTCTTGGAGAAGAATAAACGATTTTGGGCGATTAAGCTGACACTTGTTCTTTCCGCGCCAAAGTCGATGAGAACATAATTAGTCGCGACATCTTTTTGGCGATTATATAATTCACCAAGTGCGTATGTTTCGGCAAAGGTCTTTAAGACTTTAATACCGGCATTTTCGACGACATTGATATAGGAGTTATAAATCCAAAGTGGCAAGAGATGTAAATAGGCATCGAGTGAAAGTAAGGTACTCGGTTCGCCAATTGGTGCACTGTAAAAGCTTTTACCAGATTCAAGTGAGAAGTTAATTGGCACAATGCTGACAATTTGTTTTTGCGCATCAATCTTAGATTTCCGTAATAAAGTTGTGACGTTTGTGACATCAACTTTATCAACTTTCGCAGCCAGGACACTTGTTTGTTGGCGCCCGACAAAGATTTCTAAATCGATTGCCGGTAAGGCAAGTACAACATCTTCGACAATGATATTCAGTGTTTCTGCAACATTTTTCAGTAAGGCTTTGATGGCATTGGCGACGACAATGGGTTCAACAATCTCGCCGTTTTCAACTGATTTTTCATAATGAAAAGTGTTGGCATATAAAACGACGGGTTTATGCTCGATTTGATAGCCAATCACGAGTTTAACTCCGTTATGACCGATTTCTAGTGTGTTTATTGTTTTATCCATAATTTATCTGTTTAACTACTTGTAATTATACTTTATATAATTAGTTTTGACAAGAAAACCCGCATAGTTTGAAGAATAGCACTAGATTACTGCTAAAATGCTAAATCATACTATATAACTACTATTTTAATACTATAAATATAACAAAAAGGGCCGCTGGAGGAGAGAGTCCATTTGGCCCTTAGTTTTAACTGAATAAGAATCCAGTTATGAACGAGTTAAAGACTGAGTAGTTCTTCGTCAAGCAAAGTGTCACTCGAGTCGCTATTTACTGCGGCTTCTTGGCTGTTTTCTTCATTAGCTTGTTGGGCATGAAGGTTTTTAATCTCGATTGAAATTTGGCGGGCAGGAACGATGGCTACGAGGCCGCCGGCAATGATAAAAGCGGTGAAAACACCTAATTTTCTGAAACGGTAATACCAGGCTTTGTGTCCGGTCTTAACTAATTTATCTCTCATCATACTAACTACCTCGCTTTCGTTCGATGATTCTTAATTTCGCGCTCGTAGCGCGTGGGTTACGAATATTTTCTTCTTCGCTAGCAATAATAATCTTGCGATTAACTAATTGGAAGCTTGGTCCTAATTCTTCACTTGGATGACGAAGGGGACCACGGCGACCACTGTTATCAGTGGTAATATTTTTGAAGATGATTTTAACAATTCGGTCTTCTAAACTATGGAAGCTGATGACGGCAATTCGTCCGTTGACTGATAATAGATCCAAGGCTTGAACCAAACACTTTTCTAAGACTTCGAGTTCATTGTTAACAACAATTCTTAAGGCTTGGAAGATTGTTTTGGCGGGATGACCTTTTTTAGCTAGTTCTTTGGCCGGAAGACTTTTTTTAATGATATCAACTAATTCGAAGGTCGTTCTAATCGGTTTGACTTCACGAGTCTTAACGATGTTATAAGCAATACGTCCAGCAAATTTATTTTCGGCATACTCACGGAAAATTCGACTTAATTCCTGAATTGAATATGTATTTATGACGATTTCAGCAGTTAGATGATTATGGTCTTGGTCCATTCTCATATCAAGAACCGCATCATAGCGATAAGAGAATCCACGACCAGCTTGATCAAACTGTGGACTAGAAACACCTAAATCTAGGAGCATCGCATCAACTTTATCGACTTTTAGGTATTCTAAGTTATCTTTAAGGTTGACGAAATTAGCGTGAATTAGCGTAAAGTTAGTACCAATTTGTTCTAAAGTCGCTTTTGAACTTTCAATCGCGGCAATATCTTGATCAAAAGCGTAGAGATGGCCATTCGGAATTCTTTTTAAAATTTCACTACTATGTCCTGCTCGTCCGAGCGTCAGATCAACAACAATAGAGTTTTTCTTAAGATTAAGTCCCTCTAATACTTCGCCTAGGAGGACTGGCTCATGCTCACTCACGGACAGTTCCGAGCTTATCAGCAATCCCACTTAAGTTTTGGCTGGTGTTAGCCCGATATTTTTCGAAAGCTTGTTGATTCCAAATTTCGAAGTGATCACCGACACCGACGACACTGACATCGCTACTTATTTTATATTGGTCTAGGACTGATTTAGGAATATTTAAGCGGTTGTGACTATCAATTTCGATTTCAACCATGCTTGCATATATCGTTCGCATATAAGCACGATCATTACTGTTCGTGAATTGGAGTTTTTGTGTTGAAACAATTAGAGTTTGAAAATGTTCTTCAGGATAAATACTAAGGCAACCTTCAAAACCCTCGATGATGTAAACCTTGGCACTTTCACCAATTGACTTGCGAAACTTGCTAGGTATGACCATGCGACCTTTGTTGTCTAGGTTATGATTAAAGGTTCCAAAAAACATACTATCTCCCACTTCCTCCCACTTTTGATAACTTCATTATAGTTAATAGTCAATTACTTTGTAAAGAGAAAAGGGAAAATATTTGTAATTAGTTTTAGACAACAAAAAAAGACCCTATTATATGGGCCTTTAGGTGAAATAAATTTTAGTCGATGAAATCTTCGAGATCAAGTTCAGCGAAGGGATTATTCATGCCCTCACGTTCTTGGTAGTATTCTTCTTCAGTTTGGACAACAAAGTTATCGCCGCTGACTGGACGTTTGGCGCCTGGTTTAATTACGCGAAGCGGAATATGAGCGAGGATTAGGCCAAATAGATATGGATCAAGGTCAATGAAGGTGCCTTTTTCATAATAGACATCTTCATCTTCATCTTCGGCATTGTTTGAAAAATAAAAGATATCTTCGATTTCTAAACCTTGTTCAAATATCTCTAGCGAATAAGCGCATTCTAAAGAAAGAATGCAACTTAGCGATACTTCAATTTTAAAGAGTGTATCAACAAGGGTTGTCACTGCTTTCACCCGTAAATCACGAATGTTTTTAAGTGAATAACTTGCACTATAATCCGCGGTGCTAAAATCGACACTCTCTTCCAGTACGAGTGGTTGTCTGATTGCTAAACTGGTATTAATTCTCATAATTACGCTCTTAACCTGACACTAAACTTCTTATCAAGAATTGTTTTGATTTTATCTTCAACTAGCTTGATATCGTTATCGGTCAATGTTTTACTTTCATCTTGGTAGGTTATTTTTAGGGCAATTGATTGCGAGTTTTCCTCTACATGTTGACCAGTATATACATCAAATATTTGGACGTCTTTAATAATTTTTCGGTCAACCTTTTTGATCTCATCGATAATCGTTTTGGCGCTAATATCACTGGCGACTACAAGTGCTAAATCGCGGCTCACACTTGGATAAAGGGAAACTGGTGTCATTTTCGTTTGACTAACTTGCAGTTCAAACACAGCCGAGAGATTAAGTTCGAGACCAATCACGGACGTTTTGTTAAAATTACGTTCGCTTAAGGCTTTAGGATGTAGTTCGCCGAAGACGCCGACTAAAGTTTTACCGATCATAATACTAGCACTACGGCCAGGATGGAAGCCGAATTGTGCACTTGTAAGTGGCTCAATTTGGTAACGCCCTAGTTTGATTTCTAAAAGTGAGAACAAAGATTCAACAAGGCCTTTGGCATCATAGAAGTCATATGGCCGCTTACTAAGCAATCCTCTTTGAAGATATTCGCCAACTAAAATTACTCCTAGATGCTTATTTCGGTCGGTTTCACTATAAACATCACTTGTTTCAAAAAGTGCAAAGTTAGTTTGTTGACGTGCATAGTTATATTGGGCAACGCTTAAGAGTGAAGGCAAAAGATTTAATCTTAAGAATTTATGATCAGGACTCATTGGATGGGCAAGGGCGATTGCTTGACCCTTATTCACAAACTTAAAACTTTCAACTTCTTGTTCACTAACAAGTGTGTAGGTTAAAGTTTCGTATAAACCACGACTTTGCATGAGTTTTCTCACCAGATTAGTCTTACTTTGGCTTTCGGAATAACCACCAGCCACACTGGTCAACATTGGCAAAACGCTATTTACGTTATAAAAGCCGAGGAGACGGATCAACTCTTCGGCCAAATCGGCTTTCGAAGTTATATCTATCCGATAAGGAGGAATAACGGCATAAAGTAAATCATCGCGTTCCGTCACCCGAATCGAAAGTCTTTCAAAAGTTTCAACAATCATTTCACGGCTAAATTCAGTCCCTAAGAGATTGTTAAGATATGAATATGTTAAGGCGATGATCGTTGGATTATGGTCAACGTGGTCATCATTAACAATATTAGCTTGTTCCTTTACTCCGCAAATGTTACTAATTAGCATCGCGGTGAAGTTGAGCGTAGCTTCGGTTTGATGAGGATTGATTCCTTTGGCAAACCTTTGTGAGGCTTCACTCATAAGGTTTAATCTAATCGAGGTGACTCTAATAGCAGCGCGATCAAAATACGCAGCTTCAATCGCGATATTTTTCGTAGTTTCGCTAACTGCAGTCGTGCTTCCACCTAAAACACCAGCAATCCCAACGGGTTTTCCGCCTGCTAAAACAACAAGGTCCCCGGGAATTAAATCGTATTCATGGTTATCAAGACCAATAAATTTAGTTTGTAAATCATCACGGACAGTGAAGTCGCGCGATTTAAGTTTATCTAAATCATACATGTGTAATGGTTGGCCGGTTAAAAGCATGACATAATTTCCAATGTCGACGATATTATTAATTGAACGTTGACCAAGCGCGACAAGGCTATTTACAAGCCATTTAGGCGAGGGTCCAACTTTAATGCCATACATTTCTTTAATTGCGAATTGTCGACAATTTGGGCTTTCAGTTTTAACGCTGACACTTGCCTCTTTTGTCACTTTTGCATCAAATTCGGATATGCGAACCTTGCGGCTAAACAGTGCACCAAGTTCGCGGGCTAAGTTATGAATCGCGAGCACATCGCTACGATTCGCAAGTGGACGGACATCAAAAATTGTGTCGTCTAAATCAAGAAATTCAAGGACTTTCTCATTACCAACCTCGGCATCTTCTTCTAAAATTGCAATACCTTTAACATCATCTTCACTTAAATATTTTTGATCAACGCCTAATTCTAGTAAGGAGCAACACATCCCGTTACTTTCATGACCGTGGATGACCGTTGGTTTAATCGTGATATCTTTTAAAACAGCACCTTCAAGCGCAACAATAACCTTGGCCCCTAATTTAACATTGGGCGCACCACAAATAATGTTTGTGACACCGTATTTTGCTCCGCGATCAACTTCTAAAAGATGAAGATGACTACTTCCTTCAACATCGTGAATTTTAAGAATTTGACCGATTACAAGATTAGTGCCGACCGCTAATGGATAAAAGTCTTCAACTTCAATTCCCGCGAAAGTTAGTGTGTGAGCAATTGTCTCATCACTAATTTCTGATAAATTGACAAATTGGCTTAATATTTTCCGTGAAACTAACATATTTCTAACCTACTTCCGTGAAAATTGCTTTAAAAAGCGAATATCATTTTGATAAATACGTCTGATGTCATCTATTTTATAACGTAGCATTGCCACGCGTTCAATCCCAATCCCAAATGCAAAGCCACTAAAGACTTCTGGGTCAAAACCATTTAATTTTAAGACTTGAGGATTAACCATTCCGCCGCCTAAAATCTCAATCCATCCCGTTCCTTTACAGGTTGAGCAGCCTTTACCATTACATTCATGGCAGCTAACATCAACTTCAACACTTGGTTCAGTGAATGGAAAATATGAACTGCGGAATCTTGTTTCTCGTTGTTCACCAAACATTTTTTTAATAAAAACATCCAAGGTTGCGTGGAGATGACCAAGATTAATATTAGTACCAACCAAAAGTCCTTCAACTTGCCCAAATTGATGCGAATGCGTCATATCGTCGTCATCTCTTCTATATACTTTGCCAGGACAAACAATCCGAATTGTATCGGTTTTGCCTTGCATACTTTGCATCACTCTGGCTTGAACAGGCGAGGTGTGTGTTCTCATTAAACGGTTAGCGTCAATATAGAAACTATCTTGCATATCCCGAGCTGGGTGGTTTTTAGGAATATTTAAAAGTGTAAAGTTAAAATCATCAGTTTCGAGTTCAGGACCTTCACTTACGAGATAACCCATTTCAATAAAGACTTGTTCAATTTCATCTTTAATGACCCAAAAAGGATTCTTGTAACCCCAATCTTCATTGGTGCCTGGGAGCGTGATATCAATCTTTTCACGTGCGAGTTTTTCGTTTAAAGCTTGTTCCTCTAAACGCGTTTGCCGTAATGAAAAACTTTCAACAAGTTGATCGCGCAGATTGTTAACTGCCTCGCCATAGGCTTTTTTGTCTTCATTAGCGATGTTTTTAATTTCACCTAATAAAAGACTAACCTTGCCTTTTTTTGCCAGATAATTGTTCTTAACTGTGCTGAGCATTTCTAAAGTTTGACTTGCATCAATTGCCTCAAGAACCTCTAAACGCAGTGTTTCAAAATTGAATATAGCCATATTTACCTCCTAAAAATAAAAAAGCCATCCATAAGGAACGACTCTTGCCGTGGTACCATCCTAATTCGTTAGACGCACTTAATTTTGGTTTTAACGTAACCACCGGGTCATCAACCTGCTCCGAGGTGAATTCATTATCGCTAATTCGAATGGTTCCACTGCCCATTCGTCCCTATTAATTAGTGAAGATAATTACTACGCCTCTTCATTGCAACTTTATTATATCATAAGAAAAAATATTTATAGCGAGAAAATGGCAGCCTTTTAGTGTTTTAAACTGTAGTGATGATGCATGATAATTGAGGCCGCGATTCCTGCATTCAGTGATTCAATTTTATTACTCATTGTAATCTTTAATTTGAGGTCAGCGATTGTTAAAATACTTGGACTCACACCTCTTGCTTCATTGCCAATTACAAGAATAATTTTGTCATCTTTATAAAGGGTAGCGAGTGGTTGCGCTTCTAAGAGTGTTGTGACTACGAGTTTATAGTCATTAGCCTTTGCTAATT
>DATESG010000021.1:0-9561 GCA_035270925.1 Bacilli bacterium | reverse complement strand
ACATCCCGGTGATGGACAAAGACCGGGAAATTGAATTTATAGCGCTTTGCCAGGTTTTCAACAAAGTATACGCTGCGGTGTTGACCACCGGTACAACCGATAGCAACGACAATCATTCCGCGGTTCTCTCTAATTGTCGACGGAATGTATTTATCTAAGTATTGGGTGATTAAGTCAAAGTTATCTTTGGTTTCTCTTTGCTTATTAATAAAATCAATGACAGGTTGATCAAGGCCACTTAAATATTTGAGTTCGTCTAAATAATAGGGATTAGGCACGGTTCTCACATCAAATATAATATCAGCGTCTTGGGGCGCGCCATTTTTAAAGCCGAAACTAATAAAAGAAACCATGACTGGGTTTTTATTCGGGTCTCCATAGCGTTTAAAAATAATTTCCCGCAGTTGTCTAATTGATAAATCAGTCGTATTAATTACAAAATTAACATCATCCTTATATTTAGCAAGCAAGTTATATTCATAATCAAGCGCTTTATCTAGGGTGATTCCGCTAGCTTGCAGAGGATGCGCGTGTCTTGTTAATTTATAACGGTTCAACACCGTGTCCTTATCAGCATGGAGAATCAGAACATCGCTATCGATGTCTTTATATTTCTTAACGAGTTCGAGAATTTTTGGCAAGTATTCGATTCGAATTGTCACAAATGTTTTTAAGTAACTAGAGTCGGTCGGTTTTTGGAGTTTTTCAAAGAGTTGCTCAAAGAGAAAAACGGGCAAATTGCTGATGCAGGAATAATGCATTTCTTCAAAAGCATAATTCGCACTTGTTTTGCCTGATCCGCTGATTCCACTAAGAATAACTAACTCTGATGCCATTTCCGTCTCCTTATCTCTTTATATTGTATTATACATCTTATATCTTCTATTTTCTTAATTAAGGCAACAAAAAACTAGCCAAAGTTGGCTAGTTGGTAAAACTATTTCTTTTTCTTAACGTATCTATTTGCTGCAAGTGCGGCAATTGCGCCATCACTTGTCGCGGTGACGATTTGCCGTAATGTCTTTTGATTAACATCGCCAATACTAAACAAACCAGGAATTGAAGTCATCATTTCACTATCAACAAGAACATAGCCTTTGTCATCTCTCACGTTAAGTTCGGTAAGGAAATCACTAACGGCATCAAGTCCAACAAATGGAAAGACGGCCTTAACAGGAATGATCTTCTCCTCGCCAGTTTTAATGTTTTTAACTTTAACTCCGGTCACGAAGTTTCCGTCTCCAAGAATTTCTAATGGAATAGTATCAAGGACTAATTCAATGTTTTTAGTTTCTTTCACTTCTTCAACAATTAAGTCTTCAGCCCTAAATTCTTGCCGACGGTGAATTAGATATATTTTGTCAACAATACCGGCGGTAAAGGCCGCTTCTTCAAGTGCGGAGTTTCCGCCCCCAATAATCGCAATTTCTTGGCCTTTATATAAGGCGGCATCACATACTGCACAATAAGAGACACCTTTGTTCGTATATTTACCTTCGCCAGGAATTTTTAGTTTACGTTCTTTGGTGCCCGTGGCAATAATTACTGCCTTGGCGTACTCTTTTCCTTCATCACTTTCAATAACGAATTCTTCATCTACTTTAGTGATGTTTTTAACATCGGCATAACCAATATCAATACCCATGCCTTTTAGTTGTTCATACATTTTAAAAGCAAGGTCGGGACCAGGAATATCAAAGTATCCCGGGTAATTATCAACAATGGCTGTAATGTTCATTTTGCCACCAGGGGCATACTTATCAACAATTTTAAATTCAATGTTAGCTCTTTTTAAATAAATTGCGGCAGTCATCCCCGCAGGGCCTGCTCCTATAATATAAACTTGGTGTATTTTCTTTTCTTCACTCATACTTTACCTCCTCAGACTTTATAAATCATACCTTAACCGTTGCTATTAAAACATACTTTTCAGCGCAGATGTTTGTATATGCTTTATTCTGCGCTTGGTTTGACTGGTTTTAAGGCATAACGGCGAATTAGATGGTTGACAATAATTGCTAACAATCCCGCTCCGGCGAACACATAGCCCCAAATGTAAGACCAATTGCCTGTATCACCCATGTTAAATGCTGGGTCCCGTAATGGTTCTAACACAACTCGTGTTAGTCCGTACCAGACAGCATAGGCAAAGGCCATGTCGAGTGGTTGCTTGTATTTCTTCAAACCTTCACCGATTCCATATCTAATGACAAAGAAACCAGCAATGTTAGTTAAAAATTCAATGAAGAACAACGGAACGCGGTAACTTCCCTCGATGAACATGTTTTGTTTAACAAATTCAGGGAGGAAAAAGAAAGCTTTCATATCTGATAAGGCGACTCCGTATACTTCTTGATTAAAGAAGTTGCCCCAACGGCCGACTGCTTGCGCTAAAAGAATCGTTGGAATAATCACATCGACAGCCCAGATGATATTAATTTCTTTACGTTTAAACTTAACATAGAGAACGCCAACAATAATTCCAAGTAAGGCTCCGCCCATAATTGCGAGGCCACCTTCCCATATATAGAACATCTTTATTGGATCAGCGGCAAAGCGGTACCAATCACCAATTACAAACCAAATTCTTGCACCGACAATCCCGGCCGGAAATGCGACATAGAAGACGTTTTCTAAAAGACCATGGCGTTTATAACGTTTAAATAATTCATGATCTGAGACAGCTAGCGCTAAAATAGCACCAACTAAAATAAATAAGGCGTAGAAAGCGATTCCGCTCCCGCTCGCACGATTAAAATAAATTTTATTCATTAGTGGGAAAGTGATGACATCTAAATAGACAAAGCCATCAAGAACCATAAACAAAGTGACAAACGTTAATAAGCCACTTAAGATAACTACTTTAAATGAAAGATTTTCTTTGATTTGAAGTGGTTTGAGTTTATAAAAGTGAACGACAAAGCTCAATATAAATGTTAATAAGGAACCGGCAAACACGAGGGCCCCACCGACACTCAGGGCTAAGGCCCCAACTTCTCCATTGCCCGCCCCCAGTGCGAGGGTCGTAATCGCGGCAATAAACCCGCCAATAGTCGTAACAACCCCATAGAGCATCGCCCGATTTTTATCCTTATTAAAGTGTTTGACCGCCACCTCTTCTTGAATGTAATTTTTAACACCATAACCTAACAGCAAAATTCCCCCGATTGTTAACATCGTAAAGAATACAATTAGTGTTGTTTGTAGAGCGTTAATATTGATGATATTTAAAGGCATACGTTTCCTCCTATACTAGAAAATAATACCATGATAGAGCCAATATATTAAGTAGACTTTTATTTATTCAAATATGGTTTTAAGTATTGCCCAGTCACGGAATTAGGATTTAAAACAATTTCCTCAGGGGTTCCTGTTGCGACTACTTGTCCGCCGTGGTTACCACCATCTGGTCCTAAATCAATAATATGGTCGGCCATTTTGATTACTTCGAGGTTGTGTTCAATCACTAAAACAGTTTCACCATTGTCAACAAAGCGTTGCAGAGCGAGTAATAACTTTTTAACATCATCGGTATGTAAACCAGTTGTGGGTTCATCAAGTAGATAAAGTGTTTTACCAGTTGAACGCCGTTGTAGTTCAAAGGCCAACTTAACTCTTTGGGCCTCACCACCACTTAATTCTGGGGCTGGTTGACCTAATTTAATATAATCAAGACCCACATCAGCTAGCGTTTGAAGTTTATGAAGAATTTTGGTCCGTGATCCGAAAAATTTAATCGCATCTTCGACTGTTAAGTCTAAAACATCAGCGATTGACTTATCGCGATATTTGACCGCAAGTGTTTCTTCGTTATAGCGTTTTCCATCGCATATTTCGCAGCGAACATAAACATCGGGCAAGAAATTCATTGGAATTCTTGTGACCCCCGCGCCTTCACAGTGTTCGCAACGCCCACCGCGATTGTTAAAGGAAAATTGTCCTTTGTCAAAGCCGCGGCTTTTGGCATCAAGTGTTTGAGAAAATAAGTCTCTTATTTCATCAAAGACTTTAGTATAGGTCGCCGGATTAGATCTCGGTGTCCGTCCAATTGGATCTTGTCCAATGCTAATTACTTTATCAATAAATTCTAGACCTTTTATTTCATCGTGTTCACCAGGAAAAGTATCTACTTTACGAAGATACCCATCGACAGCTTTATAAAGAATGTCGTTAATTAGTGTCGATTTACCACTGCCAGAAACGCCAGTCACCAGTGTGAGCGTGCCTAAAGGAATTTTTACATCGATATTTTTGAGGTTATGACATCTTGCACCCTTGATTTCAATAAACTTACCATTGCCACTACTTCTTCTAAGCGGTAACGGAATAAACTTACGACCCGCAAGATAATCACCTGTAATTGAACGTTTCGCATTCATGATGTCTTGAATCGTGCCCGTTGCGACGACTTCACCACCGTGAACGCCAGCGCCGGGACCAATATCAACTATATAATCGGCATTTTTTATTGTGTCTTCGTCATGTTCAACGACAATTAAAGTATTGCCTAAATCGACCATATCTTTAAGTGCTTGAATAAGTTTATCGTTATCCCGTTGATGGAGGCCAATACTTGGTTCATCGAGGACGTATAAGACGCCAGAAAGTTTAGAGCCAATTTGGGTGGCAAGTCTAATCCGTTGGGCTTCCCCACCAGACAGCGTCATACTGGCCCGTGCAAGTGTTAAATAATCAAGTCCCACTTTAATTAAGAATTCAAGGCGATGATCAATTTCTTTTAAAACAAGATCCGCAATTTGGGCCTCAGTCGTACTAAGTTTGGCGATCTGTTGGCTTAAAAACTTTCGTAATTCACCAATTTGCATCAAGGTTAGGTCATAAATAGATTGCCCACCAAATTTGACGGCTAAAGCTTCAGGTCTAAGCCGGGCGCCATGACATTTAGTGCAAATTGTATCATGCATATACTTTTCATAAACGATACGCATAAAGTCACTAGTTGTTTCTTCATAAAGTCGTTCAATTAAAACTTTCGCACCTTCAATATATCCTCGTTTGATGTTAACATTTCCACTGCTTGATTTAATCGTATATTCATGCGGTTTCGTCGAGCCGAACAGAACGATATTTTGCTTTTCAGGACTTAATTTATTATAGGGGACATTCATATCAACTTCATATAATTCACAAAGTTTGCTGAATTCTTGCCATGAGATATTTTTAGTGCCAATGATATTTTTATAAAATTCGATGGCCCCTTGATTAATCGTTAAATTTGGGTTCGGAATTAAAATTCGTAAATCAACTTCACGTTTAATCCCTAAACCGCGACATTCTGGACAAAAGCCTAATGGAGCGTTAAAGGAAAATAACCGTGGTTCTAATTTAGGAATACTAAAGCCACAATGCTTACAGGCATGATGGGTTGAAAAGAGTTTTTCCTCATCGTCAAGTAAAACTTTGACATAGCCGTGTCCCCAATCAAGCGCGAGCGTTAAAGCATCATAAATTCGTGAACGACTTTCATCATTAAGACCAATGCGGTCAATCACGATATCAATGTTATGACGTTTATTTTTATCTAATTCACTAATTTCTTCAATTCTGACAATCTCACCATCAATCCGCAAACGGACAAAGCCGTTTTTCTTGATACGTTCAATGCTATCTTTATGTGTCCCTTTTTCATGACTCGCAATAGGTGCTAAAATTTGCAACTTAGTCCGGGTCGGATAAACTAGAATTTCATCAATTATTTGTTGAGTGCTATACGCAACAATTGGTTCATGATGAATCGGACAATAAGGAATGCCAATTCGGGCAAAAAGCAGGCGAAAATAATCGTAAACTTCGGTGATAGTCCCAACTGTAGAACGGGGATTATTCGATGTCGTTTTTTGTTCGATACTAATCGCTGGACTTAAGCCTTCGATGGAATCAACATCAGGCTTAGAAACGTTACCTAAAAATTGGCGAGCATAACTAGAAAGACTTTCAACATAGCGTCGTTGTCCTTCGTTATAAATTGTTTCTAAAGCAAGCGAAGATTTCCCACTTCCGGAGACACCAGTAAAAACGACTAATTTATATTTTGGAATAGTTAAACTTATATTTTTGAGATTATGATCTCGAGCACCTTTGATAATAATGTTATTACGACTGTCCATATTGCACCTCAGTTTGTATTGTAGCAAACTAGCCCTCGTTTTTATTGATAAATGCGTACACTTTTTATAGCAATAGTATAAATCTAATTTGACTATATATATAGTTTTCATTTAGACTATAATATATAAGAATCGGGACGTAGCACAGCTTGGTAGTGCGCTACCTTGGGGTGGTAGAGGTCGTGAGTTCAAATCTCATCGTTCCGACCATGTTAAATTGAATTAGCTTCCAAATCTTGGAGCAAGGTATAGTAGAAATACCTGAGCAAGAAGGGAGCTATTTTTTATGCGAATAGGTCAAAAATATGTATTTATCACTAAAGCAATATAATGCTAACTCAAATAAGTGTTTAAAAGATCGAAGATAAATAAAAAACTAGACCTTTCGGTCTAGTCTTTATTTTGATTACTTAACGCTTATGCGAATTTTTTAATGCGGATATAGCGTTTTCTTGCGTCGTTTTCGCTCTTATTAAGGAGGAATTCGGCATTTTCAGGATTGACGACTGGAAGTTGACTAAAGCGAGTTTCGCCCATCACGAATTCACGGAATTGCGTGTAGTCTGGTTCTTTGACGTTATCCATTTGTAGCGGTGACTTACCTTGTTCTTCTAAACGTGGATCGTAACGGAAGATTGGCCAATATCCACTGGCGACAGCCTTCTTCTCAACTTGGATGTGGTTACTTAAACCACCCTTGATCCCATGTTCAGTACATGGTGAGTAAGCAATAATTAGTGATGGACCTTGATATGATTCAGCTTCATGGAAGGCTTTCAAGGTCGCAACGGGGTTCGCACCTAGTGCAACTTGCGCGACATAAACATCTCCATACGCCATTGCCATCATTGCAAGATTCTTTTTGGCACCAGTTTTTCCACTAGCGGCGAACTTTGCGATTTGACCAGCTTGGCTAGCCTTGGACATTTGTCCACCAGTATTGGAATAAACTTCGGTATCTAGCACTAGAATGTTAACATTTGCGCCACTAGCTAAGACGTGATCTAAACCACCGTAGCCAATATCATATGCCCATCCGTCGCCACCAATAATCCAAACTGATTTATCGAGGAAGTCATCTTTATATTTAAGTGTTTCTTTAATATCTTCGTTTTTGGACTTGGCAATGAGGTCGAGAAGTTCTGGAAGGAATTCGCGAACTTTATTACGGTCTTTAATATTTTCGAGGTAAAGTGCAATCACTTCTTGCAGACGTGGTTCAACTTTATCTTTTTGTGCACCTAAGATGCTAGAGATTAATGAAAGTTTATAGTCGTTGGCAAGTCTCATCCCGAAACCATATTCAGCGTTATCTTCGAATAGTGAGTTAGCCCATGCCACACCATCGCCGTTATGATCGGTTGTAAATGGAGTACCTGGAGTTGATCCACAGTAGATACTTGAACAGCCAGTTGCGTTAGCGACAAGCATGTCTTTGCCAAATAGTTGGGTGACGATGCGGTAGTATGGTGTTTCTCCACAACCTGCACACGCACCACTGATTTCCATGTAAGGCATTAAGAATCCAACGCCTTTAGGAGCGGTAAGTGGGAACTTATCAGCTTTATAACTTACTTGTTTGTAAAGGTAATCCGCCGCTGGTTCAAATTTCCATTCATTACGAGCTTCAACCATTTCAAGGGCTTTTTTGCCACCCTTACCTGGACATTCGGCCACGCATAATCCACAGCCAACACAGTTTTCTGGACTAACTTGAATTCTAAATCTTAAACCGGCAACACGAGGACCACCGACAGCTTGTAAGTGTTCATCTCTAACCATTTCTGGTAAACCCGCAACTTCCTTCTCATCTAATAAGAATGGGCGAATCGTTGCGTGTGGGCACACGAGTGAACAAGTATTACATTGAATACAATTGTCCATATTCCAATGTGGAACCATATCGGCAATCCGCCGTTTTTGACGGAAAGTGACATCATTTTTCATTGAACCATCAATTAAGCCGTAATCTTCTTCAACGAAGACGCTAGTTGGCAGATCATAACCATCAAGGTTATCAATCGGCATGACAAATTTATCAAAGTATTTGTCACCAGTTAGTGTGACTTCTCGTAATGGTTTTAGTTCAACCCATTCTGGTAAAACTTCAATCTTGCGTAAACCTTTGGCTCCCGCATCAATTGCGTCAAAGTTTTGTTGAACGATTTCATCACCTTTACGGAAATAAGTTTTTTCGGCAAACTTCTTCATCCATTCAAGCGCTTGTTCATAAGGCATGATACTTGGATTTAAATAGAAGAATGAAGCTTGTAGAATTGTATTTGTGTGACGGCCTAATCCTAATTCACGAGCAAGTGAGTTCGCATCGATAATGTAGAATTTGACATTTTTCTTCGCTAGTTGATATTTTAGCCGGTTTGGTAGTGATTTAATCACATCGGCTTCACTCATCGAAGTATTGAGTAAGAACGTTCCGCCATTTTTAAGATTCTTTAGCATATCGAATTTATAAACATAGGCATCTTGCGAACAGGAAATGAAGTCCGCGGTTTCAATGTAATAAATTGAATGAATTGGTTGTTTGCCAAAACGCAAGTAACTGCGGGTTGGTCCCCCGGCTTTTCTTGAGTCATAGGCGAAATAAGCTTGGGCATATTGGCCAGTTGAATCGCCAATAATTTTAATGCTGGATTTATTAGCACTAACGGTGCCGTCGCTCCCTAGACCGTAGAATAAACAGGCAGTATAACTATGGTTAATGTGATAATCTTCATCCCATTTAACACTTAAGTTGGTCACATCATCAACGATACCGACGGTAAATGAATTCCATGGTTTATCATCTAAGAAATCATAAACACCTTTAATGTGTTTTGGTTGTGTGTCACGGCTACTTAGCCCGTAACGACCACCAACGATCACATCAATTTCACGGCCAACTTGTTGGAGTGAAGTGATAACATCAACATATAATGGTTCGCCAACGCCACCCATTTCTTTGGTTCTATCTAAGACAGCAATTTTTTTCACACTAGCAGGAATAACACTTGCTAAATGTTTGGCGCTGAATGGACGATAAAGGTGAACTTTGATTAAGCCAAGTTTTTGGCCTTTATTATTTAAATCTTCAATTACTTCACCAATTGTTTCGGTGACTGAGCCCATCGCGATAATAACTTTTTCCGCTTGTGGGTGGCCGACGTAAACAAATGGAGCATAGGTGCGACCGGTCATCGCGCTAACTTTAGCAAGAATTTTTTCAGTTATTCCTAAAACGCGACCATAATGGGAGTTTTGGGCTTCTTTACCTTGGAAGTAAATATCATCGTTCTCGGCGCCACCACGAGTAACAGCGTTACCATGTGGATTTAAAGCCTTAGCTCTAAATGCGGCGACTTTATCTTGTGGTAATAATGATTTCCACGCTTCGTTATCAAGGAATTCGACGTTTTGAATTTCATGTGAAGTTCTA
>DATESG010000020.1:0-9112 GCA_035270925.1 Bacilli bacterium | reverse complement strand
CAAACTTGATTAATATTTGCATCAGCAGCGATTACAACATAGATTTTAACGGTCACGCGGCCATTTACAATTTCACAAGTTGCAGGACGATGGACAAAGAATGTTGATTTACGTGTAAAGGTTTCTGCGCCTTTGACTTGGTTGGTTGCAATTTCTGCAATCTGGTCGAAAACATGGTGGGAAATTCCCATCACACCATTACGCGTATAATTTTGAATGTATACATACTCTGCCATAATAATCTCCTCTTTTTTATTATAAATAAAACTTCAAATAATAGCAAACTTTACTCCTGCTAATAACTTGATTGTCAAAATAAAGATTAAACTACTAATTAATAACTATTTATTGCCCAAAATGGTTAGAACTTTAGATTTTAAACCTACAGCATTAAAGCCGAGGTATTCTGTAATATCTTCACCTTTAGCACTGTAGCCGAAGTTATCAACGCTCATATGATGACGAGCGAAGCGACCCCATCCAAAGCTAGTGAGCATTTCGACGCTGATGCGTTTATTGATGTCGTTGCCGAGAATTTCTTCTTGGAAAGCAAGGTCTTGCGCGCTGAAGACATCAAAACTTGGCATGGAAACGACTCTAACATCGACGCCACTTGCTTTCAACAGCGCTTGGGCTTCAACAGCTAGACTTACTTCACTGCCAGTGGCAATAAGTGTAAAGTCTAATTGTTTGGCTTCTTTAGCTATCACGTAGGCACCTTTAGCAAAGGCTTCGGTTGTGTGATTATGCGCTAACAGCGGCAAGTTTTGTCTGCTTAAGACAAGAACATTAGGAGTTGATGTCGATTTAAGTGCTTCAATCCATGCATAATATGTTTCATAGGCATCAGCAGGGCGCCATACATTAAGATTAGGTATTGATCTCAGCATCGCTAAGTGTTCGATTGGTTGATGGGTTGGCCCATCTTCGCCAAGCGCAACACTATCATGTGAGAAAACATAGATTGCCGGAATATGCGAGAGCGCCGAAAGTCTAATTGCATTCTTCATATAGTCACTAAAGACTAAGAAGGTGCCAACATATGGTCTTAAACCACCATGAAGGAGCATGCCATTTCCAAACGCCGCCATACCAAATTCACGAATACCAAAATTAACATTACGGCCACTACGTGTTAGAGGGCCGAACGTTTCTTCACCTTTAACGAAAGTCATCACGCTGCTAGCAACGTCAGCACTACCACCAATAAGGCTTGGGACTTGTTTACTAAGGGCGGCAAGGGCCACGCCGCTTGACTTACGTGTTGCTTCGCTGAGGTTCGGTGCAAAGACTGGAGCTTCAATGTTTGCTAAATATTTAGCGGTGTCATCACTAATTTGGGCTTTAAAGGTTGAATATAAAGCTTCATCAGTTTGTTTAAGTTGTTCAAGCGCGATATTCCAAGCTGTAAAAGCTTCGATTCCACGTTTTCTAAAGGTGTTTGTAAACGTTTCATAAACTTGTTGAGGAATATCCCAGGCTTCATTAGTATAGCCATAACTAAATTTAGTTTTGACGCCATCTTCTTCGCCTAATGGTGAACCATGGACTTTATGAGTGCCTTCATTTTTACTACCTTGACCGATTATCGTTTTAACAATAATTAAAACAGGTTTGTCAGAGCTGGTTTTAGCTTTAATGATGGCTTTATCAATTGCTTCAATGTCATTGCCATCTTCAACAGATAAAACACTCCAACCGGCCGCTTCAAAACGTAAGGTCACATTTTCATCAAAAGAATCACTAAGTGGTCCATCAAGAGTGACAGCGTTGCTGTCATAAAAAACGATGAGTTTATTGAGTTTTTGATGTCCGGCGAACGAAATTGCTTCTTGACTAATACCTTCTTGAAGGCAACCATCGCCCACAAGACTATAAGTATAATGGTTAATATAATGAGGATATTTGGCATTTAGGTGTGTTTCCGCGGCTGCTAAACCTACGGCTTGCGCTAAACCTTGGCCTAAAGGACCAGTTGTTGCATCTACGCCGTCAGTCATTCCGTATTCGGGATGGCCTGGGGTGATCGAATGTAGTTGCCGGAAACTCTTTAGGTCATCCAGCGTGACGTTATAGCCGGCAAAATGAATCGTGGTATAAAGTAACATACTCGCATGGCCTGCACTAAGGACAAAGCGGTCACGGTTAATCCATTTAGGATTAGTGGGATCGCTGACAAGATGGCGAGTATAAAGCGTGTAAACTAGCGGTGCACTGCCTATTGCCATTCCTGGGTGGCCACTTTTTGCTTGGTTGGTGCCGTCAATACAGGTGGCACGCATTGCAGCAATGTTTAATTTATGATTATTCATTGTCTTCTCCTTTAATAATTTTAATGTGTAATTCATCTAGTTGTTCTTGGGTGACCGAGTTAGGTTCTTCGCTCATGAGACTTATGCCTGACAAGTTTTTAGGGAAGGCGATGACATCACGGATGTTATCAGTTCCACTCAAAATCATTGCTAAACGGTCAAGGCCAAACGCAATCCCGCCATGCGGTGGCGTTCCGTATTCAAGTGCATCAATAAAGAAACCGAATTTCTCTCTAATCTCTGCCTCACTCATTCCTAGAAGTGCAAAAATTCTATGTTGAAGCTCTTGATCATAAATTCGCATCGAACCACCACCAGCTTCATAGCCATTAATGACGATGTCGAAAGTTTGTGACAAGACTTTACTAGGATCAGTTTTTAAAAGTTCAAGATCTTCAATTAGTGGCATCGTAAATGGGTGATGTTCACTGGCGTAACGCTTTGTCTCTTTATCATAACTGAAAAGAGGAAACTTTTCGACCCACAATATTTCATATTGATTTGGTTTGATAAGCTCAAAACGTTTGGCTAAAGTCGCGCGTAAGGCCCCTAAAAGTGGCAATACACGGTCTTTTACTTCATTAAATGCGATTAAAACTAGGTCATTAACCTTCAAATTAAGTGATTTAATAATTTGGGCTTTTTGCGCATCATTTAATTTGGTGGCTAATGAACCGGCTAAACCTTCACTTGTTAACTTTAAGTTAGCCAAACTATTAACGCCAAATTTCTTGGCTTCAATGTTGAGTTCATCTAGTTGTTTACGGCTCATCTTATCACCGGCTTCAGGAATAACAATTGCTCGTACGACTGGTGTGTGGGCAAATAGTTCAACACCGTGATGGAGAAAATCAAGATTATGGAGTTTTAAGTCAAATCTCGTATCTGGTTTATCACTGCCGTAAGTTTCCATTGCCTCGGCATAACTGAGACGCTTTAAAGGTAGTTTAACTTCATAATTAATCACATCTTTAAACATCTTTTGAATCAGAACTTCCATCATGCTGAGAAATTCATCATATTCGAGGAAACTTGTTTCAATATCAATTTGCGTAAAGTCGGGTTGACGATCCGCTCTTAAGTCTTCATCACGGAAACAACGCGCAATTTGGTAATAGCGTTCTAGTCCGCCAATCATTAATAATTGTTTATAAATTTGTGGTGATTGTGGAAGAGCATAAAAACTTCCGGGGTGTAATCTTGAAGGAACAAGATAGTCACGGGCGCCGCCAGGGGTTGACTTAGTCAAAATCGGTGTTTCAATTTCTAAAAATTCATTATGGTCAAGATATTCACGAGCGGCACGGGCAATTTTCGCTCTGATTACGAGCTTTTCTTGCATTACACTTCTTCTTAAATCAAGGTAGCGATATTTGAGTCTGGTGTCTTCAAGGGCGTCAGTCGTATCCGCAATAATAATTGGGGGATTTTTTGCCTTATTGATGACTTCAATCGCCGTCACACTAATTTCAACTTCACCAGTTTTTAAGTTCGGGTTTGCGACTTCTTTTTTGTTAACAATTCCCTTAACGCTAATGACAAATTCATTACGAATTTCGGGGACGGTTAACTCATCAGTTTTGACTGTTACTTGCACAATCCCGCTGCGATCGCGAAGATCAATAAAAAGTAGTGAACCTAAGTTACGTTTTTTGCTAACCCACCCTACTAATTTAACCTGCTTGCCTTCATCAGCAAGGGTTAAGGTTCCATTATATCTAGTTCTATACATGTTTATTCCCCTTTGTGGTCGTGACAGCCGCAGCTACTTTGACCGCTGTTGCATCCGCATTCTTTGTCTTCATGGTCTTCGTGATGACCACATTCGCATTGACCATTGACTAACTCGGAGTGACCACAGGCACAATATTCTTTATCATTTTCATCATGGTTATGTTCTTCACATTTGCATTGGTGTTCGCCATCTTTACATTTACAATCTTCGTCTTTTTCTGCGTGTTCTTTGCACTTACATTCTTTATCATCATGTTCATGTTTATGGTCATCGCATTTACATTCACCATTTTTATGATCGTGTTCATGATTATGACCGCAGTCACAGGATTCATGTTCATGCTCTTCACAATTACATTCGCCTTCTTCGTGATCATGCTCACATCCACATCCTTGATGGTCGTGATGGGCTTGTTTAAAGACATTAACAATATATTCAACAGCTTGGTCGTAAGCAACGCCAACTTGTTCTTCGGTTTCCATATTTTTGACTTGCAGAATTTCAGTTTTGACTTCTTCCTCACCGATAATAACGGCAAACTTTGCGTGATTACGTTCGGCACGTTTGAATAATGATTTAAGTGGCTTATCTTCGTAGTTAAGAATAACTCTGATCCCCATCGTCCGTAAGGTTTCCCCTAAATCAATTGCATCGCCACGGGCGGCTTCACCAATGCTCATAATATGAACATCATCGGTGACTAAAGTATCTTGCATTAAGCCTTCATCACGCATAACAGCGTATAATCTTTCGATTCCAAAGGCGAAGCCAACCCCTTCAAGGTTTGGTCCACCAAGTTCTTTAACTAATCTATCGTAGTGACCACCGCCACCTAACGCACCATAATCTTTGCCTTCGCTTGTAATAAAGCTGAATTCAAAAATTATTCCACTATAATAATCGAGGCCTCTGACTAAATGCTCATCAATTACATAGGAAATATCAAAGCCTTCGAGCTTTTCAAGCACGACATCAAAGTCGGCCTTAGCTTTCTCGCTAAGAAATTCATTCATCTTCGGTGCATCTTTTGTTAGTTCTTGATCCGCAGGAACTTTACAATCGAGAATTCGTAAAGGATTAGTCTTATAACGTTGCTTACAATCGTCACACATATGAACAACTTTATCTTTATAATATGTTTGCAGGGCACTCTTATAGTTTTCACGGCTAAAACCATCACCTAAAGAGTTGATTTTAAGCGTAATATCTTCAAACCCAAGATTTCTTAAAATCTCATAGCCAAGGAAGATAACTTCAATGTCTTCATGGATCGAGGTCACACCGAGAGATTCGACCCCAAATTGATGAAATTGACGAAAACGACCAAGTTGTGGCCTTTCATAACGAAACATTGGCCCATCGTAATAGTACTTAAGTGGAAGATCGGCTTGGGCATGAAGTTTGTTGGAGATTAAACTCCGCACAATGCCAGCGGTCCCCTCCGGTCTTAAGGTAATTGAACGATCACCCTTATCTAAAAAGGTGTACATCTCTTTGCTGACGATGTCGCTACTCTCACCGACGCCACGACTAAAGAGGTCGGTTGATTCAAAAATTGGTGTCCGTAAAGGGTCAAACCCGTATAAAGTCGCAATATTTGCACATACTTCTTCGATTAGATCATAGCCACGAGCTTCATTCGCGATAATATCGTGGGTTCCTTTGGGTATACTGATTGCCATAATAATTCCTCCTATAAAAAATAAAAAAGTGATACATAAGGACGACTTACGCCGCGGTACCACCTTAATTCGTTTATTAACGCACTCACACTTTAACGCAGCTAACGAGAGGTTTATGTATTGGCCTCTTGCCTCCGTAACGTCTGAGTCTACACTCTCACTGACTTTTCCATTACCCAAGTCATTTCTATAGATTAAGTGTTAGTCTCGTTTACTTCACAGGCTCCTTAATTATATTCTATAATTAGGCAAATAGTCAATCACAAGCCAAACTTAATAATCCTTCCAAAAATATGAAATAATCACTATTTTTGTTAAAACAACTATATATATACTAATTATTAACTAACAAATTACTTTTAATACAGTGACCGGTCTATTTTATAAACAGATTCAATATTGAGGATGTAATTATAGATTGAAGACAGATCATCAACATGTTTGACCAATACAGTCACAAAGATCGAACTTGTTTTGCTGGTTTGATGGTAGTTTGCTTTAATTTTCGAGATTTGAACTTTGGCTTGTGACAGTGAGTTCATCACATCAACAAGCAAGTTAGGGCGATCAAAACACTTGATCGTAAGATCAACCGGATAAAGCGCATCCGTGACTAGTTCGTTCCAATGAACGCCAATCAGTCGATCATTGATACCAGTGACGTTAGGACAATTAACGCGGTGGATTGTAATACCCTTACCTTTAGTGATGTACCCAACAATTTCATCACCAGGAACTGGTGTACAACATTGTCCTAAGGTAACGGCAACTTTTCCCGCGCCTGGGACGATAATCGGATTTTTAAGGTCGTCAACTTTTTTGGTTTTAAAACCACGGAGCTGATCCGCCTTGCGTGTCACTTTAAGATAATCAAGAATCATACTAGGGGTGACGTTGCGACTATTGATCAACAACTTGAGTTCATCAAGACTATCAACATTAAAATGTTTAAGAAATGCATTGTTAGCGGTGATTTTCTCATTCATTTCCGTTTCGTTGTAACCACGATCTTTAAACGCATCTAAAAGCGAGTTATAACCTTTAACAATATCATCGCTCCTAGTTAAATCGGAGTTCTTGCGAGTTAAAAATTTACGAATGTGTGTTTTCGCACTGTTGGTGACAACGAGATTAAGCCAGCCCTCATTAGGGCCCGGAGCACTCTTACTAGTTCTGATTTCAACAATGTCACCAGTTTTAATTTTGGTTGTCAGTGAGACTAATTGATTGTTGACAAGTGCACCAATCGCACTATCGCCGACTTTGGTGTGAATTTTATAGGCAAAATCAAGTGGAGTTGAGCCAGCAGGTAATTCAACGACATTACCTTTAGGGGTAAAAACATAAACACTTGTTTCAAATATTTCTTTTGTGAGCGTATCGACGTATTGCTTGGCGTTATCGCCAAAATCACGACTAACACCAACAAAATCGCGGAACCAGTGAAGTTTTTCTTCGATTTCACGTTGTTCTTTTTCCGGACTATAGTTAGTTCCTTCTTTATAGCGCCAGTGTGCGGCAACCCCGCTTTCGGCAATTTCATCCATTAATTTAGTGCGAATTTGTACTTCTAAAGAGTTTCCATCGCCGGAGAAAATGGTCGTATGTAGTGATTGATACATATTTGACTTAGGCATTGCAATATAGTCTTTGAATCTTCCGTTAACTGGTCGATAGGTCGCATGAATGATTCCTAAAATTTCATAACAGTTAAGCTCAGTCTTGGTAATAATTCTTAGCGCCATCAAATCATAAATGTGCTCAAAATCATATAACTTCTCGACCATTTTTTTATAGATAGAATAAATGGATTTGACTCTAAAGGTCATTTCAAACGGGACGTTATTCTTAAAGATGATATCAGCGATACGTTTGCTTACATCCGTGAGTGACTTTTGTATATTATTTGATTTTTGAATTACTAGTTCTTTAATTTGCATAAAAGCTTCAGGGTCAATGTATTTAAGTGCCAAATCTTGCATTTCACTCTTAATCTTGTTAATACCAAGACGTCCGGCAATCGGCGCATAAACTTCCATCGTCTCATTAGCAATGACTTTTTGGCGTTCCGGTGATAAGTAATCAAGTGTCCGCATGTTATGGAGGCGGTCGGCTAGTTTAATGATGATGACGCGAATATCCTTAGCCATTCCTAAAAAGATTTTACGGTGGTCTTCATAAACGAAACTGCTATCATCTCCGCGCCTTGATAATTTGAGACGTTGAATCTTTGTGACACTTTCAACAATACTTGCGATGTCTTTGCCCCATGTTTTTTCGATTTCTTCGATGGGAACATCAGTATCTTCGACAACATCATGTAAAAGTCCGGCAATAATTGTCGCTGGACCCGCTTGGAGTTCTGAAAGAATATAGGCTACTTCAATCAAGTGATGAATATATGGTTCACCACTTTTACGTACTTGGCCACTATGTTTATCTTTAACAAAGTTATAAGCTTTGGTAATTGCTTCACGGTCGTCGGTGTTTTTAATGTATACAAAAAACTTCTCTTGAAGTTCTTCAAAAGTGTGTAAGACTATTTTGTCGTTTTCCTTCTTAAAAATATCCATGTTATCACCTATAAATTATTATATCATCATAGACCCTTATTTAAATAAAAAAAGCCATGAACTTAATCATGACCTTTGATCTGAACTAATTAAGATTAGCTAATGGCAATAGTATTTAGATTAACGTTAAAGCCAACGTTGCCAGTTAACTTAATCATAAATTGTGTGGCTCCACCGGCAATAGTGAATGATTTTGTAAAAGTGGCTGGACTACTCGGAGGAAACACAACTGAGTCAACTTCAGTCTCTACACCATCAACAATTTTGATTAATGTCAGTGTAGTATTTGGTCCCTCTTTTTTTTCGTTGGCATTTAGTTTTCCGGTAAGTGTGACCGAGTTAACAGCGCCTTCGTAAACAGGTTATTTAAGTGCTTGATTGGGAAAATTAAACTTAAATCCTGCATCTGCATAGAACGCTGGTGTAGGGAACTTCGCATCATTTGTGATATAAGTCCAACCGGCGGGAATTTCACCGGCAAAGGTTATGTTGCCTGTTTGGATTGGTCCAGTCGATGTTCCTGGGAGTGGGGGAAGGTCTTCTTCAGATGTAACTGCATCTGAGGTGACTGGTAAGGAATCTTCACTGACGACATCTGATGTGGTTGTCGCGGAAATACTAGTATCCTCTGAAGTCGTAGGCGTTGCCCCACATCCTGCTAGAAGCGTGGCAACAAGTAGGGTAAAAATTAGTTTTGTTTTCATTATTTTCTCCTTAATAAATATAAATAACGTTTTACCAAATATCGACGCGTATGTATAGAATAAATTCAAGTTTATATCAATAATTATTAGTATCATTTTTTTTATT
>DATESG010000019.1:0-16471 GCA_035270925.1 Bacilli bacterium | reverse complement strand
GTATCTGTCATATTTGTTTCCTCTTGAATAATTAGTTAGTTTGTAAATTATCATCTTGATTATACCATCTTGCGCGTTTTGCTTTGCAATAAAGTTTTAAAATAAGATCGGCGTAACAATCTTTATAAAATGCACCAAGTTACATTTGTTTTCATAAAAAAACTCCCTTTCAATTGTACCCACTTTTGGTGCAAATTTAGGGAGCGGTTTCAAAAAATAATGGTCGGAACGATGGGATTCGAACCCACGACCTCCTAGTCCCGAACCAGGCGCACTACCAAGCTGTGCTACGTCCCGACATCCCTACTATTATAGTCCTTTTAACTAAAATCAAAAAGGTTAATTTGATTGGTTTCTGGAAGATTATCTAAAGCACCCAATTCTTTTAGCCGTTCAATATTACCTGTGTTTAATTTTGTCCGTGCGACAAGATCTTCGATAGAAATAAATACACCATTATTTCTTGCCTCAACAACTGTCTGCGCAGTCCCGTCCCCAAGTCCATCAACAACGTTGATTGGCGGAATTAACGCCTTACGTTCGTAATCAATTGTAAAACTTGTGGCCGCACTCTTATAGAGGTCGACATTAAGCATTTTATAACCTCGGTCGACCATTTCAATGGCAATATGCAGGGTTTTTTCGATTTCAGCATCTTTAGGTGTGAGGGCGTTTTTAGCACGTGCATCATTAATCATAGAGATTTTTTGCAACATCATTTGCGCACCATCAATCATGGCTTTAATGTCATATTGTTTACTTCTTACACTAAAGAAAGTCGCATAATATTCAAGGGGATAATACACCTTAAAATACGCAACTCGAACTGCCATCATTACATAAGCGGTCGCGTGGGCTTTAGGAAATAAGTATGATATTTTATTACAAGCTTCAATATAGTATTCAGGAACTTTAAATTTTCTTAAAATTGCTTCGTTCTTTTCGCCAATTTGCTTGCCCTTACGAACACGCTCCATCGTCTCAAAGGCAATACTTCCTTCGACTCCCATACTCATTAAGTAGGTCATAATATCATCACGGCAACCAATCACGCCAGCAAGATCAGTCACGCCGTCGCTAATTAGTTTTTGTGCATTTCCGGCCCAAACGTTCGTGCCATGGGAAAGCCCCGAGATAATTAGGAGGTCATTAAACGATTTCGGTTTGGTTTCCATCAAAAGTCCGCGAACGAAGGTCGTACCAAATTCAGGAATCCCTAGTGCTCCGTTTTTTTCTTTGAGATAGTTATGTTCTAACTTCAAGGCCTTGGTGGAACTGAACAACGATAAAGCTTGTTTATCATTCATAGGGATATCATTAATTTTTAGGTGTGTTAGATCAGCCTGCATTTTTAACGCCATTGGATCAACGTGTCCTAAAAGGTCGAGTTTTAAGACGTTGTCATGAATAGAACGGTAATCTAAGTGGGTTGTTTGCCAACTTGCGTCAATATTGTCCGCCGGGTATTGCACTGGCGTAAAATTATAAACATCATATTCATCAGGAATAACAATGATTCCACCTGGGTGTTGACCAGTTGTTCGCTTAACTCCTTGAGCACCACTTGCTAGATAAGCAATCGTCGCTTTCGAAATTTCATTAGGATTACGACCAGTTCTTTCAAAGTAACCACGGACATAGCCAAAAGCCGTCTTCTCAGCGACGGTTTCAATTGTGCCAGCGCGATAAACATTTTTCTCCCCTAATAGTTCTTTGGTGTAATCGTGAGCGATGGATTGATAATCACCCGGAAAGTTAAGATCAATATCAGGAACTTTTTCAGCGTTAAAACCAAGGAAAGTTGCAAACGGAATGTTTTGACCTTCGCCCTTCATCAGTGTTTTACATTGTGGACACTTTTTAGCCGGTAGATCAAAGCCGCTCTTGGCATCACTTCCTGTTTCAAATTCACTATGATGACAATTAGGACATACATAGTGAGGGGCCAGGGGATTAACTTCCGTAATTTCTGCCATTGTGGCAACTAAGGATGAGCCTACGCTGCCTCGCGAGCCGACAATAAATCCATCATCAGTGGCTTTTTTAACAATTTTATAGGCAAGATAGTAAATAATACCAAACTCATTTTTGATGATCCCGTGTAGTTCTTTTTCAAGTCGTTCACTAACAATTGGTGGTAAAGGGTCGCCATATATTTTTTCGGCATTACGAAAACATAACTCACGTAGTTCGTTATTTACATTTGCAATTTTTGGAGTATATAAATTCTCTTTAAGTGGTTTAATTGCCTCAATTAAATCACTGACAACATGGGTGTTTGTTACAACATATTCATAGGCCTGTTCATAAGTGAATAGCCCATCTTTGGTAAATTCATTCATCATTTCGCTCGTCGACCGATAATGTTGATCGGGATTATCAAATGGTGCGAGTTTATCACGGTTATATGGCATTAATGGGTGGTTAATTCCGCCAACAGCCTTTGCCGAAATATAAACATCACGGTAAATTTTATCTTCAGGATTTTCATAGTGAGCATCACCCGTCGCGACAATGATTTTGCCAGCCATCTTCGCGGCTTTAACGATATCCTTTAAGTAACGATAAAGTGTTTCTTTATCATCGATATAGCCCATGTTTATTTGAAAAGAATAGTTGCTTGGTGGTTGAATTTCGATGTAATCATAAAAACGCATCACATCAACTAAATCATCTTCACATCTAGTTGTTGCGGTTTTAAACACTTCGCCGTTATTACAAGCACTACCGATTAATAAATTCTCGCGATATTGTTCAAGAATGTGACGAGGAATTTTAGGAACTTCCGCCATATAATTAATATGCGAAAGTGAAATTAGTTTATATAAGTCTCGTAACCCTGCTTGATTTTTAGCATAGGCAACCACATGCATTGGCCGCAGATGTTTAAATACTAATTGACTAGCCTCAAGTTGGGCTAAGTCCATGTGTCTAAGTTCAGTATTATCCTTGGTCAAAACAACTAACATTGCTTGCCAAATCGCGCTTAAAACTTCTGCGTCATAATCAGCACGGTGAGCATTAACTTCATCAAACGGAACTTGAAATCCCCGTGCTAAAGCGCCGAGATTATGAGCGCGTGTTTCTGGAAACATAAAGTAAGAAAGCGGTAAGGTGTCGACAACTGGATTTTTAAGTAACGGCCGGCCGAGAGCTTTAAGTGCTTCTTGCAGGAACGCCATATCAAACTGGGCGTTATGCGAGACGAGAATCGAGTCGCCAATAAACTCAAGTATTTGATCAATTACCTTATCGATTGTTGGTTTATGGGCCAGTTCACGATTTGTGATGCCGGTGATTTCAATAATCTTTTTGGATAAGACAATGTCTTTACCAGGGTTAATTAATATATCGATCCTTTTAGTAATCATTCCTTTTTCAAACTTAACAGCCCCAAATTCAATGATCCGGTCATATCTTGCACTTAACCCCGTTGTTTCAAAGTCAAAAACGCAGTAGGTAGCGGCATTAAGGCTAATAGGACTGGGATTTTCAATATAGTCAGGTTTAGTATCAATCATGTAAAATTCGGTCCCATAGAGCATTTTTATCCCGTATTGAGTCCCGTATTTCTGCGCATCAGGAAAAGCTTGAACGACCCCGTGATCAGTCACGCCAAAAGCGGTGTGACCCATATTTTTAGCTAACTTTAGATAGCCATCCATCGTGCCAATTCCATCCATCACACTCATCTTCGTATGGGCATGTAATTCGATCCGTTTCTTTGGTCCCTCAAAATCATCAATGCGTAACTCATCTGGAGGTAACTGTTCAATATTAGAAACAACGACGACCACACTCTTATCATATTGATCAAGGTCGACGCGGCCAGTCACCCGGACATTAAACCCAACTTTATATTCATTATATTCATTTAGTTTATTTTTTTGGCGTTCTTGGATCATCGCTCGAACAAATATACCTGCGCCGTTATGACCAACACCAATCACAAACATTGTTGCACCCTTACGGGTTTTTCTCATTTGGATTGAAAATAGTTTTCCGACAAAATCGACATGGCCACTATTTTCATTAATATCTTCAATATTGATTACTTTAAAATCGCGGATTTTGGATTCTGCTCTCTCTTTTTTCATCTTTTCAAGATTAGCTAATAGAAGTTCGTTTACTTCGCTGCCATGTTTGACAGAAACCGGACTAACATAGCCCTCATCACCTTCTGGTTCATAGTCTTCGCTAGGAGGTGGGACTTCATCAGGGAGATTATCTTCATTAAGGCTTGGTTCTGAAGTTTGTGAACTTAATTCAAGTTCTTCTTCGTCTTTTTCGTCGTGCTCACTTTCAAGCAGTTTTGCTTCGACTTCAAAGGGATAGTGAATTGTTTTTAAAAGTAAGACAAAATCTTCAACAGTCGCCCGATATTTGTTTGAGTTTTCTTCGCTCTCAAATTTAAAGACAAGTTTATCGTCTTCTTCGCAAGTGATAAACGGGCAAGGAATAAAGTGTCTTCGCATAAACCACGAAGAAAATAGCTCAAGTGCATCCTCGAGTTTGGGGGCAAAGGAATAGGAAAAAACAATTTCTAATTGGTATCCGACATATTGTTCAACGTGCGCTAAAAATAACTCAAGGCCTTCAAAGTGCCAAGGGCTATGTTTTTGAAAGTAATAAATCCAGTGACCATCTGCACTTTTCTTATATTGGGTGAGTTCCAAATCAAATAGATCCGAACCCTCAAGTTTAATCGATTCTAAAAAACGTTTAGTAAGTTCACTCATCTAGAAGAGTCCTATAATATCTTTTAGTAAAATGACAAAACTTAATCCAAGTAAAAGGATAAGTCCAATTGTAGAAACAATATTCTTAATTTTAGGATTAATTTCTTTACGGGTCGCCGCTTCAAAGGCTGTAACTACCAGATGCCAACCATCTAACCCAGGGAATGGTAGCAGGTTGAAGATTGCTAAGTTAACGCTAATTAAGCCCCAATAGAATAAATATTGACCAATCCCAAAATTAGTAAGCGCGCCACTAACTTGCGTAAAGATACCAACAGGTCCACTGACATTGCCAATACCTGAAGGCGTAAACAATGAGGCAAGTCCCCGTGCAACTGCGGTTACGCTCGTTGTAAAGTCTTTGCCTGTTTGCATCATTGCTTGCCCAAAGTTGTAGCGGTATTGATATTTGCTTAGGGAAACACCAAAGTTGCTAAGGACAAAATCATTACCAACTTTAACAGTATCAAGCGTTAAAGTAACCGGTGTTTTTGTCACTGTTTCAGCAGTCTCACCGACAAGATAAGTAAGCGTGACAGTTACTTCATCAGTTGCGGTTAATTTATAAACTTTTTCATTTTGATAAACACTTGTGACGGTTTGTTCAATTAAGACAATATTTTGCTCTGCAAATGCTAGATCAGCGAATGATTTTGGTTGGAATAAAACATAATATTCCTTGTCGGTTTGACTCGAAACCGTCGCATCCCCAAATGATTGGAGGATTCCACCATCGATTATAATTTCTTCAAAATCTAAATTATTGCCATCTCTCATCCCTTGTGCATAAGCAATCGAGGTTGGAGCAACACTAAGTTCGGTTGTTAATTGTGTTTGTGTAGTTGTCAGGTTAGCAATCGCAAAGATAAAAAGCCCCAGTAATAAATTGACAATAATACCAGCACTCATAATGACGGCTTTTTTCCCGCGATTGATTGCCTTAAGACTGCGTTTACTAATATCTTCAGTAATTTCAATACCCTCAGGCATATCTTCTTGTTCACCCATCATCGCAACATATCCACCAATTGGAAACGCCCGAAGGGTGTATTTAGTTTCTTTGCCTTTTTTTTGGATAACCTTTGGGCCCATTCCAACGGCAAACTCAAAAACATAGACATTAAAAGCTTTAGCGGCAATAAAATGGCCTAATTCATGCAGGGCAATTAAAATTCCCAGCATCAATATAAAAAGTAATATTTGTAAAATCGTCATCTTTGCTACCTCATATTTCTAGGCAAGTCCTTAGACGATGCCGAAACCGTTTTCAATTAAAGTTAAAATTGTCGAAATTGCCAGACTGACAATGAGTAATGAATCAAGGCGATCCAGAATCCCACCGTGTCCACGAAGCATCTTCCCGTAGTCTTTAATTGCAAAGTTACGTTTTAAGATGCTGAAGAATAAATCACCAATATTTGCTAGTAAAGGCATTGCTAGTGAAAAGATAATAAGCAGATACCAGGTATCACCTTGGAATGATAAAACAGGAATAAGTGGATTACCGGTTAAGGAAACTACAAGTGCGAAAGTGAAACTTAAGACTGCACTAATGACATACCCTCCGATGAATCCTTCCCAAGTCTTATTGGGTGAAACACGTGGAGCCATCTTGTTTTTGCCAAATAAAACGCCGATGAAATACGCGCCAATATCGTTACCAACTGTCCCAATTAAAATATAGAGCAACAAGAAACTACTCGTGAGCCAATTGGGTTGAAAGCCTGAACTTACATGACCTTGTTGAAGCGGATAAAATCGCAAGAACAAAAATGATTGGAAACCAATTCCGACAAGAACAATCATAATAAACATATAAGTTGCGATTTCAAATTGGAAGTTCCGATCGAAAATCAGAAGCGCAAATAATGAAATCATAATCACCACAACACCAAGCGTTGAAATATCTAACTCAATAAATCCACGTGGGAGACTCCATAAACTTAGATCAAAAAGCGAGTGACCTTCAAGTGCATTAGTCCGCATATTATTTTTAATAAAAACCCAGAAGGTCAATGATGTAATCGCAATATACGTGAAGAAATAAATCAACCAATAAATCCGACTCACCTTTGCGGCAGCAAGAAATTCGGTTGTGGCAATAATCAGAGCGATAAGAATTAAACTAACATACCACCAACCGCCAACAAAGAAAATTGGGACGGCGACAATCATTAATAGGAAGCCCGTGATTATTCGGGCGGTCATTGTTTTTTTAATGTTTTCATTAAGCTTTTTCATCAATTAACCCCCCAAACCTTCTCGTTCTTCGCCCAAACTCGACTAGACACTTTTCCAATTCTTCGCCATTAAAGTCTGGCCAGTGGATACTTGGAAAGATTAATTCACTATATGACAGTTGCCATAACATAAAGTTTGACAGCCGCATTTCCCCACTCGTCCGAATGAGGAGGTCGACACTAGGTAAGCCGGCAGTATCGAGATACTTTCCAATTAAGTCTTCGCTGATTTCTTGTTTAGAAATTTTCTCATCTCGGAAATCTTGACAAATCTTAGCCACAGCACGGGTGATTTCATCACGACCGCCATAACTGAGACAAACGTTAAGAATCAATCCAGTGTTTTTGCTAGTTTCAGCAATTCCCTCCGTCAAAACCTTTTGTGTGGATTCTGGAAGGCGCGAGATTTGGCCGGAAACGACTAATTTAATGTTTAAGCGCATCATTTTTTTAAGTTCGCTCGCAAATCTTTTGTCTAAGGTATTAAACAAAAATGAAACTTCACTTTTTGGGCGGTTCCAGTTTTCAGTTGAAAACGCATAGATCGACATGACTTCAATATTTTTATAACTACAAATTTCAGCAATTTCAAAGAGGCGCTTAAAACCCTCTTGGTGACCAAAAGTCCGTGGTCTATTTCGCATTTTGGCCCAGCGTCCATTTCCATCCATAATAAAGGCAATGTGCCGAACGCCGTATTTGTCTTTTGTTGTGTTCTCAAAAATCTTCTTCATATACTTTATAATTATACATTAAATAGGCTTCGCTTAGGCAAATTATCCATACAAAGTTTACGAGTAAATTAGCAAACTTTTTTCTAAAGAAAAAGGCTCATTTATTGAACCTTTTATACTCTCATGATTTCGGATTCTTTTTCTTTGGCGATTTCATCGATGTGTTTGGTTATTTCATCAGTGACTTTTTGAACTGACTCTTCGCTACGACGAACTTCGTCTTCGCTGAGACTGTCATCCTTTTTAATGGCGTTATTTACATCCCGGCGAATATTTCTAACTGCGACTTTGGCGTCTTCGCAAAATTTCTTCGCACTTTTTGCTAATTCTTTACGTCTTTCCTCAGTTGGGGCAGGGAAGACGAGGCGAATCGAAGTCCCATCATTGATTGGATTAATTCCTAGGTCGCTTGCATTAAGCGCAGCGAGGATGGCCTTCATATCATTTCGATCATAAGGTTTAATCAATAATTGGGTTGGTTCGGGGGTTGAAATCGAAGAAATTTGATAAATAGGTGTTTTTTCACCATAATAATCAACTTCGACGCGATCAAGGAGTGCAACACTAGCCCGGCCTGTTCTTAGTGTGGCTAAAGTCGAGTGAAGACTTTCAATCGTTTTGCTCATTTTTTCATGAGCTTCTAAAGCAAAAATATCATTCATAACTATTGTTTATCCTTTCTAACTACTGTACCAATTTTACCATCTTTTAGAACTTTAAGAAAGTTTTCAAGGTTATTCATTTGAAAAACTCTTAATGTAATATTGGTATCTTTTAAAACTTCAAGTGCACTTAAATCAAGAGCTTGAACGTCGAGTGCAATCATTTCACAATAACTTGCAGTGTGGATTAACTTAGCGTCTTTATCGACAAGTGGGTTCGAAGTATAAACACCTTCGACTCCTTCTTTGCCCATGAATATTGCATCTGCATCAATATCAACTGCTCTAAGCGCCGCACAAGTATCGGTCGTAAAGTGGGGTTTTCCTGTTCCGGCGGCAAAGATTAAAATATAACCTTCGTTGAGAAGTTTTTTAGCTAATTCTTTATCATGTTTTTCTGCGACATCTTCGACAGCTAAAGCGGATAGAATTTTGGCTTTTAATCCATTGAGTTCTAAAACACTCTTAATTGCCATCGCATTAATGACCGTGGCAACCATGCCCATGTAATCTGCATCTTCAGGGTCTAGACCCATTTGACTTGCAAGTTTTCCACGCCAAATATTGCCCGCTCCAACAACAATCCCGACTTGAATATCAAGTTTTTGATATTCTTTTAAAATGTGGGCAATTGAAGTAAGGGTCTCAGGTTTAAAGATTTTTTTGTTTTCTTTATCACTTAGCGCTTCGCCACTAAGTTTTAAGATGACACGCTTGTATTTTTCCATATTCTCTCTCCAAAGAAAAACACCCAAGCGGGTGTTTTAATTGTAAAATAGTTGTTATTTCGTCGCCGCCATAACTTCAGCAGCAAAGTCGTCTTTTTTCTTATCAATACCTTCACCAACTTGGAAACGGTAAAAGGCAACCACGTTATTAGCGTGTTGTTTGAGGACTTCACTAACCTTATTGGTTCCATCCATTAAGTAGATTTGTTCAAGGAGCGCAACTTCCGCAAATGTTTTGCGAACTTTACCATCAATGATTTTATCTAACATTGCTTGTGGTTTACCAGCTAACTTCTCATCATTTTTAGCAGCTTCAAACTGAATGGCTCTTTCATGTTCGATTTCCGCCGCACTAACATCATCAAGTTTGATATAGCGTGGAGCATTAGCAGCGATGTGCATTGCAAGACCGCGAGCTAGTTCTTCATCAGCTTTTTCTAAAACAACTAAACTCGAAATCTTTCCACCCATGTGCATATATGCAAAGGCGTCTTTTCCAGCCACTTCGAGCAATTCGAAGCGACGGAAGGAAAGTTTTTCACCGATTTTAACAGTTGCAACCACTAAAATTGGATCAATAAAAGCAAGTGCTTCTTCTTGTGTTTTTGGAAGTTTTTCAAGGAGCAAGTCGGCGATTTGATTGATTAATTCAATAAATGCATCACCGCGAGCAACGAAATCTGTTTCACAGTTTAGTTCAGCAATAAGCGAGTGAGTTGGTGTAACTTTAGCAATTGTTAAACCTTCGGCCGCAATTCTTGCTTGTTTTTTAGCGGCAGTTGTAATGCCTTTTTCACGAAGCCAATCTTTAGCGGCTTCGACATCATTATTGTTTTCTTGGAGAGCTTTTTTGCAATCCATCATCCCGGCGCCGGTAGTTTCGCGGAGGATCTTAATTAATTCGATTAAATTTGACATTATCTTTTATCTCCTTCTCTTCTTGGTCTTGCAGGTCTGTTGCCTGGTTTATCACTATGGTCGGTCCAAACTTTACGTGGACGTCTATCTTGACCATCATTGTTTCTTCTGTTGTCAACTGGTAATTTCTTCATTGCATCATCTAAATTTTCGTTTCCGGCTGCGTCATCAGCAACGCGCGCAACAACAGTAATCCCGCCCCTTGCTTCAACGATTGCATCAGCAATAACTTGGAGCATTAAATGGACAGTTTTGGTTGCATCATCATTACATGGGATAAAGTAGTCGACTGAATCTGGGTCACAGTTGGTGTCAACTAGTCCAAAGACAGGAATACCTAATTTTTTAGCTTCGGCAACGGCGTTAGCTTCATTTAATGGGCTAACAACGAAGATGGCTTCTGGAGCCCGACGCATTTCTTTGATACCATCAAAGTTTGCGGCTAATTTATCTTTAAGTTTGCGAAGATCACTGGCTTCTTTTTTTGAATACTTTTCAAAAGTTCCATCAGCATCTTGCATCTCTAGTTCGCGGTAGTAACGAATACGGCCAACAATCGTCTTGAAGTTTGTAAGTGTGCCACCTAACCAACGATTGTTGATATAGAAACTGCCACTTCTTTCTGCTTCGGCTTTAATAATGTCGGCGTGTTGTTTGCGGGTGCCAACAAATAAGACCTTACCACCACGGGTAACAATGTCTTTTAATGCGGCATAAGCTTCTTCGATTTTAACAATCGTCTTGTCTAAATCGATGATGTGGACACCGTTTCTCTCGCCGAAGATATAAGGTTTCATCTTTGGGTTCCATAAACGGGTTTGGTGACCAAAATAGGCCCCGACTTCTAATAATCTCTTTGAGGTAATTACTGGTGCGTCTGCACTTGGCATCGCAACCTTCATTACACCTTCTTGAACTGCTTCGACTGCTTCGACTACTTCGACTTTCTTTTCTTCACTCATCTGTATGAGCCTCCTTTATGTTTAGCCTCCACGTCTTCGAACATTCTCAACTAACTTAGTTAGACAATAGAGTTTGAATCCAACGTGTGTGTACTGTGACCTTTTTAGGTCTAAAGTATATTACCATAGGTAATGCTCTCTAGCAACAAAAAATGCCTTTAAACCACAAATAGATTATGGGGGGAAATGTGGGTATAAAGCCCGAAAAAATAGTTAAAAACAAGTAAATAACACTGATTTATGATGAAAAATACAAACCTAGCAAGACTAATTTTCGCTGCTGGTTTCCGTCTTGACGATTTTCTTTTTTGACCGTGGATGAGCGTGATAATACTCTTCTCTAATTTTATCTTCACTGACATGGGTATAAATCTGCGTTGTGTTTAGTGATTCATGGCCCAAAAGTTCTTGAATAACGCGCAAATCTGCGCCTCGTTCGAGTAAATAAGTCGCAAAGGAGTGACGCAACATATGTGGATGTAAATCTAAATATTCGCCAGTCTTACGTTCGATGGCTAACAAAATATATCTCAGTCCATGAATTGTTAATCCCTCACCTTGGTGATTTAAAAATACAATGTTAGTGGGTAGGGGATTCTTTCGGTTTTTGAGTAATTCTAATCGCGAGCGACTAATATAATTTTTTATCGTTTCCGCAGATTCGCGTGTGAATGCGACAATGCGTTCTTTATCACCTTTACCAACAACATTTATCGTCCGTTCGGAAAAGTTAATTTGTTGGAGGGTTAAATTTACGACTTCACTAGCGCGCATTCCGGTCGCATACATTATTTCTAAAATCGCCTGATCGCGTTCTTTAAGTTTGTCATTTCTTTCGCGATTAAGTTTAAAAAGCAGTTGAATTTGTTCATCAAATAAAACTTTGGGTAAAGCAGCATGATAGCGCGGACTAGAGATTCTTAAAAAAGGATCATCCTCGACATATTTACGCTCATGCATAAACTCATAATAGCCACGAAGGCTACTTAAACGTCGTTTCATTGTCCGTTTTGAAAGCCCACCGTCAAACTCAATCTTCATAAAATTACGCACATCTTCTTTCTTAACATCTTTATCGAGGCGCCCTATTTCTAGTAAAAACTTGTAGAACTTTTCAATATCAAGTTGGTAGGCTAAAATCGTGTTATCCGAATAATTACGATTTACTTTTAAATAATCACAATATTCTTTTAGTGTTTTGTTCATAGACTTTCCGCTTCAATCAAGTCTTTAAGATGAGCAATTGCTCGTTCAGCCATCTTCAGGTGATTAAGTTTCCTTGCACCTGGGAAAATACCAAAGTTCGCATTCATTGGGGCAAACCCAATCGGGTTAGCGTTAGCCACATAATTGAGTAGTGAACCAATCATTGTCATGGTGGAAAAATCTATTTTTGTTAAGCCTTTTAAGCGTCTTGTTACGTTAATGGCCGCGATAATTCCCGTCGCAGCACTTTCAACATAACCCTCAACCCCGCTTAATTGCCCCGCGATATAGATGTTGGGGTTGACTTTGAGTGATAAGTCATAATTTAAGACACCTGGTGCGTTGACATAAGTGTTCCGGTGCATTAAGCCATATCGAACAAATTCAGCGTTCTCAAGCCCTGGAATTAATCTAAAGACCCGCTTTTGTTCACCATATGTAAGATTAGTTTGAAAACCCACGAGGTTAAAAAGTGAGCCGCTGACATTATCTTGTCTTAGTTGGGCGACGGCATATGGTTTATCCAAAAAGGTTTTTCTTAAACCGCGAGGTTTTAGCGGCCCATGTCGAAGTGTGTCAACGCCACTTTTGGCCATAACTTCGATTGGTTTACATCCTTCAAAATAACCATGTTCAAAATCTTTTAGGGGGGCAAGTTTAGCATTTACTAGTTCACGATAAAACAACTCATATTGCTCTTTTGTGAAGGCACAATTTAAGTAACTTGCCTCGCCTTTATCATAGCGAGATTTATAATATGCGACGTTTAAATCAATCGAATCCTTTTCAATAATTGGAGCACTAGCATCAAAAAAGTTTAAGAACTCTTGACCAATAAGTGTTTGTAAATTCTTTGTCAAAACCTCGCTAGTTAATGGTCCGGTTGCGATGATAGTAATTCCTTCCGGGAGCGTTTCAACCTCTTGATAAACGATTTCAATCAGTGGTTCATTTTTGATTTTAGCGGTAATGTATTTGCTAAATTCTTCTCTGTCCACACTCAGGGCGCTACCACTTGGGACTGATGTATGTTCACTGGCTTCCATAATAATTGAGCCAAGTAATTTTATTTCTTGTTTTAAAAGTCCACACGCATTATCGATATTCATACTCTTAAGTGAATTAGAACAGACTAGTTCCGCAAAATTATTACTATGGTGCGCCGGTCCCATTTTAAGTGGACGCATTTCAAATAGACGGACCTTAATTCCTTGTTTAGCTAAATATAACGCCGCTTCGCTTCCGGCTAGTCCTGCTCCGATAATATTCACTGTTTCCATAGCAAAAGTATAGCAAAAGTTACTTCAATATAAAACAAAAGACCGTGTTACCGGTCATTCTGTTGCGCGAGGTTTAAACCCTTTACGTGGTTGAATATATGTACAATTTGGATAGTTACTACAGCCAATAAATTTTTTACCAGCTCGTGAGTATTTCTCAACTAATTTAAAACCACAGGTTGGACAAATTTCACCGGTGTATTTAATGATGCTTCTTGTATAGCGACATTCTGGGAAATTACTGCAAGAAATGAATTCGCCAAATTTACCGTGTTGATAAATGAGCGGTTTACCACAAGTTGGGCAGTCTTCACCTAATTCTTTGGGTTTAACTTTTTCAATTCCTTGATCCGCTAATGCGACTAATTCAACGAAAGGACCATAGAAGTTAGTGAGGAATTCTTCTTTTTGAAGTTTGCCACTAGCGATATCGTCTAGTTCTTGTTCCATTGAAGCTGTATATTGCGAATCGATGACGGTCGTGAAAAATTTATCTAATGTTTCGACAGTGAAGATTCCTTTTTCCGTAGGGGTTAGGACTCCACTCTTGCTTTCAACATACTTGCGACGCCCGAGTAAATCAATCGTTGAGGCATAAGTTGAAGGACGGCCAATCCCTTTTTCTTCCATTAGTCTTACAACCCTTGCTTCACTATAGCGACTTGGTGGTTGTGTAAATTTTTGTTCTTTGTTTACATCTTTAATTAGTAGTTTCTCGCCAACATGGAAGACACCGATTTCGACATCTTTGTTAGCTTCGAATTCGCCATATACTTTTTGATAACCATCAAATATATTGCGGTTACCTTCTAATTTAAAGGTATTACCATTGGCACCGAAAGTAACAATGTTAACTTCATCTTTACTTGCGGGCATTAAACTGGCTAAGGCCCGTGCGTAGATTAGACGATAAATATTGTATTGTTCTTTGGTCAGTGATGATTTTAGTATCTCTGGCGTTTTCTTTAAGTCAGTTGGTCTAATTGCCTCGTGAGCATCTTGAACTTGTTCAGTTGCTTTAAGTTTGCGTTTCAATTGGACACTACGTAAATAGTTTTCGCCAAAGTTGTTAGTGATGTAATTGGAAGCTTTGCCAACAAAGGTATCACTAAGTCTCGCAGAGTCAGTACGCATGTATGTAATTAAGCCCGTAAGTTCTCCATCAAATTCTAAACCTTCATAAAGTTTGGCGGCGACTTCCATAATGCGTTTGGTTTTCATGTTAAAGCGGTTATATGCTTCTTGTTGAAGCGTTGAGGTCGTAAACGGAAGTTTTGGTTCCTTTTCACGGTTGTAAGTTCTGACATCAATGACGTCAACTTCCATTCCTAAATTTGCAACAACTTCTTTAACACCATCTTCGTTTTTTAAAGTGCTTTCGCCTTTAACGTTTTTAAGAAATTTAATTTCAATATCATTGTCGTCTTGGATGATAACAAGTGATAGATTCCAGTATTCTTCAGGAATAAAAGCCTGAATCTCTTTTTCGTGTTCAACAATTAACTTTAAGACGGCTGATTGAACGCGACCGGCAGAGTCACTTTTAATCTTACGCATTAACAACTTACTTAGTTTGAAACCGATAATTCTATCAAGCATTCTTCTGGTTTCTTGACTACTAACAAGTTGCATATCAATGAGCCGTGGATTATTAATTGCATGGGTGACAGCGTCGCGAGTAATTTCATGGAACTCGAGGCGTTTAGTCGTCGTTACATTCAACTTTAAAAGATCCGCTAAATGCCAAGCAATTGCTTCACCTTCACGATCGGGGTCAGTTGCTAATATAACTTCGCTAGCCTTTTTGGCGTGCTTCTTTAATTCTTCAATCGTCTTCTTTTTCTTTGAATCATTTATATATGTAGGAGCAAAACCATTATCAACATCGATTCCTAAACCGTCTTTACCGCGTGTTGCTAAATCTCTTACGTGACCCAGGGATGCTAAAACTTCATAATCAGGGCCCAAATATCGTTCGATTGTGGCGCGCTTGGCGGGTGACTCAACAATAACTAATTTCATAATCGCTCCTTTGCTATAGAAGAATATAAAGTTAAAGGAGGTCGTTGTCAACCAATTTACGTATTAACTTTTCCCTTTATTTATAATAAATAAAAGAAAATTTAAATATTTCTATTTGGGCCAGAGGTTTTTGATGTCCTCAATCGTCTCAACGAGATACGCTCCATCTTTAATTAACCTATTAGTGCCAGACTCGCCAGTTGCGAGCCCGGGAACGCAATAAATATCGCCGCCTTGCGCTAAACTTGCCCCGACAGTTATGAGCGTACCTGAACGTAATTGCGCTTCAATTACTAAGACAGCGCGACCTAATGCCGCAACTAATCGATTCCGTTCTGGAAAATGCTCCTTGTTTGGTTTTGTCAAATCTGGATACTCACTGAGAATTAAACCTTGCTCACAAATGTTGTGATAAAGTTCTGTGTTTTCTTTGGGATAGGGATTATTAATTCCGCTCCCTAAAACGGCAATCGTTTTTCCAAGAAGAGAAAGGGCACTCTCATGGGCAACCGCATCAATCCCTCGAGCCATCCCGCTGACAATGATAAATTGCTCTTTAACTAGGTCTGAACTGAGGATTGTTGCCATTTTGAGTCCATACTCACTAGGCTTTCTTGTTCCTACAACAGTAATTGCTCGACTTAGATCATTTAACAGGGAAAGATCTCCTTTATAAAAGACGACAAGTGGTGGACGGTAAATGCACTTAAACTCTTCTGGATAGTTTTCATCAACGATTGTAATAAAGTCACCCTTAAAATTGGCGGTGACAAAATTGTAATCCTGCTCATCAATTTTTAGTTTGTTTCTAACTGCCGACATTATTAGATCGTACTTGCCTTCATATTTGAGTGCAAAATAAAGTAGAACATCACGGGCTTTGAACATAAAAAAACTCCTTACATATAAATAAGGAGTGTTATTAATATTTAGTACACAAGTTTAGAATAAGGTTAATTGTTCGTTGTAGACATCAAGTA
>DATESG010000018.1:0-3688 GCA_035270925.1 Bacilli bacterium | reverse complement strand
GTGTTTAAGTTAACAGACTTAAGGGTATTCACTCGTTAATTATTAGGGTATTCAAAGTATCAAACCACAGGTGTAGTTCCATATTGATGAAATTACCCCCAAATCTTGGACCTTAATAGGTTAAGATATAAGGGGGTTTTTCTTTAATAGTTCGACCAAGCGTTTTCTTTATCATAGCAAAGAACGGAACTGATACCTCCTGCATATACTTGTATTATAACAAAGTACAACTTTTTGGTATCAGTTCAAGGCATCTAAGGCTTATTCACTCTGTTCAACTACGGATGAAGCTGCAAAGTACAATATTAAAATTGGTTTCTTCAAAACAGTTAGAGCTGGGATTATTAAACTTTCAATTGATGAAAGTAAAAAGAAAACGATTGATCAGCTCGATGCTGAATTAAATCAGCTCATTTCAGAGTCCCTAGAATCCAAAGAAGTCATCGATATCATGGCGGAGATTGGGCTAAATAAACCAGATATTTCAATCCTATCTCCAACAACAAAACCCTACTGGAACTATTACACAAGTAGGGTAGTAGTATTGCTGAGCGTAACCACAAGTTTTATATACCAAGTATTAATTTGGCAATTAAGAAGAAAACAATAAGCGCCCCTGCATCAATGATTGTGGTAATTAAGGGAGCAACCATTAAGGCCGGATCTAATTTAAATTTTACGGCAACTAGCGGTAGGAGTGCGCCTATCGTTTTCGCCATAAAAACAACGGCAATGAGTGTAATCGAAATGACCGCGGCTAGTCGAATGTCATACATAATCCAAATTCGAATGAAATTTACAATTGCTAACCCGACACCAACAATTAGACTAACACTTACTTCTTTAAGAAATATTTTAAATCCATCTTTTGGCTTAATTTCTTCAAGGGCAATGCCTCTAATTATAAGAGTTGATGCCTGGGAACCGGCGTTACCACCTGTATCCATTAACATAGGGATGAAAGTAACTAAGGCAGGAACTACAAGAATCGCATCTTCAAAAGAGGAAATGATAAAACCAGTTAGTGTTGCCGAGACCATGAGAATCATAAGCCAAAGAAAACGATTCTTTGCAAGATGAAAAGGATTGTCTTTTAAATAAGGCCGATCAGATGTTTGCAGTTTACCAATTAATTCGAAGTCCTCAGAAAACTCTTCGCGAATAACTTGCATCGCGTCATCGTGCGTAACTATTCCAACGAGCCGGCCTTCTAAGTCTGTAACTGGTAAGGCAAGCAGGGGATATTTGTTGAATATTGCAACAAGACGCTCTTTATCATCCGTCGTAATTGCTTTGACAAAATCTGTACTCATAATATCTTTAACGAGCACATCTTCTTGGTTAGAAAGTAAATGACGAGCCTCAACAACACCGAGAAGTTTGCGTTCCGGTGAAGTTACATATAGTGTATAAATTGTTTCTTTATCGATGGCTTGTTTGCGAATTTTATCAAGTGCACTTTTAACAGTATCATTTAACTTCAACGATACAAGTTCAACGGTCATAACTGAGCCAATGGAATCTTCTGGGTAATTCATTAACTGATTAATAATCGCTCGTTTTTCAGGTGCGGTGTGTTTTAAAATTCGTGTAACAACATTAGCTGGCATTTCTTCAATAAAGTCCGTCGCATCATCAGCATACAATTCAGCCATAACTGATGTAATTTCTTTGTCGGTAAAACGTTGGACTAACTCTTCTTGCGCGTCACTAGAAAGGTAGGCAAAAACATCAGCTGCTTTGTCCTTATTTAGTAGGCGAAAGAGTTTAACAGCTTCTGCAGGATCTAAAGTTTCAAAAAACTCAGCAATATCTACTTCATTCATGGCTTTTAGTATTGCTTTTTTTTGATTTATTGTCGTTTCAGTATTTAATAATTCTAATTCATTCATGGCTATGCCTCCTTTAATAACTATGCTAAGGGGATAACCAGGGCAAGAAAACGTTAGAACTTAGCTCGAATGAGCGAGTTCGAATTTAATTGGTGTACATTGACCAGGTTATCGATGCTACTTCGCTCTTGACTAGTTTCCATGACATTTTCCTCCTTTTTCTCTATCTTATTTAGTTAAACATAAATTAGGCGCAAATTACAACCTAAAAAGCAAAAAACCCTTTAATAGGGTTAGTTTTATGTAAACGTATAATTAGAAACCAAGACTAATAATGTATTTGACTAAAGCATTGCAAGTTTGTTCACAAAGTATGGGGTCTTTTGCTTCAACCATGACTCGGACAAAAGGTTCTGTCCCACTTTTACGAACGAGAATACGACCTTCACCATTTAATAATTGTTCATGTTTTTCTATCATCTCTTTTAAACCTTCAAACTCAATGACAGCATCTTTATTATCAACGGTTACATTTACAAGTTTTTGTGGAAATTTTTCAAAGCCTTCAAGTGCATTTTCGACTGAACCGTATTCTGCAAGAACATCAAGTAATTGAAGCGCGCTAAGTAGGCCGTCTCCAGTATTGAGAATATTGCCGATAATAATATGACCACTTTGCTCGCCACCAAGGCTAAAACCATGTTCAAGTATTTCAGCTTGAATATACTTATCACCAACATTGACAACTTTCGCGTTAATACCTTCTTTTTCTAAAGCTGCAATTAACCCCATATTCGACATAACAGTAATAACGACCGTATCTTTTGCTAGTTGTCCTTTAGCTTTAAGAGATTTGGCTAAAACGTAGAGAATATAGTCGCCATCAATCTCATTACCATGTTTATCGACCAGTAAAAGTCGGTCAGCATCGCCATCAAAAGCGATACCTAAATCATATTTGTTGGTAGCCATCCCTTGTTTTAAAATGTCTAAATGTGTTGACCCACATTTAAGATTAATATTAATACCATTAGGATTGCCAGAAATATAGTCTATTTTACATGCGGTTTTAGCAAAAACGCGTGGCGCAATAACACTAGCTGATCCATTAGCCATATCAACGAGTAAACGAATGTTGTAGTTTGAATGTTTGCTAGCCACAATAAAGTCAACATAATCATCAATTAGCTCTGGTACAAAAAAAGAACGGCCAACTCGCGTGTTTTTTGCTAGAGGCAAGTAATCTTTTGCACTATCGATATATTCTTCAATTCTTTCTTCTAATTGTTCACAAATTTTTGTGCCATATTGCGACGCAAGGTTTGATACAATTTCAAGCCTTTTTTTCTTGTCTAAAACACGATAATTGACATAATATCGTCATATTTTTATATTTGGGACATTTGATTTTTAGGTTTAGGTTGAAAAATGCATAATTACACAATTTTACTCGTTAAGGATACATAGGGGGTATTCACTCGTTAATTATAATAATCTGTCACATGACTAATTAATAGCAACATTTTTCTTTGTTTTGTATTCATGTGGGGTTTTAATATTAATTGTTGCTTTAACTTAGACCAAGTTTGACTGTTAGATGAAAATGTCATTGCAACATAATGGGCGTTTTTTCTGCTAGTAAATAATAATTTGATGGATTTGTTGCAATGAGTTTGACAACATTTGCATTTAATCAAGGTACGGCTTATATTGGATTTATAGCAAAAAGAGTTGAAGAATGAATAGTGACTAACTCATTGCAACAACTTAGGGGCGATGAAGTTTCAAAGAACAACTCCTGCTGCTTCTGATTAGGTATTTCTTGCTTTACCTAATTAGTGATGGTTTAAGGCAGA
>DATESG010000017.1:0-37361 GCA_035270925.1 Bacilli bacterium | reverse complement strand
AAGCATATAGCGGCGGTCCCGGATGTTTAGCTCAGCTGGGAGAGCATCGCCTTTACACGGCGGAGGTCGGGGGTTCAAGCCCCTCAACATCCACCACTTTGTATGCAACTTACCAATGGAGGAGTAGCGAAGTGGCCAAACGCAGCTGACTGTAAATCAGTTCCTTCGGGTTCGGTGGTTCAAATCCGCCCTCCTCCACCATTCTAAATTGGGGCATCGCCAAGCGGTAAGGCAACAGACTTTGACTCTGTCATTCCCCTAGTTCGAATCTAGGTGCCCCAGCCATTTTATATTACCTCCCGTTAGCTCAGTCGGTAGAGCACTTGACTTTTAATCAAGGTGTCACAAGTTCAAATCTTGTACGGGAGACCATCGCCCAGATGGCGGAATAGGTAGACGCACAGGACTTAAAATCCTGCGGTAGCGATACCGTGCCGGTTCAAGTCCGGCTCCGGGCACCACTTCTAAAAAAAGCATCTATGGTGCTTTTTTTGTTTATCATATGATTTTAAATTTAGTTATGATGGTGCTATAATCGTGAGGAATAGAGGATAGTTATGGATATTGAAGCACTTATTAAAGAAAAAATTGACGTTATACGGCCCTATATTAATCGCCATGGTGGTGATATCGAATTTGACCATTTTGAAGATGGTTATGTATTTGTCAAGATGGGCGGAGCCTGTAACGGATGTGCTTTCGTTGATACCACGCTTGAATACGGGGTTGAAGAATTGCTCATGGAAGAAGTTCCCGGCGTTGTCGGCGTAATCCTCGTTGAATAGCGACTAAATATATAGACATTTAAAAAGGGACTGATTAATTTAATCGGTCCCTTTTAATTTGCTCATAACTTTTAGATTAAACTTGGATCGACCGTGCCATTGCTTCTAAAGTAGTCCGCGAGTAAATCACGTACAAAAACATTTTCTAAGGTGGACTGTGGGAAGTAAGCAAGATTGCTATTATTTTCACTAATAAAGTTGATGGTGACGAGTGTGTAAGTTTCATCGCTATCAATCCAATCAAGCCCATCACGGTAATAATATTCATTACCTTGTTTAACGGCGTTAATTACGCTTCCGAGGACATCTTCAATAACGACGACAGTGTTATCAAACGGAAGTGACTTATAGATATCGCCATAAGTAATCGTGCCGGCTTTGAGTGTTTCGCGGATTCCACCTGTATTATGTACAGCAATATCAGCACTAAATTGTTTGTTGGCTTCCATAAGCATAACTTTAGAAGCAAGTTTGGCAATTTTAGCATCTTCCATTGTGGTCGTTAAGTTTCCTAACACTTCGCTTTTAATCAAATTGATTTCACCTTCATAGCGCGCATAAATCTCGGCGATTGTTGGTTCTTCTTGATAGGTTGATAATTCACTATCGACTAGCTCGTGATTATTGATGACTACCTTTTTACCTTTGACACTGAGGTTCACGTGCATTACTTGTTTGCCATTGCCATTTGTTTGTAAAATGGGCACACCATTAATTAATTCGTTTTGTTGAAGATGAAAGTGTCCGGTAAAAACAACATCAACATAAGGTTTAGCGTTATCAGGCTCAAGGATTGGTCCATATTCACTAGACTTCGTATAGCCCGTTAATGAGTCATGTGTTAAGAGCACGATTAGTTGCGCCCCAGCATTTCTTAAAGCATTAGATTCGGCAATTACATAATTAGTGACGGGTTCAAATGAATAATCACCAACCGCGCTAGCAATGATTGAACTTTCAAGCGCACTGCCAATCGTGCCAATTATGCCAACTTTGACGCCGTTTCTAGTAATCATCACTGAAGCATCATCAACAATATAATCAGCTAACTTTCCTGTTTCACGGTTAATAATATTCGCACCTAAAAAAGGATACTCGGCGACTTCTTTATTCGCGGCAATCCCCGTGTCATACCAATCAAATTCATGATTGCCAAGCGAAGAGGCGGCCCAATCAAGACTATTGAACATTTCAACAAGGATCCGGCCTTTAGTGATGTTACTATCGGCAGTCCCTTGCCAAATGTCGCCAGAGTCCATATTGATGGTCCCACCAGGATTTTGACTTGCCTTAGCCTTTAAATAACTAGCGATTTTATGAATACCATATTCTTGGGGGTTTCCTGTTTGTGGGTGAATCGCGCCATGAAAATCATTGAGCGCGAACAAATCGAGTGTAACCTCTTGTGAAGTTGGTCCACAGCCCACAACTAAACCGGTCAGCAAAAATAATGTTAGATGTTTTTTAAAGTTCATTATTAGTCTCCTATAAGAGAATATTCTCTTTGCGATTGGTAATTATATAACCCTCGCGATTACGAACATCTTTTCTGTTATAAGAATACCTTGTTAGATCTGGTTTAACAAATATTCCGCCCGCTTCTTCGACAATTATTTGTCCGGGGGCAATATCCCATTCTTTAGTTCCATCACTAAATCTATATGATAACTCAGCCTTACCTTCAGCAATAATGCAAGCCTTAAGGCTCGCGCCAATCGTAACTTGATGTGAAATTTTATCCGCGTGTTTAGCAATCATGTTTTTTTCGGTTTGATGGAGGTGGTAGCGACTAGTCACAACGGTTAAATTATTTAATTTATTATTGACGTGAATTGGACTTGTTAGACCGTTTTCAATTTTAAAAGCCCCTTGGCCTTTAGTCGCGTAATAAACGACATTAGTAACTGGTGCTAAGATCACTCCTAACACAATTTCATGCTTATAACTAAGCGCAATATTAACACTAAATTCGCCGTCTTTTCCGACAAAGTCTTTAGTCCCATCAATCGGATCAATGATCCACACATAGTCGTTCGTGAAACGTGAAGGATTATCTTCACTTTCTTCGGTTAAAAAAGCATAGGTTGGGAAGTGAAATGAAAGAAATTCAGTGATAATTCTATCAGCGAGTAAGTCAGCCTGAGTGACTGGTGAATTATCTTCTTTTATTTCAACTTCAAAATCACCTTCGTAAATTTCCATAATTTGTGGACGGACGATTTGGGCGACTTCGAGCGCCCTTTTTAGTTCTAGTTCAAACATAAAAAACTCCAATCAAAGGGCATTACCCCTTTTTGTGTGTAATTAGGAAAAAACTGAACATTATTCTTGTTCAGTTTCTTCTTCGTTGTCTTCATCAAGCTTTAATCCGGTTTCATCGACGGTGACTTCACCAGCTTGTAGAAGTAATGTTTTTTCTTCAATGTCTTCATCGGCTTCATCAACATCACTATAAACTTCGTTTAATTCAAGTTTAAGTTCGCTTGATTTAAGATGAACTCTTAACTCCCAAATGTTGTCGCCTAAATTAACGAAGCGACCATCAAGAGTTAAGTTCGTATAGAAACGCGAGAGAAGATTAAAGCATTGATCTTTACTGAAATCTTGGCTTCCACAAACCTTTTCCCATAGTTCATAAAATGGTAGGGGGTGTTGATCGTTTGATAGAATATCGTAGGCGACTTCTAATGTGGCTCTTGGACTCATAATTTATCCTCACTTATTTAATAATAAGTATCACTTTCATTGCTTGATTATATTAAAACGATTTAGTGCTTGTAATACAAGCAAAATATCGTTTTTTTACATTTTGTTTGGGGCGCTAACCCCAAGTAACTCAAGGGCATTGCTCATCGTAATCAAACTAGCCTTTGCAAGCGCAAGTCTTGATTTGGTTGTGGCCAGATCTTCAGGGTCAAGAATCCGACATTCTGTGTAGAACGTATGGATTAAACTTGCGAGCCTTTGAATATACGTTGCGACCTTATAAGGAGCTCTTGTGATTGCCGCTTCTTCAACAGTAAGCGCAAAATCAATTAATTGTTTTAAGAGCTCTTTTTCTTCAGGTCGATGAAGATTAGTGCCCAATTCGTCTAGTCCATACTTGTGAGTGTTTTCTAAAACCGTCGCAAGCCGCGCGTGAGCGTATTGCGCGTAATATAGTGGGTTAGCGGTCGAAGCCTCCTTGGCTAAATCGATATCAAAGTCAAGATGACCACTAGCCGCCCGTGCGACAAAGAAATATCTGACGGCGTCAACACCAACTTCTTCGACGAGTTCACGTAAGGTAATTGCATTACCTGTGCGTTTGCTCATTTTAACCTCTTGGCCGTTTTGAATGAGGCGGACCATTTGAATAAGTTCGACATGAAGCGTATCACTAGGATAGCCAAACATCATTAAGGCAGCTTTCATTCTCGCAATATAACCGTGATGATCCGCCCCTAAAACGTCAATTAACTTGTCGTAGCCCCGACTCATCTTATCAAGGTGATAGACAATATCCGGGGTAAAGTAAGTAAAATCTCCATTTGATTTTACAATCACGCGGTCTTTATCATCGCCAAACTCACTTGTTTTAAGAAAAGTAGCCTCACCATCAACATAAACTTTGTCACCTAATTTAGCGACAAATTTTTCGACTTTTTGATCGGCTCTAATTGCAACTTCACTAGAAAAAACATCAAATTTCACTTTGAATAAAGCGAGATCATCGATAATGCCTTGGAGTTCAATTTCCACACCGCGCTTTTCCATATAAATGAGACCGTTAGTCTCATCTTCAAGATATTTATCACCAACTTCATCTTTAATTACTTTCGCAACATCGATAATTTTGGGACTGTGATAACCATCTTCTGGGAAAGGACGTTCAATGCCAAATAGGCCAAGGTAGCGATTATAAATTGAGCGCGCCAAATTATTTATTTGGACGCCAGCATCATTAACATAATATTCTCGGGTAATTTCATATCCCCGCGCTTCATATAGACGGCAAATCACATCACCAATCGCCGCAATCCGAGCGTGGCCTAAATGTAATTCCCCAGTTGGATTAGCACTGACAAATTCAACGTTAATCTTTTCTCTACTCGCTTCGAGGAGACGGCCATAATCTTTGCCGGCGAGAAAAATATCATTAATCGCCGAGGCTAAATAAGTTGTTTCCATGAAAAAGTTAATAAAACCCGGGCCTGCAATCTCAATTTTTTCAATGTCTTGGAGTTCGAGATTATCAATCACCATTTTGGCAATTTCACGAGGGTTTTTCTTTAACAATTTTGTTAACTGCATCGCGATATTTGAGGCATAATCACCATGAACTGCATCTTTGCTTCGTTCGATGACAATACTGCTTAAATCAAATTCGATTTGAAGTTTATCTAAGGCGTTTTTGATTTTCGTTTGTAAATATAAAGATACGTTCATAATTCCTCGTTTCGTTATGATTATACTAATAATTCAGTATAAAACAATCAATTTACTAGTAAAGAGCGACTTTTAGACGTTAAAACGGAAGAACATGATATCGCCATCCTTGACGATGTAATCTTTACCTTCAATTTTAAGTTTCCCCGCATCTTTAATGGCTTGTTCGCTTTTAAGTGCAACATAGTCATTATAGTGATAAACTTCAGCTTTGATAAAGCCTCGTAAGAAGTCAGTATGGATCACACCCGCACATTGTGGGGCGGTCATTCCTTTAATAAAGGTCCAAGCTTTCACTTCATCTTTACCAACTGTAAAAAATGTTTGTAATCCCAAAAGGTTATAAGCAACCTTAATCACTTTATCTAATCCGGATTCACTTACTCCCAGTGATTCTAGGTACTCATGTCTTTCGGATTGTTCAAGCAGAGAGAGTTCTTGTTCAATCGCACAGCTTACAGGCACGACAATCGTATTCTCTTTTTTCGCAACGTTTTCAACTGCGAGATAAAGGGGATTTTCTTGATAAGTTTGGTAATCATCATCGGCAATATTAGCGATATAGATAAGTGGTTTAATTGTTAGTAAGAAATAGTTTTTTAGGACAAATTCTAACTGCGTATTGTTGAGCTTTTTAACTAAACGAGCTGGAATCTCTTGGTTCAGCGCTTCCAGTAAAATATCAACAATTTCAAGTTCATACATTGCATCTTTGTCTTTATTCACTCTCGCTTTAGTTTCAACTTTAGTCCGCCGCTTATTTAAGGTTTCGATATCCGCCATAATTAATTCAAAATTAATAATTTCAATGTCTCTTTTGGGGTCAACGCTATTTTCAACATGAATAATTTCGCTGCTTTCAAATGCCCTAACAACTTCAATAATGGCATCACACTCTCTAATGTGGGCTAAAAACTTATTACCAAGTCCTTCTCCTTTAGAGGCACCTTTAACTAAACCCGCAATATCAACAAACTCGACGGTCGCCGGAATGGTTTTTTGAGGACTAAAGGCTTTGCTTAAAAAGTTCAATCTTGGATCAGGAACACCAACTACTCCGGTATTAGGATTAATTGTTGCAAAAGGATAGTTGGCAGCCTCAACCTGCGAAAGGGTGATTGCGTTAAATAGTGTTGATTTACCAACATTTGGGAGACCGACGATACCTACTTTTAAAGCCATAATGAATCCTCCTGAAACAATATAACATTATAATATAAAATCACTCATAATAAATGAAAAAAGTTGGCTTTTGCCAACTTTCTTGTCTACTAATCTAATCTAAATTTATAGCTTTTTAATATTCGCAGCACGTAAGCCGCGGTCTGATTGCTCTAATTCAAATGAGACTGCATCGCCTTGTTCGATAGTTTTGAAACCATCCATGACAAGTGATGAGTAGTGGAAAAATACATCGTTGCCGTCTTCTGCGCGAATAAAGCCGAATCCTTTTTCCTTGTTGAACATTTTGATAGTACCTTGCATCTTTATCTCTCTTTCAATGCTATATGCATTACTTGTGGAAAATCCACGTTTTTATATTAGCACTAAAACAATAGAAATCCTAACAAAAATTGACATTTTATAGATTTCTTTTACTAAGTGCGCTTAGTTTCAGTGTTTTTACCTTAAAAAATAAAAATACATAAGCAAGAAGTAGACAAAAAATGGAAATAATTATCCCTAATCCATAAGGAATCAAGTTTTCAAGGATTATTCCACCGACAAATATAACACGGGCGACCACAATTTCAGCGATGATAGTTGAGACAATACTACTCAATGTTGCAAGAAAAACCACAAAAAAGACGCTCAATAGCCCTAGTTTAGTGATGCTGTTTTTGCTGAAACCAAATAAATACAGTAATGAAAAGTGGTGATGAAAGTCATCAATCAAAGTTTGAAGCACAAGAAATATTACAATCATCGCCATCAGAAGTGCCGCGACTGCAACTATATATATAATGCTCAGCATTTGCGAAATAGTTGTATCTATTGTTTTTGAGAATTCGAGGAAGGGATAGCTCACAATAAAATTAGAGTTTTCCTTCGCCCACAAAATGCTTCCTTTATTTGTTGTAATTAGACCAGTTGGGACTAGCGTAAAGGGATCAACTTTTATGACATCTTTATAAAATAGGAGCGGCCAGTAATAATGATGATAGATAACATTTCTTTTCTCGTTAATCGTTCCTGTGACTGTCAGTGTTTTAATCGAATAGTGCTTTTTAACGTAATGCTCCTCCAGCTCAACTTCAAAAGGCGCGGCTACATAAATCTCGTAACTTTTTGTGGCGGAAAATGGTTCATCAAACAAGCTTAGAAAGAGGTTAGTGCTCAAAACGATTTGTTCTAGCGTCTTCGCCTCCTCGCCATTATCAACACCATCAACGACCGCAAACGTTAGGCCTTCTCCTAATGAAAGGCTTATATGACCATTACTCATTTTGGGACCACCAAGCAGTGTCTTCGTATCATCTTTGCTGCGGTGTTCATCATAACTAACCACTTCTAATATTTGCTCGTAACTACGACATACTAGGAAGTTATCACTGAAGCCAATCATTAATGCGTCTTCATAGGTTGTTATTCCGCCATTGGTCAGTATGTAACTTTCTTTATTATCAAACTCACCTAACGGCATATATGTCGGTGGCTTAACAAATAAACATATTCTATTTTCAAGAAAAGTTTCCCGGCGGTTTTCACTGAAATAGGCTTGCGACATTCTTGCCACTAAAATGTATGGATCACTTATCTTATCTATAAGGATAAATTCGTTTTCTTTTTTGAAGAGAAAATATAGTTTTTTAAGTGTCCAAGGATACTCATCAGGCTTGGAATAATTAAGACTAGACCGCAACATCATCTTGTTTTCAAATAATATTTCACTAAATAGCGGGTTGCTATGAATGATTCTCGAACTTTCTCCGCTTAATACCGCGATCAGACGAAAAATTTGTTCGTCTTCATAACCCCAATTTTCATTAGCAACATGGAGCGTAATAAATGTCGGATACGTTTTTAAATATTCTCCTAATCGCTCAAGTGTTTCTCCCTTACGGATATTGAGATGGTCATAAAGAAATTTTTGCTCCAAAGTTGTCAGTGACAAAATAACTTCATCATCACTTAATCTATATCTTCTAAATCCGTATATATCAAGCATGTCAAACTCTTCAATAAGCTCAATACTATTAAAACTATCCGCAGTGAGGGTCGTTAATGGTAACTTTATAAATTCATTTTGAAAATAGACCACATTCGTGGTTGGAAACAAAGCACTCATATCTCCTAAATACAAAGCACCAACTTTTGCACTATATCGATTAGCTAATATGTCGCCTTGTGAGGCCTCTAGTCCACTACGACTAGGATAAGGTTGGTTCTTCTTATAATGTATAAGGGCAGTATCTTCTTGGTAATTAAGGGCAAAACTCCCGCGAATCCCGCTGCTAATTGCCGAAGTTAAAACTAAAAGCGTGCAAATCGCCGTTAAACTAAGTGTGAAAGTAAAGCTAGCGAAGAGATTACGTTTCTGTCTACTTTTAAATAAGCTCCAGGCAAGTTTGAAAAGTCTTAGCGTCTTCGGTTGCGTAGGCGAGTCTTGGTTTAACATTCCGACAAAATCACTAGAAACGTTTGAGCGCTCAATCTGTGTAATTTTACAAACCTTTCCATAAGTAAGATCAATTACTTGGTCTGCATACTGTTCAATCAATTCGCGGTTGTGCGTGACGACAATCACTAAATACTTGTGACTTAACTTTGCAAGGAGTGAGAATGTAAGTCGGCTATGGAAATCATCGAGTGCGGCTGTCGGCTCATCAAAAATCAAGACCTTTGCCTCACTGATGACGGTGCGAACAATCGCGACTCTTTGTTTTTCTCCCCCGGATAAGTATTTTGCTTTTTTGTCTCTTAAATTGTAAATTTTTAATTCTTTCAACAAGGCATTAACTTTGGCGCGTTTCCGCTTAGGTGTTAATTTTTGATAAAAATCGAGTTTTAATTCGATGTTTTCACTCACGGTTAAATCGTCAAATAACACTTGGTCTTGAAAGGCCACCGAAATAACATTTTGGCGATACAAAAGTCTGTCCTTCTCCTTCAAGTCCCGTAGCGATTTAGCGTTTACTAAAACTTGACCGTTATAGTCTTTAATTGCGCCGGATATAACGTTAATTAAGGTCGTTTTCCCGCATCCACTGGGGCCAACTATCGCATAAAATCCATGACTGTTAAAAATAAGCTCATCAATATTTAGGATTGGTGTGGGGCCAAATTTAACTTTGAGTTTTTTGATTTTAATCATTGTGGGCCAGCCTTTTAATTAGCGTCTTTTGGTTTTTTATATATATATTGATGATTGTAATTACGCTGGCACTCACATACATAATGATAAAAATACTGACCGGAATCAGAAAGGGAATCTCCCGATATATTAGTAAAGGCACTTCGATGGAGGTCTTAATGTTCAAGATGCTTATCATTAACGAATTCAAGACGTTACTAAGATATGGTACAAAAATTAGTGTGCCCATACTAAAAGAAACCAAAACTAGGTTCTGGCCTAAATATATATCAATAATGTCCGAAGTTTTCGCACCAAAATAATAAAGAAGTGCGTTCTTCGCATTGGCTTTGCTTATCTCACGATGCGTAATTGTCACATTGATAAAAAGGAGACTAACAACTATTAATATAAGGCTAACAAGTAAGGTAATATTTATGAAATTAAACATCTCTTTTAGTGAATCTAATCTTGATAAATGTTCACCAACGATATTTAAATAGGCATCTTCGCTTGATAAACTCGCTGAAATATTCTTCGCTTTGTCAAGGTCTTCTAATGAAGCAAAGTACATCCGATAACTATAACTGGTGGATTCATCAGTTGCCGCTAGATCACTGATATATTCATAAATGTTTATTTCTTCATCAATATCATAAGCTATAAAGAACTCATCGACTGCCTGTTGAGAAAAATAGATTTTAGGACTAGATAGGTACTCTAACTCCTCAAATATACCAACGATTTTTAAGTTAAAAATGATTTCTTTGCTCATGGTTTGATTGTTAATAACGAGGGTGTAACTTAAAAGAACATCTTGGTAATCATTAAAGGCGACAACTTCCGCAAGACGAGAAATAAAAGTGTCATTAACATAAATCGTTTGAACACTTTCGCTTGGCACCCACTCGGTTTTTAGTAATGCGATTTGTTGGTGGTCAAAATCAAAATTTTCAAGAAAGACTGGGAGTGCCGGCATCAACTTCTTTCCATAAGTAAATATGCCGTCCTGAAGAAATAGATTAGTGTAATTTAAGTGGATTTTAGCGCTGATACCAGTTGAGAGAAAAGACTCAACTTCCCTTAAACTTGGTCTGCTAACCTGCTTGAGTTTAAGAAAGCTTGATTCGCTTTCAATCTCTTCACTTTTTTCAATATTTGCACAAAGATATTCGGGAAATCTAAGGGCTTGTTCGTTGATTGTTTCCTGCTGCGATAAATAAAAACCACTGAAAAGGGCAAAAAGTATTACCGCCAGCGATAACGACAGAGCGTTAATTATATTGCTCAACTTATTAGCCTTAAAGTTAGTCAGAATAATATCAGTCTTCCATGACATAAGCTGCTATCTTCCCTTTTTCTAAATACAGATAATTGGCCGTGATGTTAGCAAATAATTTTCGGTCATGTGTAACGATAATCACTAGAATGCCTTTCGATAATTCTAAGAGCTTATTTTTAATAAAAGAGGCATTATCGAGGTCAATAGACCCGGTTGGTTCATCGGCAAGAATAAAGTCAGGCTTACTAGCCAAAGTGCGGATAAAATTTATTCTTTGTGCTTCCCCCCCTGAACAAAATTTAATTTTACGCTTTCTTGTGTCTCCAATCCTAAATTGGTCAAAAAGCTTATATATTTCCACTTTTGCAAAAGGAGTTCTATTTATCTTTAATGGTAAAGTAACGTTTTCATAACCGGTTAAATCACCCAGCAAATAATGATGTTGGAAGATAATTCCACTTTTGATCTTTTTGTCTTTGATCACTTCTCCACTACTTGATTTTTCTAAACCGGCGATGATGTTTAAAAGCGTTGTCTTTCCGCTACCACTATGCCCAAACAAAATATAGAGACCAGGGCCAATAAAGGTCGTCGAAATATTATTTAAAACCACTTGGTCTTGAAAACTTTTACTTAGATTATTTAGTCTTATTTCCATTAAAAAATCCCTACTTATAAATAGGGACTTTATTGTTTAAATAGCACTTGTTCTTCGCGAGAGATGATTTTTTTAAGGCGTTTATCAAAAATGATGCGCGGAATAATGATGACATTGCCGCAACCCTGGCACTGAATCTTCAAATCTGCACCAAGCTTCACCACTTGAAACATCGTTGATTTATTGTGACAAGGGTGAGCCTTTTTCATTTGAACAAGATCGAATAATTCTACTTTTTCTAATTCCATTAATAATCAAACTCCTCCATTTTTACAGCGGCAGGTATTTTCGGTAAACCCGGCATCGTTAATAATTCACCGGTTAAACAAACAACAAAGCCTGCGCCCGCACTAATATATAAATCTCTAACATTAATTTTAAAGTTTTTAGCGACATTAAGCAACGTTGGATCATCGCTAAATGAATGCGGGGTCTTTGCAATACAAACAGGAACATTTGTAAAACCCAACGCTTCAATCATTTTCAAATTTCGTTTGGCTTTTGCACTGAAATTAACACCATCCGCTCTATATATCTCTTTACAGACTTTCTCGATTTTTTCTTTTATTGAAAGATTAAGACTATATAGTGGTTTAAAGTCGCTCTTGTTGTTTAGCAACATTGCTTTCACTTTGTGAGCAAAATCGATTGCACCGGCCGAGCCATTTAAGAAACTATCAACGAAAGTCACTTGATAGTTACGCTTTTTACACCAAAGTACCAAGGCATCAACTTCACCTTGTGAATCCGTTGCAAAATGGTTGATTGCAATTAAAACAGGTAGATTATATTTCAATAAATTTTGATAGTGTTGTTCAAGATTCTTAGTCCCCTCTATCATTGCATCAATGTTTTCTTGCTCAAGGGTGGCACTATTGGCGCCACCATGAAGTTTTAACGCTTTGATGGTAGCGACTAAAACTGCAAGTTTAGGTTTAAGTTCACCGATCCTTGATTTGATATCAAAAAACTTTTCGGCCCCTAAATCCGCGGCAAACCCGGCCTCAGTCACGACAATTGGTGCTAGTTTAGTGGCTAATTTAGTTGCAATTAAAGAATTGCACCCATGCGCAATGTTGGCAAAAGGTCCCCCATGAATTAACGCTGGATTCCCTTCTAAAGTTTGAACTAAATTTGGTTTTAAGGCTTTTTTCATTAATTTCATAATCGCATGTGAGATTTTTAAATCACTTAGAAAAATAGGTTTGTTATCAAAGGTATAGGCGACTAAAATTTTCCTAATTCGATTGAGAAAATCCTCTTCATCACGACTTAAACACATGATGGCCATCATTTCACTTGCGACTGTTATTTTAAAGTTCTCTTTACGAGCAATACCATGCTTTTTCTTGCTTGCAATAATTACTTCTCGTAAAGCTCGGTCGTTCATATCAATTGCGCGGGTCCAGACAACTTTTTTAGGATCAATTCCTAACTCGTTACCACGAAAAATGTGATTATCAATAATTGCACTAATGAGGTTAATTGATGTGGTAAGCGCGTGCATATCACCAGTGAAATGAAGATCAATTTCTTCACTAGGAATAACTCGAGCAAGACCACCACCAGTGGCGCCACCTTTATTACCAAAGACAGGACCAATGGAAGGTTCTCTTAAGCACAATAAAGCTGGCTCGTTAATCGCACTTAATCCATCACAAAGAGCAATCGACATTGTTGTTTTACCCTCTCCAGCCTTGGTGGGCGTAATTGCCGTAACTAAAACAATATCACCATTAAACTTCTTATCTAGTAAAGGAGAGGTTGGGTCAATTTTGGCTTTATCACGACCAAAACACTCAAGTGCTTCTTCAGGAATATTGAGTTTCTTAGCGACTTCAATGATTGATAAGGTTTTGTCCATCTTATAATGCTCCTTTAAACGTGTCTAATAAAAATTCAAGGGCCTCTTCACGTTTTGTAAAGGAGCTGATGTTAAATTGATTTTTGAAGAAAGTCTTTTGGCGTTTAGCGTAATGGATTGTGTTTTTATTAATAAGGTCAATTAATTGTTCATCACTATAATTAGCGTTTTCAATCATTTCTTTATAACCAATTGCTCTAAAGCCTGGTGAACTACTTGGAAATGTTTCGAGTAACTCCGCAAGTTCACTTCTTAAGCCTTGTGCAAACATTAACCGGATTCTTTCAAGAATGCGAGCATCCAATTGTTCTTTATCCCAATCAACCATCACCATCGTATAAGGATAATATGGTTGTTTACTCTGCTCTAGTTCGAGCGCACTTTTGCTGAGACCAGTTTGAAGATAAATCTCGATTGCTCTTAAGACGCGACGGCGATTATTAAAGTGGATTTTTTCCGCACTTATTTCGTCAATTGAGGCTAGATATTGATGTAAGCGATAATTATCCATTTTCTCAAATCTCGCCATATCTGCTTCACTGTTTGGGCTAAAACGATAATCAAATAGGACACTGCGAATGTAAAGGCCGCTTCCACCAACAATCACTACTGGGATGTTTTTGGCCACTAAACGATCAATAATTTTGCGGGCTAATTCTTGATATTCAAAAATACTAAAGGCTTCATTAATATCAACAATATCGATAAGGTGATGAGGAACTAAACTTTGTTCTTCTTTGCTAGCCTTAGCTGTGCCAATATCTAAACGCCGATACACTTGAAAAGCGTCACCATTAATAATATGAGCACCAATTTTTTGCGCGAATTCTAGCGCAAGTTCTGTCTTACCACTTGCGGTTTGACCACCGATGATATAGATCATACGCCTGTCCTCTTGAACATTTTTTCTATTTGATACTTATTGAATTGAATAATCGTTGGGCGACCATGGGGACAAGTGTATGGGTTTTTAGTTTTAAAGAGCATATCCACTAAGATTTGTTGTTCAGCAATACTTAATCTCATGTTGGCTTTGATTGAAGCTTTACATGCCATTGTTGCAATCGCATCGGTTCTTACTTGCGATTGATTGGTTACGCCGTTTTGTAAAACTTGTTCAATCATCGATGTTACATAAATCTTCTCATCGTATTCTTCAGTCCATAATGGCACTTCCACGACTCTAAAACTCGAATTGCCAAATGGTTCAAGCACAATTCCAACACTTGCGAGTGCTTGAAGCTTTTCTTCATCAAATGCTGAAATTTCCGACAAGGAATAATCTAGTACTAGCGGAATTAACGGCCGTTTAACTTTTAAGTTAAGATTGAGTTCGGTTTGGAACTTTTCATAATTAATCCGTTCTGCAGCGGCGTGTTGATCAATTAGGTAAAAACCGCCTTCGCCATCTTCACATACTAAGTAAGTAAGATTTAACTGGGCGATTGAAGTAATTCGTTGCCGGGGTTTTTGGCGGACTTCCGCTTCAGGGGCTTTTTCAACTATATCGCTCATTTTTAAAAACTGTTCTTGCGGAACGTTTTCGATTGCGGAATTTTTATGAGAAAAATCAAATTGGGTTTGCTCTACATACGGACGTGCGACCACTTCTTGTGGTTGATATTTTTCCGGATGTGGATCAAAAATTAAATCTTGATCTAGCAAAAACGTTGGGATGGTGCGAATTAACATCTCATTTAATTCGTTTTCTTTGGAAAATCTTACCTCTCGTTTACTGGGGTGAACATTAACATCCACTAAACCAGGTTCAATTTCTAAGTCAAGGACCACAAAGGGATAACGAGTATCGGCAAGAAAATCATGATATGCATTAATGATTGCGGTTTGCACCTTCGGCATATAAACATTACGACCATTGAGGTTCGTAATAATTCCATACCGATTAGACCTAGCAAGTTCACCTTTACCTAAATAACCGGTAACTTTAAAGTCTGGAGTTTCTATCTTATACGCGACCAAATGTTTGGCAGTAAAGACGCCATAAATATTCATGATTGTTTCATGTAAATTAGCACGTCCGGAGGTTTTCAGCCGTAATTTATCATCAATAAATAACGTGATAGCGACATCACTATGAGCAAGCGCTAGGCGCGATACTGCATCAATAATTGCGCTAGTTTCAGTGTAGTCACTTTTTAAGTACTTAAGCCGGGCTGGGGTATTATAAAATAATTCTCTTACTTCAATTAAGGTGCCCTTACGTAAGGGAGCATCACTAATGAGCATATCCTCACCCGAAATATTGATTTCACTGCCAACAACTTCCCCATCACTTGTAATCATTTTCACTTGGCTAATTGCCGCTATCGAAGCTAGGGCTTCTCCGCGAAAGCCAAGTGTCTTAATTCTAAATAAATCAAATTGATCATAAATTTTACTGGTCGCGTGGCGCAAAAAAGAAGTTTTGGCGTCAAGTCGACCCATTCCATCTCCATCATCTTCAACACTAATAAAAGTACGGCCCGCATTATCGGCTTTAATTAAAATTGATTTTGCATGCGCATCAATTGCATTCTCAACTAGTTCTTTAACAACACTGGCGGGACGCTCAATTACTTCACCGGCAGCAATTTGGTTGGCAAGATTAATATCTAAAACATGAATTTTATTCATCTTGTTCCATCCTTTGCTTAATTTTAACTAGAGCGTCTAGTGCTTGAAGTGGAGTTAGACGATTAGGATCAATCGCTTTTAATTCATCAATTAACACCTTATCAAGCGCTTGGACAGGTTTATCTATATGGGCGCGAACATTCAGGTGTTCACTAGTTTCTAACTGTGCAAGGACCTCTTTCGCGCGTTTAATGATTGGATAAGGTAAATCCGCGAGGGTTGCCACATTAATCCCATATGATTTATTCATTGGTCCTTCTTTTACTTTATAAAGGAAAGTGATATCATCCTTATTTTCTTTAACTTCAACATGAATATTTTTGAGATTTTCTATTTGTGTATCAAGGAAGGTGAGTTCATGATAGTGCGTTGAAAAAACGGTCTTCGCCTTAATATTACTAGCGACATATTCAATCATTGCTTGCGCTAAAGCCATCCCGTCATAAGTTGCCGTACCACGTCCAATTTCATCAAAGATTAAAAGTGAATTCTCCGTTGAGTTACGAAGGGCAACGTTAGCTTCACTCATTTCCACCATGAAAGTTGATTGTCCACTCACAAGATCATCACTTGCACCAATCCGTGTGAAAATTTGATCAAAAACCATCAAATTAGCGGATTCTGCCGGGACAAAACATCCCATCTGGGCAAGGACAATAATAAGGGCTAATTGCCGCATATAGGTTGATTTGCCACCCATGTTCGGGCCGGTAATTAACAAAATATCAACCTTATGATCCATAATTATGTCGTTGGCGACGTATTTATTTTTCTTTAAGACCGTATCCACAACTGGATGGCGGCCAGCTTTAACAAGTATTGTCCGACTTTGATTAAAGGTTGGTTTCTTAAAATTATGATCAATTGAGACCCCTGTTAAACTAACCATCACATCAAGTTCGGCGACAATATCGGCAATCGCTTGAATTTTACGGGTATATTTTTTAATTTCGCTTAAAAGTTCTTGGTAGAGATGTTTCTCTAGCTCACCACGGCGTTCTTCCGCACTCAGAATTTGTGCTTCTTTATCCTTTAATGTTTCATTAATATAGCGTTCGCCATTTTTAGTTGTTTGTTTACGAATATATCCATATTCATCTTTGACTAATTCAAGTTGGGAGTTAGTGACTTCGATGTAATAACCAAAGACACGGTTATAGCCAATTTTTAGATTTTTAATTCCGGTTTTTGCCTTTTCTTGTTCTTCTAAGTCAAGAATAAACTGGCGGCTATTTTTACTGATTTTAATAAGTTGATCTAAATCTTTATCATAACCAAAATTAAAAACGTCGCCGTTTGCAATCACAAGCGGGGCATCCTCACTAATGGCTTTTTCCAAAAGTTCAATAAGGGCAAAACTATCAAAAGCACGTTCAACCAACTGGGTTAACTCTGGGTTATCTAGTTTTATAATCTTGGCTCTAATATCTTCAAACGCTCGTAGCGACGCCTTTAATCTTAAGAGTTCTTTTGGATTTGCATTGCCAAAACTAATGCGCGCGATAATTCGTTCAAAGTCGTAAATATCTTCAAGACTCGCTTTAACTTCTTCGCGGGTGATGAAATTAACGGTCAACGCATCAATAATTAGTTGGCGTCGATAAATTTTAGCAAGCTCACAAAGGGGTTGATTAATGTAATTTTTAAGGAGTCGCCGGCCCATCGCCGTTTTCGTATTATCTAACAACCAAAAGAGTGAGCCAAATTTATCTTCACTTCTGATTGTTCTAGTTAGTTCTAAATTCACACGACTAAAGGCATCAATTTGTAGGTAATCACTAGGTTTAGAAACATTGATTAATTTAAAATATCCTAATTCACGTCTTTCGATTTTAACAAGATAGTTAATCAAGCGAGCGGCCACGCGCATCAAGCCCGTATCTTTAACATGGACAAATAGCTCTTGATATTGATTACGGAGGTTGTTGTCATCTTCAAAACTGACAACGACGTTATAAACTTGTTGGAGTTTTTTTAGTAACTTTGGATCAAACATCGTCCCAACGACAATTTCTTTAGATCCTAAATTACTAATAAAGTTAGCCAGACTGCTACTAGATTTATCAAGTCTAATTACGGAAATGTCACCAGTTGAGACATCGGCAAAACAGATTGCGTAATCAACGAGGGTTTCATCAATGGCGACAATAAAGTTATTATGAGTTTCATCAAAATCGATGACCGCACCCGGCGTGACAATTTGAACAATGCCACGTTCGACTAAACCTTTAGCTAAAGCGGGGTCTTCAAGTTGCTCAACGATCCCGACTTTATGTCCGGCACTTACAAGCTTTTGCAAGTAACTTGCAGAAGCATGATAAGGAATACCACACATCGGAATCTTTTGACCATTTCCCGCGGCTTTTTTGGTGAGTACTAGTTGTAGTGTTTTACTCGCTAAAATCGCATCTTCAAAAAAGAATTCATAAAAATCGCCGAGTCTAAACATGATTAAAACGCCGGGATTTTCCTTCTTAATTTCTAAATATTGCATAATCATTGGTGTGTAATTTACTGTATCCATATTAAGCCCTCTAATAAAGCATATTTTAACATACTTACTAGTAAGACTAATAAAAAAGCCGCAATATTATATTGCGACTCTAGCTATTCGATAATCTTTTTCATCTGTGATAATAAATCTTCAACCTCGTTTTTTAAATAAGTGTAATTAACAATGTAGGGGTGAGAATTATATTCGTTAAGACTTGTTTCATATTCAAGTTTAAATTTTTCATATTCCGCCTCTTTTGAAACATGTAACGTCATCATTCTTTGTAACTTTTTTACCCTCTCACTTAAGTCAAGTAAGGCAGTGTTTTCATTGATTAAATCAACCGCATTAAAATATTCTTTCACGAGTTCTAGTTCAAAAAAACTAGCGGCCAGTTCATCAATTTTCAGGCTAATTTTATTCATTAACGAGTGCTCCTTCAAGGTGATAAACGTGACTTGCCAAAATTTTAACCTTAACAATTTTGCCGACCAAGTCTTCACGCCCAATAAAGTGTACAACCTTGTTTTCTTCAGTAAAACCACTTAAAACTTGATCGTTTTTCTTACTCGCACCATCAACTAGGACGGTCTTGATTTGCCCAACTAGCGTCGCAGCGTAATTGCCGGTTGAGATTTCAACGAGATCTTTGAGACGATTAAAGCGTTGGTGCTTGGCTTCAAGTGTGACATCATCTATCATTTTTGCCGCCGGAGTTCCTTCGCGTGGAGAATAGATAAAAGTAAAGGCACCACTATAGCCAACTTGTTCAAACACTCTTAAAGTATCCGCAAATTGTTCTTCAGTTTCATTAGGAAAACCAACAATAATATCCGTGGTAAGGGCAACGGTGGGCATTTTTGCTTTTAGTTTGGCGACTAACTCTAAATATGAATCAACGCTGTAACGGCGACCCATTAATTTTAAAATATGATTGTTTCCAGATTGAAGCGGAAGGTGAATGGCCTTCATGATATTATCGTATTTAGCGATTACTGTAATCATCGCATCATCAAAATTCCAAGGATGAGAAGTAATAAAGCGTAAACGGGGAATCCCAAGTTTAGCGACAGCTTCAAGTAAATCCGCGAAACTTTCACCTAACTTTAAATCTATACCATAGGCATTAACATTTTGTCCCACAAGAGTAATTTCTTGATATCCAGACCGCACAAGAATTTCACATTCATTGAGAATGTCTGCAAACTTTCGGCTCCGTTCTTTTCCGCGTGTATAAGGGACGATGCAGTATGTACAAAACTTATCACAGCCATAAGTAATGTTAACGAAAGCCTTAAAATCCTCAACACGAGCAACGGGGACATCTTCATAAATGGTGATGTCTTCGCTATTAACGTCGATAACCTTTTTCTTACTGTTTAAATGTAAATCAATTAACTCGAGGACCTTGTGAACTGAATTAGTTCCAAAGAAAATATCAACTTGGGGATAAGATTTTTCAAGTTTTTCTAGCGCGCTTTCTTGTTGAACCATGCAGCCAGAAATAATAACAATAAGGTCCTTATTTAAACGTTTTAACGCCTTAATTGAGCCAATTTCACCAAATAGTTTATCTTCAGCGTTAGCTCTAATTGCGCATGTATTAAGAATAATAACACTCGCATCTACGGCCATATCTGTTCTTTTCATGCCAGCACTTTCAAGTAATCCGGCCATTGATTCTTCATCTCTGACATTAGCTTGGCAACCATAGGTGTGGATATAGTAAAATTTGCCGCTTAAAGTCGCTTGCACTTTTTCCGGAATATCAAGATTAAAACACTGATATTGAATCCGTTGCGGACGACGATTACGAGCTTTAATTAAGGATGGTCGATTAAGAATTATTTTTGATGCCATAATTTTATCTCACAGTCAAATATATTGGGTAAATGTCTTTGGCCTTCGCGCTTTCTTCATCAACATCGATGACAACCGCACTAAGGAGACCTTCGTCTTTATTATCATAAACGTAATGGGTTTCTTTGTTAAACCACATCTTTTGAATCACACTGTTTTTTTCAACACCAATCACACCATTTTTAGGGCCAGTCATCCCCACGTCACTAATATAAGCCGTTCCTAACGGTAGGACTTGATAGTCACGAGTCTGCACATGTGTATGGGTGCCTAGCATCGCGCTCACACGGCCGTCAAAGGCATAAGCCAGCGCAAGTTTCTCCGCGGTTGCTTCTCCATGTACATCAACAATATGAATACTTGGTTCAACTTCATTAAGCAGCATGCTAAGGCTTGCGAACGGACTTTCAACTGGACGTTTCATAAATGCTTCCAAAAGTAAGTTAGTTACCCTGATTTTTATGCCTTTATGAGTAAACACAACGCTGCCTTTTCCCGGATATTGCTCAATCAGATTAAGCGGACGGACCAGGACGGCCGTTTTTTCGATATAATCACGAATTTCTTGTCTATCGTCAAAATGGTTACCTAACGTAACCACATTGATGCCCATCTCAATTAATTGTTGATAATGCTTTCTGGTGAGGCCGCGACCATGCGTGGCATTCTCACCGTTAGCAATTACAACATCAATTTGATGTTCTTTTATCAGATTTTTTAAACTTTTTTTTACAGCATCGCGGCCAACTTTGGCAACAATGTCACCAATAAAGAGGATCCGCATTGGCGATTACTTGGCGATATCTTGGGCTCTAAATTCACGGATTACGGAAACTTTGATTTGCCCAGGATAAGTCATTTCAGTTTCAATTTTTTCACGAATTTCACGGACTAAATTATAAGCACCGATGTCATCGATTTTGTCAGGGATAACCATAACTCTCACTTCACGACCAGATTGCATCGCATATGACGTTTGCACTGATGGGTATGAGTTACAAATTGTCTCTAATTGTTCAATTCTCTTAATATATCTTTCTAAGGTTTCACTTCTTGCACCAGGTCTCGCCGCACTAAGGGTGTCAGCCGCGATGACAAGTTGTGAGTAAATAAATTTAGCTTCTTTGTCGCCGTGATGGCTTTCGATTGCGTCAAGAACATAGTCAGGTTCGCCATATTTACGAGCCAAACGAGCCCCGACTTCAACGTGTGAACCTTCCATTTCGAAGTCAGCAGATTTGCCGATATCGTGGAATAAGCCAGCGCGTTTTGCCTTAGTTGGATCAATACCCAATTCAGAGGCCATCATTCCGGCTAAGTGTGCAACTTCAATACTATGTTTTAGACCACTTTGGCCGTATGAGGTTCTATATTTGAGACGACCAATAAAGCCAATCATCTCTTTATGAACGTTAGTTAACCCAAGCTCAAACACAGCTTCACGTCCGGCCTTTTGAATAACTTCTTCAAGTTCTTCTTTGACCTTAACGATAACTTCTTCAATCCGTGATGGTTGAATACGACCATCTTTAATTAAGACATCAAGGGCCCGACGGGCGATTTCGCGTCTAATTGGATCAAAGCAAGAAACGGTAATTGCTTCTGGGGTGTCATCAATTAGAATGTCAACACCAAGCAGTTGTTCAAGCGTTCTAATATTACGGCCTTCACGACCAATAATCCGCCCCTTCATTTCATCATTTGGTAAGGCAACAACACTAACGGTACGTTCGGTTGTGACTTCTTGTGAATATTTATTAATCGCAAGTGCCAGAATTTCCCGCGCTTTTTCATTTGCGGTTTCTTCAGCTTCATCTTCACGATTCTTCATATAAACTGAGATTTCACGGTTCAATTTAACGTTAACTCGTTCGTATAATTCCTCTTTGGCTTGTCCAACCGTCATTTGTGAGACGTGTTCAAGTTCAGTAATAATTGAGTCGATTCTCTTTTGTAAATCAAACTCTTTTTCGTCTAGTTGTCTAAGCTTAGTTGATAGATTTTCGTTTTTTGCATCGAGGCTTTGTTCTTTACTTAATAATAGTAAATCACGGCGTTCGACCGCTTTCTCACGTTCTCCAATAAGCCTTTGCGTCTCAGCTAGATCGGCTTTTCTTTGCTTGACTTCTTTTTCAAGCTCTTGTCTACCCTCAATCACCTTTTGTTTAGCATCAAGTTCAGCATTTTTTGTAATGTGTTCGGCTTTAATTTCGGCATCACGAATAATTCTTTGTGATCTTTTTAAAGCAGCTTTAGATTTAAATATAGGGACTAAGTAAAAACCTAGTGCACCTAAACCAAGTCCGACGAAAAACAAAACAATCATAAGAACGAGGGCTAATGATGAGATGGTATCAATCATAAAATTAATTTCCATTTTCATTTCCTCTCTTTGCGCGTTTAAGCATTAAATGAATTTTTCACGTATATATGCCAAAAATGGCATAAAATTGCCAACACATTAGAAATGGACATGATTTATTGAAATTTATATATTCGTTATTAACGATAAATATGGCTTAATCCTAAATGTGTTTAGGGACAACTACTCTACTGAGTAAAACTATTATATCAAATGTATCAAAACTTTAAAAGAGATTAAGCAAAGATATAATCATCAGTATAAAAAGAAAAGTTAGACTATGTCTAACTAATTTTCTTTCGTAGTTTTTTCTCGATTTCTTGCATAAGTTCTGGGCGTTCTAATAAGAAGGTCTGGGCCGCTTCACGACCTTGCCCCATCTTCTCACCGTTGACCTCATACCAGGAACCAGATTTTTTAATAATGTCTCTTGCCGCGGCTAAATCAACGATTTCACCAATCTTTGAAATACCTTTGCCATAAATTATGTCAACTTCACAGCTGCCAAATGGCGGACTAACTTTATTTTTTACGACTCTAATCTTGGCGACGTTGCCGATTAATTTAGCCCCATCTTTTATCGCTTCACCGCGACGAATATCTACTCGAATTGAAGAATAAAATTTAAGGGCTCGGCCACCGCTCGTCACTTCCGGGTTGCCATAAATAACGCCGACCTTTTCTCTTAATTGGTTAATGAATATAATTGTACATTCAGCCTTATTTAAGATTGCCGTTAATTTGCGCATTGCTTTCGACATTAAGCGTGCTTGGAGTCCAACTTGGGTATCACCCATTTCGCCATTTAGTTCAGCTTCCGGAACAAGGGCGGCGACACTATCAATGACGATAAGGTCAATGGAGCCACTGGCGGCGAGCATCTCAGCAATTTCGAGCGCTTGTTCACCACTATCAGGTTGCGAGAGAATTAATTCTTCAATATTAATTCCAAGATTTCTGGCGTAGACAGGATCAATTGAGTGTTCCGCATCAATAAATGCCGCCACTCCACCTTTTTTTTGGCACTCAGCAATTGCGTGTAATGACAAAGTTGTTTTGCCGCTACTTTCAGGTCCAAATATTTCGACAATCCGACCTTTAGGATAGCCACCCACCCCAAGGGCTTCATCTAGAAGCAATGATCCACTAGGAATTACATCAACATCAATATGTTGTCTGTCGCCTAATTTCATTACGCTGCCTTTGCCAAATGTCTTCTCAATTTCCTTGATTGTATCTAATAAAGTGTTTTTGGTTTCTTTTGCCATAATATATCTCCTAACTATAAATAGTTTTCTTTTTGTTCTTTTATCACACGTTCTAACAAATCCCAGCCTTTTTGTACGGCGGCTTTTCGGATTTGATTACGTTCGCCATCCAAACTAAAGTGTTCAATAACTTCAACATCACTAAATGTTAAAGCAATGTAAACATCACCGACTTGTCGATTATCTTGTACTTCTGGTCCAGCATTGCCGGTGAAGCTAAGACAAAAATCAACATTAAGTTGTTTCTTGCCACCCAATGCCATTTCTAGCGCTGTTTTACTCGAGACAACTCCATACGTTGCGATTGTTTCTTCGCTCACATCTACTAATTTTGTTTTAAGTTCGGTCGCATATGTGACAATTGCACCTCTAAAAGTTGCCGATGCACCTGGAACATCAACGACGGAACTAGCAAACATCCCGCCTGTTAATGACTCAACCGCCCCCAATGTTTTATTGTGACGGATCAACCATGAAAGGATGGATTTCTTATCCATGTTTTTCATCCTTAAGTACGCGATAATTTTGTCCGACATAAATGAGTCCTGACAATAGACTGACAGTGGCGGCGGCCCAAATCAATACGAGCGAAACATAAGGAGTCGCGCCATATAGTAAGGAAAAAGGCCAGTCATTAAGTAAAAACACACTAATCGCGGCCATTTGCAGGACCGTTTTCACTTTGCCAAAGATGTTTGCCGCAAGGACAATTTTGCGTTCGCTCGCCACTAGTCTTAGCCCGTCCACTACCAAATCGCGTGCAATCATGATAATTACCGCTAATAGGGGGACACTAATTTGTTGTGGAGCATATGCTTGTTTAACAAGAAGGACAATCAGCAAGGTGTTAACCAGCATCTTGTCGGCGATTGGATCCATAAACTTGCCAAAATTAGAAATGAGATTATATTTTCTTGCTAGATATCCATCAAAGAAATCGCTAATGCTAGCGATTAAAAAGAGAATAAGAGCAATAAAGTAAATAAGATTAACGTTGGCAAAAACAAAAGGAATATTGCCAACTAATTGTTGCCAAGGAAGTAATAAAATAATCAAAATCACAACGACCATCCCCATCCGAAAAATGGTGATATAGTTAGGAAGTTTTGGGTTAATCTTCATATTATTGTTACTCCTTAGAAAGTGAGTGTCGATCCTGTAAGCCATGTTTTGTCATAGGATAATTATTTATCTATGTTTCCATACAGCGCTAGATTCAGATTCTCTATTGCTATTTCCCTTACCAATATTTAGGTTTCTCACTTGTGGGGTTTACCAGCGTTTCACTTTTCAGTTTCCCAAAAACTCGTCACTGTGGCACCTTAAGGACCGCGACCTTATCCGAAGACTTAGGTTTTGGCCCGCCGTCAGGGACTCCTCCCTGCCTAGCGTTATTTTTTCCGCTAGCACAAACACTACTAGCATCGCAGCTAGTGTGAGCATGGACTTTCCTCTAACAAATTAAATTTGCCAGCAATTATCCGGATCGACTACTTAATCTTTTTGGGGTCATGTCCGATACTCCAAAGATACTTTTCATACGCAGCGATGCGTCTGATGTTTTCGAAGTTATCGCGATGGTTTCCATTTGTTCGTTCATAATCTAAAATGCGATTCTCAAGCAATTTTACTCGCGCTTCTAAATCGCTCTTAACCATTATTAGGCGCGCATAATCAGTTTCAAGCTTCTTTAAGGCGATTAGTGCTTTCTTTGTTTCTTGATAGTCACTAATGACCTTATCAAAGAAGCGATCGACTTCTAGAGCGTCGTAACCTTTTGTTGCGGGCGAAAACTTGTGATTAAGTATTTGATTATCATCGAAATTAAATTTATAACTCATGGTGACCTCTGCATTATTATATATTTTGTTATATAATAAAGCAATAAATCAGGGCCTTTTACTGCTTTTATAATTTGGAATATGTGATAAAATAACGAATATGAAAAAATTGCTAAAAAATGTTGGGAAAGAAAGACTCGTTGTATTCCTAGATCTTGAGGGAACACAGTTTTCGCATGAACTTATTGCCCTTGGAGCATATAAGGCTAAATTAAAAAAGGATGGGACCTTTGCGCGTTTAGATAAAGGTTTTGATATATATGTTAAAGCGATTAATCATATTGGTCGTTTTGTTGAAAAGTTAACGGGAATCACTCAAGAAACACTTGATCAAAAAGGTGTTAATTATGATGAGGCGATGACTAAATTCAAAAAATATGTCGGCCGCGACTTTAAAAAAGCTAAATATGTTACTTTTGGTAATCATGATATTCGCATTTTTTCACAATCACAAAATAACAATCTCACAACTGAGGTCGAACTTTTTGAAGCAATTAAAAAGAATCATATCGATCTTGCCCGGATCATTAGTGAATATATTAAAGATGACAAAGACAACTCAATGTCACTGACGAACTACTGCAAACTTTTCAATATTAATATGAGTGGCCATGCGCACGAGGCTTTAAGTGATGCCCGCAATCTCGCACTTTTATATAACGCGGTAATTAAAAATCCTAATATCGTGGGCGCGGAATATAAAAAGATTCTTGTCGCTGGTAAAGGGATGCCGCGGCCAATTCAAAAATTAATGAAACGAATTGCCGAAACCGGGACAGTTACAACTGAAGATTTAGACCGTTACATTAAAGAAGAAATCAAGGCATAAAAATAAAATAAACTATGATTAAATATCCAAACGGCAAAAGCCCTACTAAAAATATCATCACCAAAAAGCGCATCACAAATGCGGCGAATCGGGGGATGGATTTAGAAGCGGATATTAATCTTTCAAATGAATACTATAAAAACACTAAACGGGCCTTAATAACTAAACGCCCAACACCAATCAATGTTGTTAAAGTTGATTACGAAAAAGGGGCACGGATTACTGATGCCTATTTTGAAAAGCAATCAACGACTGACTATAACGGAGTGTATAAGGGAAAGTATCTTGATTTCGAGGCTAAAACCACAAACAACAAGACATCATTCCCCCTTAATAACATTAGTCTTCATCAAATAGAGCACCTTGAGATGGTTAAAAACATGGGTGGTTATTGTTTTTTTATCGTCCAATTTGCAGCTTTAAATAAAGTCTTCTTAATCGATGCTCGGGTAATAATCGATTTTCATCAAAAACAAAAAAGGAAATCGATTCCTTTAGCAATATTTAGCGAACATGGGCAAGAATTGCAAGTTTCCTTTAGCCCTCGGATTAATTATCTAGACGCCGTTGATAAACTATATCAACTATAGATTTTTGTTTTTTTCCTTACAAATATCAACAAGATGACACTCACGGCAACGTGGGTTTTTTGCTTTGCAGAAATAGCGACCAAAGAAAATCATTTGATGATGAGTTTTAATATAGTCCTCACGTGCTAAAATCTTGCGTAACTTGCCTTCGACGGTTTCAACCGAATCAGCGGGTTTAGCAAAATCTAAACGTTTAGAAATACGGTTAACATGAGTATCGACCGCGATTTCCGGGATTTTAAATAGTTCTGCTCTTACCACATTCGCGGTTTTGATGCCAACACCAGGTAGTAATAGGAGTTGATCCTTGTCACTAGGAACTTTGCCTTCATAAGTTTGTAAAAGAATTTTTACCGTTTTAAAAACATTGGCGGCTTTCGTTTTATATAAACCAATAGTTTTAAAATTGTTCTCGAGTTCAAGAATTGATAAGGCTCCAATTGATTCTAGAGTTGGATGAGTTTTATAAAATGGTCTCATCGCCGCGTTCACAGAAACATCAGTGGCTTGCGCGCTTAAGATCACCGAGATTAAAAGTTCATAGTCTTTACTATATTCAAGTTCGCCCCTAGCATCAGGAAATAGTTCATTAAAATATGTTTGAATTCTTAATAAGTTTTCTTTATTCATTATTATCTAGATCGAGCTTTGTTTGTTCAACTATATCATCGAAACTATTTCGATTTTTTTCCGAGTGGGCGCTCACGCCTTCATGACGTCTTTCAATTTCAATGGCTTTTTGCAGGATTATCTTATCAATCGCTTTGATGGTTCGGCGGTTTTTTTTGGCCGCTGTTTCTAGTCCATCAAGAATTAAATCAGCACTATAACCATATTCAAACCACGTATGGATTGTTTGCATTTCTAAAGGCGAAAGACTACGTCCAAATTCAAGTTGAATACGATTATAAACTTTTTCAATCTCACTTTGAATTTCTAAGTCTTCACCACGTTCTTTGCTTTTTTCATAATCAATTTGAAACTCTAAAACGAGCCGACTCCGTAAAGGGTTTAAACTTGTTTTCATCGTACCTTTATCATCTTTAAATTCTAAAAGCCCACGATTAATAAGTCTAACAAAAATGGCATCAAGGTTTTCAGTTGAAAAGTTCATCACTAATCCAAGCATTTCCGGCGTGACAAAGTCATTACCTTGAAGGATTAGATGATCAAGCATTAATAAAACAGCGAGTTCATCTTCTTTAATGAGCAAGCGCTTATAATATTCTAAAAGTAAAAAATGAAAGTCTAGGGCTGCAGGAATTCTATTCATGTTACTCCACCGTCACTGATTTTGCGAGGTTACGAGGTTTGTCAATGTTCGTACCTAACTCTAATGCTACATAATAGGCAAGGTATTGTCCAACAATTCCCATCGTTAAAGGTGATAAGTAATTTTTAGTGGTTGGGACAACGATTTTATCCCCTTCTTTTGATAAGGAGCGAGGTGAAATAATGTAGACCTTTGCGCCTCTTGCTTTTACTTCTTCAAAATTTGAGCGAATAGCTTCTGCTGTTAGCGGGTCACTGACAAAACCGATGACTGGAGATTCTTTTGTAATAAGTGCAATTGGTCCGTGCTTTAATTCACCGCCGGCAAAAGCTTCACTATGTAAATAAGTAATTTCTTTGAGTTTTAACGAGGCTTCTAGGGCGACATCATGATCTAGACCTCGCCCTAAAAAATATACATCATGGGCTTTGGCAATGTCTTTAGCGACCAATTGAATATCTTCTTTTTGCTTCATGATTGCCTCTTGGGCTTTAATAACCGCGTAAAAGTCGCCGATTGAATTGTGATTATCTCTGAGGGCGCCAATTAAAAGTGAAAATAATGTTACTTGGGCAGTGTAAGCTTTTGTTGAAGCAACAGACACTTCATAACCGGCATAAAGTAACAAGGTAAAATCAGAGAGACGATCTAACGTTGAACCTTTAGAATTTGTAACGGTAACAATTGTGCCCCCGCGTTCTTTAACAATATCAACACAACGAATTAAATCAGCCGTTTCTCCCGATTGGCTTACAAAAATAAAGATTGAGTCTGGATCTGTTACATAAGGATAATATGCCCACTCACTGGCGACAAAGACATCGACATTTTTTCCGTAGTTGAAGAAATAGCGACGGGCAATAAGTGAAGCGTGATAACTGGTTCCGGCCGCAATGAATATTAGTTTTGGCGCCTTTTTAATCGTTTTGATGAGGTTTTTATCGAATAAATACTGACTACCATCATAATAATTATCAATTAACCTCCGCACAACTTGTGGTGATTCTTCAATTTCTTTTAGCATATAGTGAGGATAGCCCTCAAGCCCAAGATCATATTCGGCAATTTCAGTTTGATGGTAGGTTACCTCAAGTGGTTTACTACTTCCATCTTTAAAAACAACTAGTTCTTGTTTAGTAATATAGCCATATTGGCCGTCTAAAACCGTATAAAAATCAGTTGCTTCTTTAACCATCGGCATATAATCACTACCTAAATACATTCCTTCACTTCCGCGTCCGATCACGAGTGGTGAACGCATTTTTGCAAAGTATATATGTTCTTCGTCAGCCTTAAATAAAACCGCAAGTGCATAACTTCCCCGCACTTCTTTAAGCGTTTTCTGTATAGCCTGTAAGACACTTTGTTTATCCTTAAAATAATAATACTCAATTAAATTTGCAATGACTTCCGTGTCAGTATCGCTCTTAAAAACGTAGCCCTTATCGATTAATTTGGCTTTAAGCGTGCGAAAATTATCAATAACGCCATTATGAACAATTGAAAAAACGCCGTTCATACTGTTTTGTGGGTGGGCGTTTTTAACCGAAGGTTCACCATGTGTTGCCCACCTTGTGTGACCGACACCAACACTGACTGCAGGTTCGTTTTCAACAGCTTTTTCGAGTAAATCTACCCCACCCTTAACCCTGATTAAATCAATTTTTCCATTATTAACAAGCGCAATTCCTGCCGAATCATAACCGCGATATTCTAATGATTTTAGTCCTTTAATGATGTATTCTTTGACATCTTTAGAAGTTATTCCTCCGACAATACCACACATATTTGCTCCTTTTACGACCTATAATATATTAACTATTTTACGCTAATTTTGAACTATATAATATGAATTCACTTATAATCTGAGATATTTTTTAATTTCCCAGTCCGAAACAACCACGCGGTATTCATCCCATTCTTGCTCTTTTGCTAAAATGTATTTGTTATAAGTATGGTCCCCTAATGTTTCCAACATCAGCGGATCCCGCTTAAATTCCTTGATTGCATCTTTAAGATTTTCCGGAACGTTTTGAATTCCTTGCGTTTCTCTTTGTTCCCTTGTTAGAGTATAAATATTATCGTTTACTGGTGGAATCAAGTCATAATCACCCGTGATGCCGTCGAGCCCGCTTGTTAAAATAACTGCCAAAGCTAAGTATGGATTAGCCGCTGAATCAACACTTCTAATCTCGGCTCTTGTCGCTTGTCCTCTGACAGCCGGGATTCTTATTAAAGAACTACGATTGGCATCACTCCAACAAGCATAAACTGGCGCTTCATAACCGGGAATTAAACGCTTATATGAATTAACAATAGGATTAGTAATAAGCGTGAAGGAGCGAGTATGTTTTAAAATACCTGTCACCCATTTTCTCGCCGTTAGTGATAATTTCATTGGGTCGTTTTCATCAAGAAAGATATTATTTCCAGCTAAATCCGCAAGTGAGCAATTAGTATGCATTCCGCTCCCGCTGACACCCGCTAAAGGTTTTGGCATAAAAGAGGCAAATAGATTATGGCGACGTGCAACAACTTTGACGACTTGTTTAAAAGTCTGAACGTTATCACACGCAGTCACAACATCGGCGAATTTAAAGTTAATTTCATGTTGTCCGGCTGCGACTTCGTGGTGACTAGATTGCACAACAAAGCCAAGTTTTTCTAATTCTAGAGCGATATCGCGGCGGGCATTTTCCGCTCCATCGATTGGCGCCATATCAAAATATCCGCCACTATCATTTGGTTGTAGTAATGGTTTTCCGTCTGCATCCATTTTAAAAAGAAAGAATTCGGGTTCAAAGCCTATATTCAAGGTCGCGAAACCCGCATCATTCATCTTTTTTACAGCACGTTTTAATATATAACGGGGATCGCCTGGAAAAGGCTTGCCGTAATGTGTATAAACATCACAAATTAATCTTGCAACTTTACCATAACTTAACTCTTCAAAAGGAAGAATTAGCCAGGTGTCAAAATCTGGTCGAAGGTACATGTCGGCTTCTTTAATCCGAACAAAGCCTTCAATTGAAGAACCGTCAAAAATGATTTTGCCATTTAAAGCATCCTCTAATCTATTTAGAGGAATTTCAACTGCTTTGATCGTTCCTAGGATATCTGTGAATTGAAGTTTAATATATCGAACATTTTCTTTTGTAGCAATTTCAAGAATTTTTGTCTTTGTGAACTTTGACATAATTTATTTCTCCCAAAATTATTTTACGCCTGTTTCTTGAATTTCTATCTAAATATTTTTCCAAAACATAAAAAAACACACCTATAGTGTGCAAATAAGCAAAATATTTTCGAATTAGACTACTTTTTAGTTTCTCTTTATATATTTTATTTGATAAATATCGAGTAGTTTCTGTGCTTTTTCTTCATCTATTTTATACATTTTACTAATTTCAAAGTCAACTTTTTCTTGATTTAGGTTGTCTAAAAGTGGGACATTTGTCACGATTGCGTTACTTAATTCAGTTTCAATTTCAAAATCTAGTTTTAGTTTAAATCTTAGTGCTCTAATAATCCTAAGGGGGTCCTCTTCTAGTCGTTTATTTGGTTCACCGATTACTCTAAGAGTCTTGGTTTTTAAATCTTTTAAACCTTCGCAAAAATCATAGACCTTCATGCTCCGGTCTAAGTAGAGCGCATTAACGGTAAAGTCACGGCGAACATAATCAAGTTCAAGCGATTTAACAAATTTAATTTCCCGGGGATGACGGAAATCAACGTAGGCTTCTTCCGTTCTTAGCGTTGTCACTTCTACTCTATATAGATCATAGTGGAAGGAGACAGTCCCATATTTTGCAAAGCGATAATTGGCATCAGGCAAAAATTCCTTAGTTTCTTCAGGAGTTGCATCAGTACAGAGGTCAATGTCACTGGTTGGCACTTTTAAAAGATAGTCGCGAACTGAACCACCGACTAAATATAATTTATAACCGTATTTGGCATAAACATCTGCTAAGTTTGAAAATACTTCGAGAAATTCCATGTCTTAAGTATATCATTTTTAACCGTACCTTTGAGCAAAAAGCCAAAAAGAAAATGGAGCTTTCGCTCCATCGTCTTATTGAACTTTACTTTTTAAAATTTTTGAAGGTTTGAAGACGATCGTTCTTCCGCCAGGAATAATTATTTCTTCGCCCGATTGTGGGCTGATTCCTTTGCGTTCTTTACGTTGTCTTACTTCAAATCCACCGAATCCGGAGAGTTTAACTGTGTCTCCATCAACTAGTGCGGTCTCGAAGGCATCGAGCATAGCATTGACAGCTTCTTCGGCTTCTTTTTTAGAAAGCCTTGCTTTTTCAGCAACGACTAAAATTAAATCTGCTTTGTTCACTAAATTATCCTCCTGAACAATTAATACTTCTTATTTATAAAATAACATAATCGCTTAAGTTCGACAATACCAAAGATTAATCTTCACTTATCAACGGCCGGTTCATTAACTGTAAAATTTGCTTACTTGGAGGTGTTTGTTCGTAAATAACTGAGTAAATTGCGTCAATTATTGGCGTCTTTATTCCAAGCGATTTCGCAACTTCGTGGACGATTTTTGCGGTCCTCACACCCTCGACTGTTTTGGTGTTTTCACGCATGAACTTTTCCGCTCCATCTTCGCTACCGATTTGAAATCCAGCTTGGAAGTTTCTAGAGTGTTTAGAGTTACAAGTAACGATCAAATCACCTAAGCCAGTTAAGCCCATATAAGTCGACATCTCGCCCCCAAAATGAGTCCCGAATCTGACCATTTCGGCAAGGCCCCGAGTGATGAGAGCCGCACGGGCGTTATCACCATATCCTAGACCGGCTAAGATTCCGCTTGCAATTGCAATTGCGTTCTTATAGGCGACACCGAGTTCAGCCCCAACTTCATCTGTTTGTGTATACACGCGTAAATAATCATTAGCAAATAATTGTTGAATTAATTCTGCATGTTTGATATTTAAACTTGTCGCGGTAATCGTTGTTAACATTCTAATCACAACTTCTTCAGCATGACTTGGACCAATCAAACTGACAACACCAGCTAGATGATCTTCGCTTATACATTCACGTATAACATCACTAATGCGCATAACTTTTTCTGTATCAAAACCTTTAGCAGTATTAACAAATAATGCCTTTTTGCTGATGTTATTATTAATATTATCTAGAAGTGAGCGCATCACAGCGGTTGGCACTGAGATGATAAAAATGTCGCTAAAGGCAATTGCATCTTTAATGTTTGTCGTTGCTTTTATGTGTGAGTTTAAGAATACTTCTTTACCAAAATAAAAACTATTTTGGTGATTGTTATTTATATCATTAATTTGCTCTTGGCTGATTCCATAGATTAAAACATCATGGCCATTATCGGTTAAGACCTGACCTAGAGCTGTACCCCAAGTTCCTGAACCAAATATCGTAACAGTCATTTATTTTCGCTCCCTTAAGATAATTTTTATTGGTGTCCCGTCAAAGTTAAAACTATCCCGCAATCTATTTTCTAAATAACGTTTATATGAGAAATGCATGTAGCTGGGATCATTAACAAATAAGACAAAGGTCGGTGGCTTTACTGCGACTTGATTAGCGTAGTAAATTTTAAGTCTTCCACCATTGAAAAGTGGCGTTTCATTCATGATTTGAGCATCTTGAATAATACCATTAAGAGTGTTGGTTGGAATGCGGAGATTGTATGCTTGTTCAACGAAATCAATACTATTAAAAATCTCATGGATTCTGGTTTTATTAAGAGCACTAACGAAGACAATTGGAGCATAGTCCAAAAACTTAAATTCATCACGAATTTTTTTTCTATATTCATCCATTGTTTTTTCGGTTTTTACGACTGCGTCCCATTTATTAACAACAATGATGATTGCTTTTGATTCATCGGTCGCATAACCAACAACGTGTTTGTCTTGTTCTCTTATGCCGGCAACTGGATCAATGAGGAACAAAACAACGTCTGCCCGTTCAATTGCTCGAAAGGCTCGAAGGGCGGCGTAGCGATCAATATCTTCATAAATTTTGCCGCGTTTTTTTAAACCGGCGGTATCAATTACGACATAATCTTTCCCATTACGAACAAAAGGAGTATCAACCGAGTCCCGTGTTGTTCCTGAAATTTCACTAACAATAACCCGTTCTTGGTTTAAAATCGCGTTAACGAGACTTGATTTTCCGACGTTAGGTTGACCAATAATACAAAATGTAGTTTCATCGCTTTCAACTTTCTTCTTTTCAGGCGGTAGGTTTTGGACAATACGGTCTAATAAATCACCAATTCCGACCCCATGCTCACCACTAACAGGTAAAGGTTCACCTAAGCCAAGGCGGTAAAAGTCACTAACGCCACCAGCATGCTCGCCTTCGTCAACTTTATTAACGGCAACGATGACCGGTTTTTTTACCCTATAGAGCATTTTTGCAACTTCAACATCTTCGTTGCTCACCCCTAAATAACCGTCCGTGACAAAGACGATTACATCGGCTTCTTTAATGGCCAATTCTACTTGAGCTCTAATTTGTGCTTGAAAGGGGGCGTTTTCAATTTCAATACCGCCAGTATCAATCACGTTAAAAGTTCTCGTCAACCATTCAGCCTTGCCATACATACGATCACGGGTGACCCCCCGTTGATCATCAATAATAGCTTTTCTTTGACCAATTAACCGATTAAAAATCGTTGATTTTCCAACATTAGGACTACCTACTAACGCAACAACTCCCATATTAGAGCCCTACCTTTTCATGTACTAATTTAAGTACAGCTTCGACAACTTCTTCAATTGTCATTTCGTTTGTATCTAATAAAATCGCATCACTTGCTTGACGAAGTGGGGCAAAATCACGGTGCGAATCAATATAATCTCTTTTTGCTAATTCTTCAGCAATGCTAGTGAGCGAAGTATCAATGCCTTTTTCCGCATTTTCTTTATAGCGGCGAAGTGCTCTGGTTTCAACAGAGGCAACTTGAAATACTTTAAGTTGCGCATTTGGTAAGACATATGTGCCAATATCACGCCCATCCATCACAACTGATTGATATTTTGCCATTGCTCTTTGTTGTTCAACAAGTGCAAGCCGAATTGGTTTATAACTGGCAATGTAACTTACATTACCGGAAACAAAAGGTTCGCGAATTTTTTTGGTAACATCAACATCGTTTACAAAGACATCATTATTATTCGTAAGTCTGATTGTGGTTGAATCAATGATACTGCAGGATTCTTCCGCATTTTGCGGGTTGAGTCCTTTTTCAAGTACCGCCCATGTGAATGCACGATACATTGCCCCAGTATCAATGTAGGTAAACCCTAATTTTTTAGCCACTAATTTGGCAATTGTGCTTTTACCTGCTGCTGCAGGGCCATCAATTGCAATCGCGATATGTTTTTTCATGATAAACTCCGATACAAGAAAATAAATAAAATAATAAGTAGGGTCAACACGAGACCGCTACTAATTGTGATAGTAACAATTTGAACTAAAGTTTTTATTCTTCGTTCACGTTCACGAAGAAGTTTGACTTCACCAGTCGGATCTTCTCTTCGTTCAATCTCTTTGAGAATCATATCTGCATTTAATGATGTTGTGGTGTTTACTTGACTCTTTTTAGCTTCTTTTATTGTCGCAGCTTGAAATTGAGTTGAATCAATCCCCACCTCTACATCCTTCATCTTACTGATTTGTTTGCGGTAGCTAGCATATTTGCTAGTCCGACTCATCGCTTTTTTACTCATATTTTCACACCCTTTATATTAATATAAAATGACCGAAATTGATACATTAAACCCGGGTATATTATTTAAACAACGTTTTTATATTAAAAAAAATATGATTACGTAATTTCGGTGTTTACTAAAATGGCTCGAGAGTCTATAATATGTTTGCAAGAATAGGAGGAAATTATGGCTAAAAAAGTAAAAATTATTAAAGAACAATGTATCGGGTGTGGTGCATGTAACGCAATTAGTGCTGATGTTTTTGATTGGGATGATGACGGAACAATGAAAGTTGTTTTGGCCGAAGTCGAAGGAGACTTAGCTGATCTCGCCGTTGAAGCTGAAGCCGCCTGCCCAACAACCGCTATTGTTGTTGAATAATTAACAAACTCGTAAAGAAAAAAGATGCATCGCATCTTTTTTTGTTTGCCTGAAATTAGATTCTTTCCACTACACGTTTTGTACTCTTATAAACGAGGAGTGTAATTACGATTACAATCGCATTCTTAATGAGGTTGAATGGTGGGATAATTGAAATAAATGTATCCTTGGTAAATGGAATATGACCACCAAAGAACATGGAATTATATAAATCATAAACTAGATAGAAATTAACTATCGTCGCGACCCCGATTTGGACTAAATTAGCGATTACAAGCGCACCGATTGCATTTGAAAATTTACGATTTTGTTTGTAAATAAATGCCGCAGGAAGTATAAAGGCTAATGAATAAATTAGATCCGCGAGCTCGCCAACAAAGGCGGTCGAAGTGAATGGTAATTTTACCAACGTTCGAATAATTAATACAAGTGAGCCGGCGATAGGTCCATATGCAAATCCCGCAATAAGTGCAGGCACCTCATCAATATGGATATTCAAAAAGCCGAACTGACCAGGAAAAATTGGAAAGTTAAATGGTGGAACGGGGATAACGTAGAAAATTGCGGAAATTCCCCCGAAAATTGCGACTCTTGCAATAAGTTTAGTCCAGGCTCGACTCTTTTTTTGCTTTCTTTCGATGCTCACTTGTACAACTTCTTGTCCCTCTTGTTGTTTGATGGTCTTATTTCTCTTCATAATGTCCTCCTAAAAAAGAAAATCCCTAGTAATTCAGGGATTGAGGTGATGAAAAATAAAAAAACGCTTCTTTCATCCAGACTTTAACTGTCGCCACTGGGAT
>DATESG010000016.1:0-10292 GCA_035270925.1 Bacilli bacterium | reverse complement strand
TAACTATATTGATTTTAAGGATCATCAAAAACATTTACGTCCTTACGAAGTACAAATCATTAAAAAATAGTTCTCCCTTTAACTAATTACGATAAATTAATCAGTTACGATGATAACGGTTGTTTTTATTGTTTTCCGCTAACTAATATATAATATAAGTATCTAGTAGCAATTATCGTTGTTGATAATGTGACTGAGTTAGTAAAAAAATCGCACATTATCGCTTGCTTATATAATCAAAGGAGCAACCATATGAAGTTAATTAATGAACGCAAAACCTATAAGAGTGCGATCTTTTCTGCGCTACTGGCGTTTTCACTCCTGGCCGCTAGTTGTGGTGTGCCGAATAGCGGAGAACTAGTAAAGGCTAATGTTAATAAAGTCGGAAGTAAGCAAAAACTTGTAAGTCTTATTCAACAATCACAAAGTACTAATTCTGATGCACCTAATGCAAGTTTCCAAGATACCGCTCCCCAACCAACGGGACCCGAAGCCAGTGGCGATGCGAGTGGACGAGATTATGTTGATACCAACGTTCAAGTTGCCGGAGTAGATGAGGGCGATATTGTAAAAACCGATGGTTATCAAATTTATTATGCGCCACGTTATCAAAACCGTGTCCATGTTTTTGAGGTCGATGATGAGCACGAAATTACTTATCAAAGTTTAATCGATTTAGATAACGTTTACGTTGATGGCCTCTATCTACTCGAGGAGTATCTAGTTGTTGTCGGCTATAAATTTGAAACGTTTCCAAATAGTTGTGGCGTCAGTGAAGGCGACGATTATGCTTGTGTTTCCTGGATGTGGTATTCGCCAACCGGAACTGTGCTTGTGATTGAGCGCGAAACTTTAGAAGTTGTTTATCGCCTTGAAACCGATAGTAACTTTCTTGATCACCGTTTGATTGAAAATAGTCTCTTTCTGATCGGTCATAAATATTTATATGATGCCGAAAACGAATTACGACCAAGTTTTACCTTAGGTGCTGAGACCAAGTTCGTTGATTATGACCAAATATATTATTTCAGCGACACGCCTGCTAATGGGATGAGCGTTTTAACCGGGATTAAACTTGACCCCAATCCAAACAAAATAACCTATAACGCTTCGGCTTATTTAGGCGCTGGCTACTCATACAAGCAAATATATGTTTCGCTCAGCGACTTATATATCAGTGATACGAATTATCTTTATGAGAGTAACAAATATTATCAAAGCATGACGATTAGTCAATTCTCGCTTGATGTTGATAAGGCGAAAATGGACTTTGTCGCCGCGGGCATTGTTGAAGGCGGAATGCTAAATCAATTTTCAATGGATTATTATAATGGCTACCTCCGGGTCGCGACCACTAATCAAGGGGCGACATGGATCACAAACTCAGATAATGCTTATTCGTGGGAAAGTTATAAACGTTTTGTTGATAACCACCTATACGTTTTAAAACTTAATGCCGCTAAAGACGGTTTCACGCTAGTCTCACACCTTAGTGAAGGCTTAGGAAAGCCGCTTGAGTCAATCAAGTCGGTAAGGTTTTTGGGAACCAGTGCGTATATCGTGACCTTTTTACAACAAGACCCTCTTTATATTATTGATTTAAGTGATCCAACTTCACCAGTCATTACTGATGAAATTCATCTGCCTGGTTTTGATACTTATCAACATCCATGGGGTGAAAATAAACTGTTAGGGATTGGCTATGATGCGGATAATAACGGAACTATTTCAGGGATGAAGCTGACGGCCTATAACACCACGAGTGGGGGGGCGAGCGAAATCCAAACTAGAACCTTAAATAGTGAAGAAGAAAAAGAATTTTCCTGGTCCTATAGTTATTCGGAAGCCTTATGGAACCATAAAGCCTTATTAGTCTCACCCACTAATGGACTATTCGGTTTTCCAGTTGAAGCTTATGAATATGGTTACACTCCAGTGCCTAGCGAAGCTTATATTGATAACTGGTATTTTAATTATCATAGTTATTACTACTTGTTCCTGATTGACTTTAGCCTTGCCGCGCCAATCTCCGCGCCAATCATTATTGAACATCCAGCAAGTGATCAATATTATGTTGGGGTTGACCGGGCAGTGATGATTGAAGGCTATGTTTATACTTTATCGGATCATCAAGTTGTAACTTATGATATTGCGGCTAAAACCGTGTTAGAAAAGATTCTCGTCATTCCGCAAGCCGTCTAAAAACGTAAAAATTCATCGAGAAAAGATTAAGTGTTCCCATCCTTAGTCTTTTCTTTTTGTTTATAGGACTTTTGGTGATACTTCTCAATAGTAAAACAACTTTTAATTATGTTATAATCTACATGATAAATGGAGGGAATATGAAACGAGAAAATTACATTAATTGGGACGAATATTTCATGGGAATTGCCCTCTTATCAAGCGAACGTAGTAAAGACCCAAGCACCCAGGTCGGAGCTTGCATTGCTGATCAAGAACACAAAGTCGTCAGTGTGGGCTATAACGGAATGCCAATTGGAATTAATGATGAAGATTTGCCTTGGGAAAAAGGGGATGACCTTAACTCTAAGTACCTTTATGTGTGTCACGCTGAGTTTAATGCGATCTTAAATACCAGAAATGGCGCCTCTTTAAAAGGCTGCTCACTATATGCAACTTTATTCCCCTGTAATGAATGTGCGAAAGCAATTGTTCAATCAGGTATTAAAGAAGTCGTATTCCTCTCGGATAAATATCATGATGAACTCACAACCAGAGCCAGTCGCAAAATCTTTGAACTAGCCGGCGTGAGCTCGCGTCCATTTAACGGCCGTGAACTCGTAATGAAATTTGAAAAGAATAAAAATGAATAACAACGCACTAATTATAAAAAATCTATTTTACTCCTATGATAATGAAAAAGACGTGGTCAATGACGTCTCTTTAAGCATTAAAAGAGGAAGTTATGTTTCTGTGATTGGCCATAATGGCAGCGGTAAATCAACATTTGCTAAACTGATTGCCGGGTTACTTGAAGCACAATCAGGCGAAATTTACATTTTCGACCAACGGCTCAATGAGCAAAATCTTGCCAACATTAGAATGGATTTAGGAATCGTCTTCCAAAATCCGGATAACCAATTTATTGGCTCTACCGTCCGTGATGATATTGCCTTTGGCCTTGAAAACCGTCAAGTCCCATCCGCGAAAATGGATGAAATCATTGAACGCTTTGCCGGCGAAGTCGGAATGAGTGAGTTTTTAGATAAAGAACCAACTAATCTAAGCGGTGGGCAAAAACAACGGGTGGCTATTGCTGGTGTTTTAGCGCTGAATCCGAAAATGATTATTTTAGATGAAGCAACGGCGATGCTTGATCCACGGGGCAAACGTGAAATTGGTGAAATTGTTAAAGGAATGAAACGTGATAATCCTGATTTAACCGTCATTAGTATTACGCATGATATTGAAGAAACACTTGCTAGTGATGAAATCATTGTTTTTAGTGAAGGCCAAATTATCCTTCAAGGTCGGCCCGAAGAAGTATATCAACATGCGGAAACTCTCCATTCAATTAGTCTCGATTTACCGTTTATCTATCGCCTAAAAGAAGCGCTGGCAAAACAAGGGCTGGAAGTGAAAAGCCATGATTTAGATGGCCTTGCAGGTGAATTATGGCAGTAATATTTCATCACCTAGATTTTGTTTACTCACCACGCTCACCCTTTCAATATGATGCACTACATGATATTGACATCGAAATAAAAGAGGGCTCTTTTACTGCGATTATCGGTCATACTGGCAGTGGCAAATCAACTTTAATTCAGCAAATCAACGCTCTTTTAACTCCGACTGATGGATTTGTTAGTGTGGGAAAAGAAGCTGTTACGCCAATAAAATATAAAAAGTATCTTAAGACAATTGATAAAAAACTCAAAAACAAAAAAGTCACTATTGAACGTAAAAATCGACTTAACTCTATCAAAACTGAGTTATTAAAATATGAGGGATTTAAGAAGAAGAGTCTTCGCTCCAAAGTGGGTGTTGTCTTTCAATTTCCGGAATATCAACTATTCGCCGACACCGTTTTAAAAGACGTTGCTTTTGGCCCACGTAATTTTAATGTTTCCGAACAAGACGCAGTTGAAGCCGCGAAACACGCGCTTGAGTTAGTGGGACTTGATGAGACTTATTATGAACGTAGTCCCTTTGATTTATCAGGGGGTGAAAAACGTCGAGTCGCCATTGCGGGCATTTTAGCCCTCCGTCCGCAAGTGCTCGTACTCGATGAACCAACTGCTGGTTTAGACCCACTTAACGCCAAACAAATGATGAATTTATTTAAAAAGATTCATGATGGCGGAACCACAATTATTCTTGTTACACACGATATGGATATCGTCTTACAATATGCGAGTAACGTGATTGTGATGAAAGACGGACGGATTATTGAAGAAACAACTCCGCATGCATTATTTAGTGATATTAAAGAAGACTATTCACTAGAGGTGCCGGCTTTATATGCATTTATTCGTCAACTCATCGATAACGGTGCTCCGCTGGACATCAATAAAATTAGAAACGTTGATGATTTGGCTGCGGCGCTTGTGACGCTTAGAGGTGCCAAATGAAAAATATTTCATTAGGGCGTTACCTCCCATATAACACGGTCTTACACCGGCTTGATCCACGGGTCAAACTCTTTGGGCTTATTTCATTTATGGTCCTCGTCTTTTTCTCATTCGGTGATGTATGGTTCAACTTCGCGTTTTACGCGCTAGTCCTAGTGCTGGTTTTAATCGCGCTTAAAATCGCTAAAGTAAAACTAAAAAGTCTTGTTCGCCAACTTAAACCTCTATGGTTTATGGTCGTTTTCCTACTGATTATTAACATCATTTCTTTTCGCAGTAATGATATGAATATCTTGTTTAAAATATTTGAATATCCAATATATGCTGCCGCCGTTTATCAAACCTTCTACATTCTTATGCGCTTGATCTTAATGATTTCTTTAACAATGGTTTTGACCTCGACCACCAAACCGCTTGATCTCACCTTCGCCCTTGAATGGATTATGTCCCCACTTAAAATTATTCATTTCCCCGTCCATGAAGTTGCAATGACCATGTCGCTAGCGCTACGTTTTATTCCGACACTATTAGATGAAACAGGAAGAATTATGAAAGCTCAAGAGAGCCGTGGAGTTGATTTCAGTGGTGGAAAGCTAAGTGAAAAAGTCCGCGGGATTGTGAGTCTTATCGTTCCTTTATTCAATTCGGCATTCATGCGCAGTGATGAACTTGCAAACGCGATGGAAGCACGAGGCTATAATCCTCAAGGCAAACGGACTAAATATCGCATGCTAAAGTTTGCGCCTTCTGATTTGTTTGGCTTTATTTTATTTACGATGATTTTAACCGGTGGGATTCTCCTATTAGTATTTAAAACACCAATTATCGCTTCGTTTTATGAATTAATTGCTTTGATTTCAGGGCTATTTTAATGCGCTACCTGGTCACCGTTTCCTATAACGGCGCGGCCTACGCCGGCTGGCAAAAGCAAAACGATAGAGTAAGCGTTCAAGGTGAAATTGAACGAGTTATCTCTACATTATTTAATAAAGAAATCTCAATTTTTGCCTCTGGAAGAACTGACGCTAAAGTTCATGCGCTTGGCCAAACATTCCATTTTGATGGTGATAAAGTTGATAAGGCAAAACTGCTTTATTCACTCAATAAAATGCTCCCTAATGATATAAAACTATGCAAAATCAAAACAGTTAAAGATACATTTCATGCTCGTTTTAACGCCATCGCTAAAACATATCGCTATGAAATCGCCCTCAGCGATAAAGAACCATTTCTTAACGACCTCCGACTAATCTATCCTTTCGCTTTTGATGAAGATAAGTTTAGGACTGCCCTTGCCTTATTTGAAGGTCATCACGACTTTAAATCATTTACTTCTAAGCCAAGTGATGAGGCGGGTTACGTCCGAGAAATATTTGCGATTCGCGTTAAAAAAAGCGGCCGCTTTATCACGACTGATTTTATCGGAAACGGTTTTATGCGAGGCCAAATTCGGATGATGATTGGGACGGCGCTTGCCTATGCAAATGGCAAGATTGAGCTCGACTATATTAAACTTAGACTAGGCGAAGACAAACGAAACACAACCATTTATAAGGTTGGCGGGGAAGGTTTATATTTAATTAACGTTAAATATTAACTTTTAACAAGATATCGTGTACAATTACATTCGATAATTGAGGTGAGAAATTATGGGAAGACATTTTGAAGTAAGAGCCGCAGCGATGGCGAGTACCGCTGCAAAAAAAAGCGCCGTTTTCATGCGGGCAAGCAAAGAAATTTATGTTGCCGCGAAACAAGGTGAACCAAATCCAGCATCTAATCTTGCGCTTCGTTCCGCAATTGATAAAGCGAAGGGGCTAGGTGTCCCTAAGGACGTCATTGATCGGGCTGTAAAAAAGGCCAGTGGCGCTGATGCCGTTGCCTACATTCCTGGTCGCTATGAAGTCATGGGTCCTGGTAACACGATGTTTGTGATTGATACATTAACTGATAACGTTAACCGTGCCGTTAGTGATATTAAAGCCGCAATTAAAAAGTGTGATTCAACATTTGCTAAGGTTGAATATAACTTTACTGAAAATGGGGTCTTTGTCTTTGAAGGTTTTAGCCAAATGGAAGTCGAAGAACATCTCGTATTAAATGATGTTGATGTTTGGGAAGTTGCCGAAGAAGATGGAAAGGTTCAAGTCCTTGTTAACCCCACCGCCTTTGGGGCTGCTCGCGATAGCCTATACGCCTTAGGCGTGACTGAATTCATTGTTAGTGAAATCAGAATGCTCGCCAATGATACGATTACGCTTGCCCCGGAAAATCAAGAAATGTTTACTCGACTAATTGATTTACTAGAAGACGTCCAAGACGTTCAAAGCGTGTATCATAACGTTGAGCGTTAAAAGTGAATATTGTTCGCTAAAATTTCAGTTTTCGATTGACATTTAGTGAAATAATATATATATTACTATACGGCACTATCTGCCTTTCTCATCCCGGTAAGATGAATGAAATGGTAAGGAGGAAAAATTATGCAACGTCAAACAACAATCGCAAATACAACAACCGTAACCCGTAAATGGTTCATCGTTGATGCCACAGATCTCCCACTCGGAAGAATGGCAAGCGAAGTCGCGCTTACATTAATCGGTAAAAACAAGCCAGAGTTTACCCCAAACGTTGATTGTGGTGATTTTATCATTGTAATTAATGCTGAAAAAGTCGGACTAAGCGGCAATAAATTAGAAACTAAGAAGTACTACTCACATAGTGGTCACCTTGGTCACTTAAAGATTAGAACTGCTGGCCAATTGCTCAAGTCAAGACCAGAAGAAATGATTGAAAAAGCTATCTGGGGAATGATGCCAAAAGGTCCATTAGGTCGTAAGATGTTTAAGAAATTATTTGTCTATGCTGGTCCAAATCACAAACACGAAGCACAACAACCTGAAGCCTACGTTCTTCGTTATATTGGAGGAAATAAATAATGGCAAAAAAACAAACCGAAACTTATATCGGCGTCGGCCGTCGTAAGAGCAGTGTCGCCCGTGTCTTCTTAAAAGAAGGTAAAGGCAGCATTATCGTCAATGGAAAAGATGTCAACGATTATATGCCATACCAAACTCTTGTCATGGATTTAAAACAACCATTAGCACTTTTAGATGCTGAAGCAAGATTTGATATTGAAGCTAACGTCAATGGTGGCGGCTTTACTGGTCAAGCAGGCGCAATCCGTTTAGGAATTGCCCGTGCTTTATTAGAAGCTGGCTTAGATCGCGGAACGCTTAAACAAGCAGGCATGTTAACACGTGATGCTCGCGCTAAAGAACGTAAAAAATACGGTCTTAAAGGTGCAAGACGCGCTCCACAATTCTCAAAACGTTAATCGTAACGAGATATGTAATCAAAAAGATTGGGATTTATTCTCAGTCTTTTTTTCTATTTGAAATCCATAGTTGGTAAAACGTGTTATATTATTTTTATGATAAAGTTAGCTAAATATCGCTAATAAAAGACCTTGAAGGGCTTAATATCCGCAAAGTTATTTTAACTAGCAAAAAATCTTACAATTTGTCTGTAAATTATTGCAATTTTATGAGGATTAGTATATATTATTAAAAGTGTCAGACACGAATGGGCCTTTAGCTCAGATGGTTAGAGCGCACCCCTGATAAGGGTGAGGTCGATAGTTCGAATCTATTAAGGCCCACCATTTAGACACTATAGCCCTAATAGGGCTTTTTCTTTAAAAATTTCAAGATTACTTATCGTTTGATATTGCTAACAAGTATAGTTTTTGATAAGATAGTAAAGCATAAAGTGACACTGGACACTTAGCTCAGATGGGAGAGCGTTTCCTTCACACGGAAGAGGTCGTGGGTTCGATCCCCTCAGTGTCCACCATTAGTGCATCACGTGCCGACGTGGCTCAATTGGCAGAGCAATTGATTTGTAATCAATAGGTTGCAGGTTCGATTCCTGTCGTCGGCACCATTTTATTAAACTGCAAATGTGGCGGAACTGGCAGACGCGCTAGACTTAGGATCTAGTGGGGAGACCCGTGCAGGTTCGATTCCTGTCATTTGCACCATTAATCGAGTAAATTACCCACTTTATGTGGGTTTTTTATTTTGTCTTGCTCATATTTAACCATACATTTGCTTTAATTACGCATTTACTAGTAGTCTCAATAAATCACAATAAATGTTGTATAATTATAATTGAGGTAATTATGGACCAAGCAAAATTAATTTTTATAATAATCATGAGTATAGTCGCTGGACTAATCGTTTTGTATTTTGCCTATCTTAGTTTTGTTTTCTTGCTAATTAATAAAAAACTAAATATCCGTTACGATGGCAATCCACTTTTACGTTATTTTACTTATGAGGACTTTCCCGATTTAAAAGCCGAACCATTTAGTTTTAAAACGAAAACCGGCAATAAACTGCGCGGAAATATTTACACAAGTAGTGAAGTTGTAGATTTTAATAAAGTTATTATTTTTTTCCATGGGATTGGTACTGGGCATCTTGCTTATACCAAAGAAATAAACAGGCTCGTCAAAGATAATAAAATCGCCGTCATTGCTTATGATTATCACGGGACCGGTGCCAGTGAGGGCAAAAACATCATTGATTTAAATTGGGCGTTAGTCGATGCTGATTATTTTCTTAAATATTTAAAAACTGAGCCTCGATTTATCGACTCAGATTTAATTCTGCTTGGCCACTCATGGGGTGGGCTTGTCGCCGGTAATATTATCAGCCTCAATTTAGACCCGCGAATTAAAAAGACAATCGTCCTCAATGGACTCCCAAGTGTCGGGGAGATGGCGGCACAATATGTTAAAGGCAAAGTAGTCGCGCGGATCTTTTATCACTTACTTAGCCGCATAAAAATGAAACAGTATGCGAATAAGGAAACATACAAGAGTTTGAAACAAAGAAGAATACCTGCCCTTATTGTTCATGGTGAACTTGACCCTCTTGTACCAATCAAGTTACTTGATCCACTTTTTGCACTTGCAAAGAAGGTTGATTATATTGAAGCTCTTAAGTATCCACATCATCATCATTTTGTATATTTAACGCCCACTGCCGAAGAAGAGTTACGAAAAATGCAAACTCAAATAAAGAAATTAAAAGATGAAGAACTACATAATTATGCGAAGACGATTGACTATGATTTAATTGGCCAACAAAATGAGCAACTTTTTGAAACAATTTCACAATTTATAAGAAGAGGGTAGTTTATGGAAAATGTTAATCGCATTCTTAAAAAAATGACACTAAACGAAAAGGTCTCATTACTCGTCGGCCAAGATTTTTGGCATACAAACGGCGTCAAAAGATTAGAACTCCCCGGCCTTACGTTAAGCGATGGACCATTTGGGGTTCGTAAAGTAGATAGTGAGGCATTAAACCCGCTTGAAAAATCATTACCTGCCACGGCCTTCCCTACAACTAGTTCGCTAGCCTCAACGTTTAATGACGAGTTAATCAGCGAAGTCGGGACCGCACTTGCGAAGGAATGTATTGATCAAGGGGTTGATGTGCTATTAGGCCCTGGTATCAATATTAAACGCAATCCATTATGTGGCCGCAATTTTGAATATTTTAGTGAAGACCCATATTTGACTGGTCGTCTCGCCACGACACTTGTGAAGGCGATTCAAGCACAAGGAGTCGGAACTTCACTTAAACATTTTGCCGTAAACAATCAAGAAGAAAAAAGACTGATGATGAA
>DATESG010000015.1:0-24048 GCA_035270925.1 Bacilli bacterium | reverse complement strand
GCATAATCGTTCCAATTCCCATTGTAACGGCGCTCCTCGGTACTTCGTCAATGTGATTAAAAAAGCGCAAGTTGTCATTTCTAGTTTGTTCGGTTAATTTAGTGGCAAAAGTCTCATTTTCAAAAGGAGATCCTGGTTCATTAAAGCCAATGTGACCATTACTACCAATTCCAAGTACTTGAACATCAACTTGATGGAGCTTAAGTAAACCGTTATAAGTTTTAATATCTCCCTCAAGTGTTTTAATGTTGTTATTTGGAAGATGGACGTTATCTTCATTTATATCAATGTGATTAAAAAGATTTTTGTGCATAAAACTAAAATAACTTTCCGGATGGCGGCGATCTAATTCTAAATACTCATCAAGATTAAACGTGATGACATTCTTGAATGAGACCTGCCCCCTCTTGTAAGCTTCTATGAGTTTATTATATAGCCCTACCGGCGTTGAGCCAGTGGCAAGACCTAGAATCGAATTTGGTTTACGTATTAATTGCTCAATTAAAATCTCGCTCGCCTTTTGACTAACCTCTTCATAATTTTTACAAATTATCAGTTCCATGATTCCACCTTTAGATTTTTTTCGTTAACACCAAAAACAATAAACGTCGTCTACTAATTTCATCTTTTGCAGTCTAAATTTAATAAATATAGTTTATCACCTAAAACCGTTTTTGTATATTTGGGTTTTAAATATTATTTATGATATGGTTCGTTATTTAAAATCTTAAAGGCACGGTAAGTTTGCTCTAGTAAAATCACTTTCATCAGTTGGTGTGGGAAAGTCATTTCGGAAAATGAGATTAAACTATTTGCTCTTAGTTTAACCCTTTGACTAAGACCAAGGGAACCACCAATAATAAAGGTGAGTTTAGCTCCACCTTGAACAAACCCTTTTTCAATCAATTCGGCGAAGCGCTCGCTGCTATATTTATTGCCCTCGATGGCGAGGGCAATAACATAATCCCGGTCCAATATTTTACTCAAAATATTTTGACCCTCTTCCTCAAGTACAATTAGTTTATCAGCCTCGCTTGAAGCATTTTCACTGGCAAGATCCTTTAGTTCAACGATATTAATTTTGGCAAATTTACTAATTCTTTTTTCATATTCGAAAATGAGACTCTTAAGGCCGGATTCTTTGATTTTCCCTACGGAAATGATGTTAATGGTCAAATTTACCTCCACAAATAGGCAGATATTGTTTGGCAACTTTAATTTCAATTTTACTAAGATCAATATCTTTTCGCGGTAGTATTTTTTCAAAAGCGGAGAGGGCTACTTCTGGAGAATTTGCTTCTTCACTCAAGTGCGCGAGGGTAATTTCCTTCGTGTTTTCCCCAACCATCTCGGCGACATAATGTGCACTCGCCTCATTGGACAAGTGACCAGTATCACTAAGAATTCTTTGGATTAACACATATGGCCTATTCGTCTTTAATAACATTCTCTCATTATGGTTGGCTTCGATAATGTAGTAAGTCTTGTTCTTCATCAGTGAAATGTTTTTATCACTTATATATCCAGTATCAGTCATAAAAGCGAGACTCTCTTCACCGTCGTCAAAGATAAAGCCGACCGAATCTTTAGCATCATGGCTCGTGGGTAATACCAAAACATTAAAACCCGCAATTTGATAGGAACAAAATGGTTCAATACAGTTTACTTCTGGACGATCAAACGTTCCCTTTGTTGCATAAATTATGTTCTTGTTTATTTTCTTATAGTCGTGATAAAGGTGATCTCTATGGTAATGCGTATAAAAAATCGCATCGATATCTTCAAGTTGAAGGTCAAAAGTTGCGAGACGTTTTTTTAGTTCGACGAGCGGTAGACCTAAGTCGATAAGAATTCTCCCATGCTCACACTCTAAAACAGTGGCATTCCCTTTGGAACCACTAGCTAGGACATAATATCTCATTACTCGGGAGTTCCTCTCCTATTATTGTATTCGTCCTGCATGGCGCGAATACTGAGTTTGAGTTGCATTTCAGGTTGCGAAAAGTTTGAACAGGCCTTAAAGAATATAAGTGTCGAAATTCCAACTTCGCCATTACGGTTTTTCGCAATCATAATATCCACAAGCGATGGGGATAGTTCGTTGGGTTTTTCTTTTAATGTTTCGTAATAAGATCCATATTGACTGTCTTTAGATTTTAAAGTTCCTTGTTCGAGATAGTAGTCTTCGCGGAACATTAACATGACAACGTCAGCATCTTGTTCCAAACCTCCGGATTCACGTAAATCAGAAAGTGATGGGCGCTTACTTGGGCGCTTTTCAACTTCCCGCGATAATTGTGAAAGTGCAACGACGGTAATGTCTAGTTCACGGGCTAGCTCTTTAAGGGTCCGAGAGATTTCACTAACTTCGACTTGCCGACTTTCAGTTTTTTTATGCGTTGTCACAAGACCAATATAGTCAATAAAGATTGCCGCAAGATTAGGGTTTTCTTGTTTTAATTTACGCGATTTAATTACAATATCTGAAATTTTAATTCCCGGAGTTTCGTCAAAATACAGTGGAAGTGAACTAAGAACTACTAGTCCGTCTTTAACTTTAACGGCCTCGTTCTTATTTAAATGATTTGTTTGCACGGCATTGTAACTTACATAACTCTGCGCGGATACAAGTCTCATCATCATTTGTCGAGAAGGCATTTCGACGGTAAAGAACCCAACTGATTTTTGGTTCCTAACGGCAATATTGAGGGCCAGATTAAGGGCAAAAGCGGTTTTACCAACCGCAGGACGGGCCGCGACGATGATATAATCACCTTTTTGAAATCCATGCGTCAAATTATTCAAATCATCGTAACCAGTGTTTAACCCCGTCAAGGTCCCGGTGGTTGAGTTTGATAAATCTTTCATGAATTTTTCAAGTTTAGTTGCGAGCACCTTAGTAGATTCAAAATCAACAATCCGTCTTTTTTGTGCAATTTCGGCAATATCAGCGTTTATTCCACCAATAAAATCATTAATTTCGGGAATCTCTGCCGTTTTATATTCATATAATTTTTGATCAAGAACGGCGAGCGATTCTCTTAGTAAGCGATAATCTTCAAGCCTTTGACAATAATCTTTCATCGCAGAATATTGAAAAGCAACGTCGGTGATTTCTTTTAGGTATTCAAAACCACCAACAGCGTTTTTAGCCTTCATTGATTCAAGTTGTTCAAGGACTGTCATAAAATCAATGGTGACATTCTTAACAAAAAGTGTACTGATAGCCTGAAAAATAGTTCGGTTATCGTTACCAATATTTGGAAAAGATTCTAGCGATAGGTTTTGAAGCCCATGATTGCAAGCATCCTTGTCGGTAATCATCAAACCTAATACGGTTTTTTCTAGTTCATTATTATGGGGAACAATGAGTTGTTGATCACGGAACTTAAAGGGTTCATTACTATATTTGGTGTTTTTGTATTCCGCCATCGTGTTACTCCTTCGCCTTGACGTGGACTTTCAATTCGCCAATAACTCCTTTATAGAGTTCGATTTTAACAATGGTCGTACCTAATTGGTTGATTGGGGTAAAGTTTAAAAACTTTCGTTTATCGACGATAACTCCATACATATCAGCTAGTTGTTTTTCAATTTGTTTGGCGGAGATGGAGCCAAAGGTTTTACCTTTTTCGCCAGTTGATAAAGTTAACTCAACTTGAATTTTCGCAAATTTCTCAGCGGTTTTTTTGGCTGCTTCGGTATGGGCTTTCTCCGTAGTTAGAAGTAGTTCTTTTTGTGTTTCTAAGACCTCTTTACTTTTACTCGTAAAGAGGACTGCAAGTTTTTTTGGTAATAGAAAGTTTGATGCATATCCATCACTAACTTCAACAACTTGATCTTTCTTGCCTACATTTTTCACGTCTTTTAATAATATGACTTTCATATATACCTCTATTAATTCTTTTTAATTGCGCGTGCATCGTTAAGATACTGAGCGATAACTTCTTTTAAAATGACCTCTGTTTCAGGAATAGTCTTATTTTTAACAATAGCAGCCGCAGCGGCTTGATGGCCCCCTCCGCCCAATTTTTCTAACAACAATTGAACATTAATCGAACCATCACTTCGTGCACTAATTTTGGTCTCCGTCTTTGAAATAAGGCCAATAACAAAAGCTGCACTCACTCCCTTGATTCTCATTGATTGGTTAGCAACTTTAGCTAATGTTGCGGCATCAACTAAATCATTTGGATCAGCTTTAGCAACTGTCACTCCCAAGGACACCGTTTCAACGGAGTTCATAATTTTAGTAATCATTGTATATTCTTCAAATTCATCCTTGAGGAATTCATCAGCGACCGTAACCTCGGCGCCATATTCTTCTAAAATCATACTGGCCAAGAATGTTCTTGCGCCGGTCGTATTGCTACGGAAGTAATTAGTATCAAGATAAATGCCAGAGAGCATTAGGGTTGCGTATTTACTCTCGAGCGTATATTCAGGTGTGTTACCATAATAAATCATCTCGGCAATCATCTCGCAGGTTGAAGATGCAGTTGTGTCAATATAATCAAACAATGGATTTTCGATAAATTCATCTGTCCTTCTATGGTGATCAATCACAAAAACTTTTTCAACTCGGTCGAGAAGTTTAGGATCCACAACCATTGATGGCCGCGATACATCACAGACAATGAGAAGCGTCTTGCTATTTACTAGGCTGTTCTCACCTTTTTCACTAGCGAGTTCTTGGGGAGTAATAAATATTTTGCCCTCTTCTTGTTTGGTGAATGAGTTGGTCACCGCTGCTCTCGTTTTGTTTTCAGTTAATTGTGGATTATACACAATTCGCGCCTTAACGAATTCTTTGTTCTTTTCTTTAATGGAGTTCGCTTTAGCGTAATCGGCTAATGATTTAAGGCCTAAAGAAGCTCCTAAAGCATCCAAATCTGTTTGTGTGTGAGCCATAATCAGAACGTTAGACGCTTCTCTAATGTGTGAAAATAGAGTGTCTGTGTGCATTCTAATTGAAGTCTTATTACGTTTTTCACTAGCGGCAGTTGTGCCACCCAAGTATTCGTTTTCTTCGCCATATTTACTGATAACAACTTGATCACCGCCCCGTGCAATCGCGGTGTCGATAGCATTAACTGCCATATCACCAAGTCTCATAAAGTCTGGGAAGTTATAAGCGAAAGCCATCGAAAGCGTCATCCGCATTTCTTTATTCTCTTCTTTGTTTCTGATTGTCTCAATAAGCGAAAACTTATCTTTATATATATTGTTAAAAGCTTCATGAGTAAGAATCATAATGAAAGAATCATCCCGATATTGACGGACGAGAATTCCATATTTTCGAGAGTAATCGAAGATTGAAGAAGTAATAATCGCAATCATGGGGTTGGAAATTTCACGGTTTTTAACCATGTCAGAAAAATTATCAATCATCACAATACCAACAACCGGAGCTTGCTTTTCACTTTGATCAAACAAATATTCGAATTCAGTAATATCTCTGAATAGAAATAATCCGGCATCATTGATATATTTAACTTCGTAGTTACGGGAGTCAATCTCTAACTTAAGTGTATCCTCTATGTTTGAATCAATTGCTTCTGAGATATCAACGAGTTTTTTTACTCCGGGGAGCCATTGAAGCATGTTCTTATCAAGCACATCAATATTACGATCTCTAAACAGTTCACTTAACCAAATAATGTTGAAATCTTTATCAACAACGACTAGTCCTAACATCCCAAAATTATAGGCTTCTTTTACGTCACTGCCGATAATTTCGAGGGTATCTAACTCGTTCTTACGGCGAATTTTTACAACCCTTGCAACTTGGACTAGTAGATATATCGTATTAAGAATACCTATTCCTAAAGTAATAAAGACAAAAGTGGTTAGACTAAGGTATTGTTGTAAGTTAAAAACATTAGTGACATAAATAAATCCTAAGGCGAGTAGCAATACAAACTGTAACATTGTTGAGAAAAACGTTTCTATACGTATTTTTTTAATTAACCTAAGCATAAATACCTCTAATCTAGTTTATTATACAACAAAAAAAGGTATTTATATACCTTTAGCAGACACGAGCCTCAAGTTAATAGCAAACTTTTTAAAGAAAAAGGCCTCCAATTAAAGAGACCTAATTTGTCCTTAAACATTAATCAAGATAAAACGGTAGTAAACCCATTAGACGCGCGTTTTTAATTGCTGTTGCAAGTAAACGTTGGTAACGAGCGGATGTGCCGGTTACGCGACGTGGGGTAATTTTACCGTTTGGGGTAATAAATTTCTTAAGTAGTTCTACATCTTTATAATCTATTGTTTTGATGCCGTTCTTCTTAAAATAGCATACCTTTTTGCGTGGTTTAGCTTTTCTAAATGCCATGTGTAATTCCTCTTTCTATAATTTCTTAGAAGGGTAAATCGTCACTTGTTGTGTCGATACCTTCTCCATCATAGGGTTGATCACTTGAGAATCCATCAGCTGTAGAGGTCGAGGTACTATTGTCTGTTCCTTTTGGTTCAAGGAATTGAACTGAGTCGGCAACAACTTCAACAATACTATTCTTAACACCATTTTTCTCATAACTTCTTTGTTGTAGTCTGCCATCAATGCCGACTAAACTACCTTTACGAACGTATTTCGCAACGTTCTCTGCGGTTTGGTTCCAAGCAACAATGTTAAAGAAACTTGTGCTCTTTTGTGCGTCGCGCGCTACACGATTGTCAATTGCAATCGAAAAGGATGTGACAGCGGTACCGTTTGTAGTTCTACGAAGTTCTGGATCGCGGGTTAGGCGTCCTACTAATACAACTCGATTCATCATAAAGTTTTTCCCCTTTGGTTTATTTTGCGATAATAATGTGACGAAGAACGCGATTGTTTAATTTTGTTAAACGATCAAATTCTGCAAGAATCGCTGTGTCTGCTTCGACATCAATGATTACATAAAAACCTTTATGTAAATCTTTAATCGGATAAGCAAACTCACGTAAACCGAATTTCTCAGTGTCGATTTTTTCGACTTTTCCACCGTTATTCACGATAACGTTGTGGACTGATTCCATCTCGGCTTTACGCTCTTCTTCACTTAATTCAGCAAGAAGAATGTACATGATTTCGTACTTTTTCATAAAGCACCTCCCTTTGGACTTATTTGGCTATTGATCCCCAATAGCAGAGAGTATATAAATCACTAAATAGATATAGTTACTTATATGCGTTGTAATTATATTACACTCGCCTCTAAAAGTAAACATGAACTAATTTGTGCTCTACTTCTAAATAGGCGTGGACTTTATTTAATTTCACGCATTGTTGGAAATAAAATAACTTCACGGATTGAAACTTGATTAGTCATCAACATAATAAGGCGGTCGATTCCGATACCAATTCCACCAGCAGGTGGCATTCCATGTTCAAGCGCTTCAAGGAAATCTTCATCAACTTCACTGGCTTCTTCATCACCAAGTTCTTTAGCCTTTACTTGATCTTCGAATCTACTTCTTTGATCAAGTGCATCATTTAATTCAGTGAAAGCGTTTGCCATTTCTTTAGTCTTGATAAACAATTCAAATCTTTCGGTAAAACGTTCATCCTTTGAAAGTTTAGCAAGTGGAGAAATTTCGCGTGGATGTCCATAGACAAATGTTGGTTGAATTAGCCCTTCTTCACAATATTTTTCGAAGAATTCATTGATAATATGTCCAACCCCGGTAAAGTGCTTTTCAACGTGAATTTCATGCTCTTTAGCCAAGGCAATTGCTTCTTCTAAAGTCTTTTCTTTGAAGAAATCTATTCCTGTTTTTTCTTTAATTAGTTCAACCATGTGGACACGCCGGAAAGGTTTTTCAACATCGATGATTACATCTCCCCATGGTAGTTGTAGACTGCCAACAACTTCCTTGGCAATGTTCCTGAATAGGTTTTCACATAAATCATACATGTCTTCAATGTCACCATACGCTTGATAGGCTTCAACAGTTGTAAATTCAGGATTATGAGTGGTATCCATTCCTTCGTTACGGAAGAGGCGACCTATTTCATAGACTTTTTCGATTCCCCCGACTAGGAGACGTTTTAATGGTAATTCGGTCGCAATCCGCAGATAAAAATCACGATCCAAGGTGTTGTGATGTGTAACGAATGGGCGGGCAGATGCACCGCCTAAAACACTATTAAGCATGCTCGTTTCCACTTCAACGAAACCTTGTCTATCAAGATAATTTTGCATCGATCTAATGATTCTCGGTCTCGTGAGTGCGACTTTACGAGCGTCTTCATTAACAATGAGGTCCACGTAACGGCGACGATATCTTTCTTCAACATCGGTTAATCCGTGGAATTTTTCTGGTAATGGACGGAGGGCTTTTACTAAGTGAGTATACTTTTCGACTCTAATCGTAACTTCGCCAGTTTTGGTTCTCATGATTTTGCCTTCAACACCTACAATATCACCCAAATCTGCTAGTTTAAAGACAGCATATACTTCCTCGCCAAGAGTGTTTTTTTGCAGAAAAGCTTGGATTCTACCGACTTGGTCTTGAATGGAAATAAAAGCGGCTTTACCCATATCGCGCATGAACATAATGCGACCTGCGGTTTTAACATGAATGTTTTTTTCTTCTAATTCTTCCTTAGAGGTGTCACCAGCTTTATCCTTAATCGTTTTACTTGTATCAGTACGCTCAAATTTTGACCCAAAAGGATCAACATTAAGTTCAATTAATTTTTCTAATTTACTGCGTCTGATTAATTCTTGTTCAGTTAGTTTTTGTGCCATAAAATTACCTCATTTTTCTCACATATTTTATCATGTTTAAGTGTCAAAACAAATTGCTATTGCTTATTTCATCGAGGATATCGTTTAAATCGGCTAGACTCGTCATCGTTTGCGATATTTTAATGCGAAATTGCTTAGTGTTAGCAAAACCTGAAAGAAAATGCGCGGCAATTCCTCTTAAGTTACTTATTGCGATTTTTTCACCCTTTTCATCAACGAGTAGTTGGGCAAATTGCTTTAAATATTGTAGTTGTTGCGCTAGGGTTACGGCCGGCAACTTCTCACCAGTCCGATAATAATGGTCTATTTGGCTGCCTAAATGTGGGTTTCCCATACTTCCGCGGGCAATCATTACGGCATCGGCCTTAGTTATATCCATAGCGCTTATCGCATCTTCAAGAGTAAATATATCACCACTAATAATAAGCGGGACTGTAATTATGCTTTTAAGATCATGGCCTAATTCATATCGTGCTTTTCCACCATATAGTTGTTTGGTCGTCCGGAAGTGCACGGCAATCATCTTGACGCCCGTTTGTTCAATTTTAGGCATTAATTCACGAAAGTTTATTGAATCGTCATCCCAGCCTAGTCTAATTTTAACGCTGACAGGCCGCGAGCTAACCGCGACCACTGCCTTCAGCATTTCTAAAAGTCTTGCTTCATCTTTCAGCCAGGCCGAACCACCATTGTTTTTTGTGACTTTTGGGACGGGACATCCTAAATTAAGGTCGAGGATATCAAACTCGACATCCTTCATTGATTCAATTTTTTTAATTGCTCCAACAAGTTTGTCTGTTTCGCCACCGAAGAGTTGTAAGGCAATCGGGCGCGGATCGCCTTTTTGTGGGAGATATTTTAACGTTTCTTCATTTTCGTAAATAATTCCGCAATCACTAATCATTTCAGTCACCGACAAACTAACACCAAAATTAGCCATAAACACGCGATAAGCATAACTTGTTACCCCGGCCATTGGTGCTAAAACTACGCGACCATTTATTACAACACTACCAATTTTAAACATAAGAAAAGGGAGAGGATTACTCCCCTCCATTACCTTCTTTTTTAACTTCTTCAGGTTTTGCAGTTTCCACCATTTCAACAACTGGAGTCGGAATTACTTCCTCTTTTTTCAGTACGCGATGCTCGAGTAAATATTCAATTTCCTCGGCATTAATGGTTTCTTTTTCAAGAAGAGTTTCAGCAATGAGTGTAAGATCTTCGCGATGTTTTTCAATTATTTCTCGCGCCGTAATATGGGCGGTATCAATAATGTCTCTAACAGCTTTATCAATTTCTAAAGCAACTTGTTGTGAGAAGTTTTTTTGTGAAGATGTGTAGTCTCTGCCAAGGAAAACAGAACCAGCAGCTCTTTCGTATTGGATTGGTCCGAGTGGGGACATCCCGTATTCAGTAACCATCATCCGTGCAATCGTTGTTGCAACTTCGATATCATTCGAAGCACCCGTGGAGACATCATCGAAGAACACTTCTTCACTAGTACGACCACCAAGGTATCCAACAATTCTAGCCATCAATTCATTTTTAGTGACTAAGAAACGATCATCTTCTGGCGTCATTAAGACGTGACCGCCTGTACGACCACGAGGAATAATTGTAATTTTTTGAACCTTATCGGAGTGTGGGTGATTAATACCAATAATAGCGTGACCAGCTTCATGGAAGGCGATAACACGACGTTCGTGTGCGTTTAGACCCTTACTCGATTTTGCTGGTCCGGCAATACGTCTATCAATTGCTTCATCAATATGAAACAGTTTAATCATGTCTGAATTATCACGAACAGCAAGGATTGCGGCGTCGTTTAATATACTTTCAATGTCGGCTCCGGAAAAGCCAACTGTACGCTTAGAAATTTGTTTAAAATCAATGCTCTTATCAATTGTCTTACCACGTGAGTGAACCTTGAAAATTGCTTCACGTCCCGCACGATCTGGTAAATCAACGGTAATTTGGCGGTCAAAACGACCAGCACGTAAGAGAGCTGGATCTAGAACATCATCACGGTTTGTCGCGGCAATAACGATAATTCCAGAGTTGTCCGCGAAACCGTCCATCTCAACAAGTAATTGGTTTAATGTTTGTTCTCTTTCGTCGTTGCCTCCGCCGAGACCAGCACCGCGTTGGCGACCAACGGCATCTAGTTCGTCAATAAAGACTAAGCATGGAGCGGTTCTCTTGGCTTCGCGAAACATGTCTCTAACACGTCCAGCACCGACACCAACAAACATCTCAACAAAGTCAGAACCAGAAATTGAATAGAAAGGAACTCCCGCTTCACCAGCGACAGCTTTAGCCAACAATGTTTTACCTGTTCCAGGTGGCCCAACTAAGAGGACGCCTTTAGGTAATTTAGCGCCAAATTTAGCGTATTTCTTGGGATTCTTTAAATAATCGACAATCTCGACCATTTCGGCCTTTTCCGCTTCAGCACCGGCCACATCAGCAAAAGTTTTAACTTTTTTGGTTTCAAGTCTTGCCCGTGAACGATTAAAGTCCATGGCCTTATTATTTGAGCCACTGACGGAGTTCGCCATTTTCGAGAAGAGGAACATTACTAATAATAATGAACCACCTGTGACGAGCAGGGTTGGTCCCCATGTGTCCCAGAAAGTTGCTTTAAATGCATCTATAGTTATCATTTCTGCATCTTCAGCAAGAACGACTGTTTCGTAATAGGTTTCGTACCATTGATTAGATACTTGAGTTTGGAATCTTTCACCAGTACTGGTAACGCCAGTGATGGTCGTGACCTTTTCGCGTTCGGTTACAGTCATATTAGTGATTATATTTTCATCAAAATATGTCCTTAATGAGTTTTCAGTAACCGTTTTAATTATGACTGTTGGTTTAAAAGCATACCAAACGACAATTGCCAATAAGGCAGCTAGTAAAACATAGGGTAGATAAAACCTAAACGAAGGTTTTCTTTTTGGTGCACTTGATTTTTTATTTTCCATTTATTTCTCCTTGAAATTTTATGTTCTTAGACGCGTCTAAATTCTAATGTTGTTTTTTAAGCGTATGTTAAATTATACATAGTATAAACACAACTATCAAATATATTACCACAAAATATGCAGTTTACTGTTTTGGTTGCTATCATATCCATCACGATATCGCGGAATATAAATAATTTTCCCTTTTGCATCAATAATTAGTGGCCAAATGAGTCTTAAATGTTTAGGCAGTTTCATATCTATAAATAGGCGGGATACCCTTTTATAATAGTCCTTTATCTGATAAAAATCTCCAGTTCTTGAAGTTCTAATTGTGAGTGGGAAACTATCATCGTTAATTTTGTATTTTTTGAGGTCGCCTGTAAGATCAAATGACAAATGTTTTGAGAGAAATTTGTTTTTTTTGTCCTCAACTATAAACTCATAGGGTTGGAACAATGAAATATCAATGATTGAAAATTTTTCATAGGCTAGTGAGAAATAAATTGTTCCATTTAATTTGAAGAGAGCAGTTTGCTTTTTGCTTGCAATCGTTTGTTCAATTTGAGAAAAAATACCCCTAGAAAAAAATTTGGCAGCGCCGATTTTATCAAACATAAGATAAACAAGGCGTCGCTTTTCGTGCGGCTTAAGTTGCTCGAAAATCGATTTCTTAACCTCAAGACGCTCATTTAAATGTTGGAGTAAACTTGCATTAAGACACATTTCGACTTTGTTTAATTCTTCTATATGACTAATCATTGCCGCCTTCTCATCACTTGAAAGTTTAGCTAAAATCTTATTTCGGAAATAGTTTCGAGTGTACTTAGATTCAAGATTGGTTTTATCAATTGCAAAAGATATTTTGCTATCGTGGCAATAGTCAATTAACTGCGACTTTTCATAACCTAACAAGGGCCTCATGACAGTCATCTTATCGAGTTTATTTAAAGCTTTAATTCCAAAAAACATTACTTCCCTTTTACTGCTTTTTTGCATCAAATAGGTTTCTAAAACATCATCTTTATGGTGTCCGGTAAGTAGTGCATCTAAACCGTTTTTTAAAATAATTTCTCGAAAGAAATCATATCTGACAGTTCGAGCCCAGGCTTGGAAATTTTTCTTTACTTGCGCTGGTAAAACATCTATATAATGGAATTTAATGCCTTTTTGCAGGCATAAGGACTCTAGTTGTTGCCTTTCCATTTCACTTTCAGGACGCATATGATAGTTAACAAGCGCAACTTCAAAGTAGTACTCACCTTGTAACAGTAAGCCAAAAAGCGCCATTGAATCAGGGCCATAACTACAAGCCAACAAATACTTTTTATCTTTTTCTAAATTAATTTTCATTAGCCTTTTCACTTAGAATTTTATAGGCTTGGTCAGGGCTAAATTTAACAATTTTTTCATCAACTTGAAGAACCTCAACTTCAACGAGAACCTTAGAAAAATTAATGCTGAGTTTGTCGCCGACTTTTACATTGCTAGCAGGTTTTACGACTTTTCCATTAATCGCTACGCGTCCGTATTCAATGATTTCTTTTGATACTTGACGACGTTTAATTATTCTTGTTAGTTTTAGATACTTATCAATTCTCATTTTTTTTCGATGCCTGTCTGATGATCCTCACAATCTCAAGAACGACACGTTCGAAAATTGTAAACCAATCACCTAATTTATATATTTTTAAACTCATTTTATTGTTTTTAATACTTACTCTTAGTCCACCCACGTATTGATTGAGACTTTCAAATAGCATTGTCCCTGACCCCGGAACCTTCATAAAAATATCTCCGACTATTACTTCGATAAAGGCTTCATCATCAATGATCGTTTCAACATATTTGTTTCTACTGCCTAGAATGATATCGATGATTCTTTTTCTAAACAATAAACTGACAGGAACCGGTAATTTGCCGTATATATCACGAGTTTTTTCTTCTAAACGCTTAACTTCGGATAAGGTTTTTGTGGCCTTAATCGCTTGATATAGTTCGATTTTATCGGGTTTGTTTGCGTAATGTTCCGGAATATATGCATCAATGCTCAGGAGTGTTGTAATCTTAATCTCTTCTTCTTTAGGTTTTACCCCTTGACGTTTTTCCGCCATTGTTTCATTAAGTAGTTTGATATACATATCAATCCCTACTGAATCAATAAAGCCTGCTTGTTCGGCTCCTAAAATATCTCCGGCTCCTCGTATCATTAGGTCTCTTTGGGCAATTTTATAGCCACTGCCTAGTTCTGTGAATTCTTGAATAGCTTTTAGACGTTTCCGACCATCATCAGTTAGATTTTTACCTTCGGTGTATAAAAGGTAAGCAAAGGCAATTCGATCTCCACGACCAACGCGACCCTTGATTTGATATAACTGTGCAAGGCCAAAACTTCCGGCATTTTCAACAATAATCATATTAGCGTTTGGTACGTCAATACCATTTTCAATAATTGAAGTACAAACGAGTACATTAATATCGCCACTATAAAACTTCATCATCACATCTTCAATCGAATCTCTATCCATTTGTCCGTGGACAACACCAACTTTAGCTTCTTTGACCATTCGCGCAATCTTATTGGCGGTTTCATAAATACTTTTAACACGGTTATGAAGATAGAAAACTTGGCCTTCCCTTTGAAGTTCGCGTTCAACTAACTCTTTGACCACGCCATCACGGCGAGGAATTACATATGTTTGAATTGGCATTCTGTCGCTAGGAGCGGTATTAATTTGTGAAAGAGCACGCATACCGACAAGCGCCATTTGTAAAGTACGTGGAATCGGCGTTGCACTTAATGTTAAGACATCGATACTGGCTTTAAATTGCTTGATTACTTCTTTTTGTTCAACCCCAAATCTTTGTTCCTCATCAACAATTAGTAACCCTAAATCCTTAAAGGAAATTTGTTTGGATAATAATCTATGGGTACCAATTACGATATCATAACGGCCCTCATTGATTAATTTAATCGTTTCTTGTTGCACTTTTTCTGGGACGAGCCGAGAAAGGTGCGCGACTCTAATGCCAAATTTGGCGAATCTATCTTTTGCTAATTCAAAATGTTGGCGCGCTAATAAAGTCGTTGGACACAGGAACGCCACTTGTTTTTTGTTGCTAATGGCTTTGAACGCGGCTCTTAGGGCGACTTCAGTTTTGCCAAAACCAACATCTCCACATAAAAGGCGATCCATCGGTACTTCACTTTCCATATCTTTTTTGATTTCGTCAAGGGATTGACGTTGATCATCAGTTAGGACGTAGGGAAAACTAGATTCGAACATCGCCTGTAATTCATCATCAGGCTCAAAGGAGAAACCTTTATTCTTAACTCTCTCGGCTTGGGTCGCGATTAGTTGATCGGCGATTTCATTGATTCTCTCTTTAATTCGTTTTTTGGTTTTTTCCCAGAGGTTTGAACTAAGTCTATTTAATTTTGGTGCGACCCCTTCACGACCCGAATATTTACGGACAAGTTGAAATTGTTCGAGTGGAACAAAAAGCATGTCCTCGGCCCCATATTCTATTTGTAAAAAATCGCGATGGCCAACACTACTATCTCTAGTTATTACATCAAGAAACTTGCCAATTCCATGATATTCGTGGACAACATAATCTCCTGGTTGAAGTTGTTCGTATGTGTGTAAAATTGTCGCACTTTTAAATCTATGGCTAAATCTAAGATTGTTACGTGGAGCATTAAATAATTCCTTACTTGTATAAACCACTAGTCCTTGTTCAACAAATTCAAATCCTTGAGGATAATAGTCGTAGGTTAGAGTTATCGGGGCTTCGGCTTGATTAAGCGAATATTCTAGTTCGTGCAACTTCAAAAGTTCTTCAATGGTGTTTAACTGAGCATTATTATTCGCGGAAATCAGAACTCTTTCATTTTTAGCTAAATGCTCGTTTAATTTAAGCGCGAAGTCATTTAGATTTGTAAATGTTGTAACAAATGGCGATAAGTCGAGTTTTGTTTGCTTTTTCATTGTTGCAAATTCTTCAATTGAAATTATTTGCGAGTAGGGAGTCAGGATTTTATTTAAACCACGGAAATACGATAGATCTTTAACTGTCCTTTGCTTTTCGCTTTGTTCATTTAAAAAACCAATCGCTTCCATCTGATTTTTTGTTTCACTAATTTCGACTTGGCTGCGATTAACAATCACTACTGTTGGATTATCAACGAATTCAATAACTCCATGATGGAATACATCGAGAAGACTGAAGTACTTATAAATTTGGCTTGTATTGCTTCTATTTTTAATTGTATCGATATGCGCTTCGATATTCTCTAATAAGAATTCTTCACTTGCAAGATCAAGTTTAGTACTATCTTTCTTAGCTTTTTCTCTCATTATCTTAAATAGTTTTTCTAATGTTTCTTCATCAACGACAACTTCACTGGCTGGAACAATGGTGGTTGATTCAATTTCATCTATTGAGTTTTGTGTTGCGATATCAAAATGTCTGATTGATTCAATTTGATTACCGAAAAACTCAACTCTGATCGGATTAATTGAGTTAACGCTATAAATATCTAAAATATCTCCGCGTAGGGCAAATTGTAAAGTTTGATCAATCTTATTAACTCTTTGATATCCATTTTCACTTAAAGTAGCAACAATATGTTCCAAATTATATTCTACTTTTTTATGAAGAGTAATAATGTGGCTAACAAACTTTTCTTTTTCAATTGTAAAGCGAGTAAATCCCCCAACACTAGTAACGACTATATGTTTGCCGCCTTGTGTTAGCTTATAAAGTGTATATAACCTTTGGGCTTCTAACTCTTTACTAGCTGAAATAATCTCCGTTTGTAAAAGGTCATCATGTGGATAAAAAAGTAGATCATCTCCGCTAATGAAAGTTTGAAGAAAACTTAATAATCTTTGTGCAACATACATGTTCGCCGCAACTAATATATAGTTTTGCGGGTTTTCAAGAAAAGAAGCTGCCGTAAATAGCGCAGGTCCAATAACCTCATCCATAACAAAAGAACCCCTATTTTCTTTAAAAAGGGGGTAAATTTTACTTTGTCTAATAATATTTAGTGTATTCAATCTATGTTTTCCTTTTCTTTCACCGCTCTTACATTAAAGTGGGCCATCGCATGTAGAAAGCCGTAATCGAGAATGTCTTTAAGTGCATTACTTGCCTTGGTGATTGCTTCATCTAGTTTAATTTTTTCTTCTTTTTCAGGGCGGCCTAACACAAAATCCACGGTGTCGTATACTGGCTTTCCAATGCCAATTCTTATCCGCTTAATTTCCTGTGTTCCGAGCAATTCAGTTATGTTTTGCATGCCTTTTTGCCCACCGCTTGATCCATTCAGGCGTAATCTAATTTGTCCTGGTTCTAAATCTAAGTCATCAAAGACAACCACAATATCTTCGAGATCAACCTTGAAAAATTGTTTAACCGCTAGTACTGCTTCACCGGATAAATTCATAAAGGTTTGTGGTTTAAAAACAACGATATCCTCACCCTTATATTTAAAGCGAGCATAGCTACCTTTGAAGTCATTCTTATCAAAGTCCACTCCCAATTTGCTTGCAAAAGCATCGACAACCATGAATCCCATGTTATGGCGAGTGTCTTGATACTTAGTTCCTGGATTTCCTAAACCTACAAATAATTTCATTGTTTTACCCTTTTATAATTATATCATTTAACGCTGTTTTATGTGATAATGTTAATATTATTTTGGAGTTGAGCGAGCATGAAAAAGCATATAAAAGGATTTATTCACGGCATATTAATTGGTATCGCCTTTATCTCTGCCATGGGTGGCGGAACGCTAGCGGTTATTTTAGGAATTTACGATGACCTTGTAAGTGCGATTACTAATTTACGGAAAGACTTTAAAGGTAGTGTTACTTATTTAACTCCCATTTTACTCGGAGCGATTGTGGGGATTGTTAGTCTCGCGTACCCAATTAAACTCTTTTTAGAGTGGCAACCATTAGTTGCCACTTCCTTATTTGTCGGTCTCACGATAGGTGGTCTTGTCGTCTTTAAAAATCTCACAAAGGGCCAAATTAAACCATTAAGTTCCCTTTTTGTTTTTGTGGGTTTCATTCTCGTAGCCGGGATTGGTGTCATCTCTTGGTTTAGTCCTGCGGCCGCTGATGTGAGCACCCAATTAGTTTTAAGTGCTCGTGAATTAATTCTTCTTTTCTTCATTGGATTCTTTGCTAGTTCCGCATTAATTGCCCCTGGTATCAGTGGGACAATGTTTCTTATATCACTAGGTTATTACAACAAACTGCTCGTCTTAATCCAAAATGTATTAAGCTTTTCGGGCGCTTCGTGGGGAATCAACTTTTCATTATTGTTGGTCTTCACAGTTGGCTTTATTATTGGCTTCTTTGCGATATCAAAGTTAATGGATATTTTGTTAAAACACCGCAGAAATGCTACGTATTTCGTAATACTCGGCTTAATCATCGGTCAAATTGTCATTAGTTACTTTAACGGTGAAATAAAACAATACTATCTAAATATGACTTTTTCTTATCTTGAATTAATCTTATCAATTCTTGCATTAGTAGTAGGAGTTGTTGCTTCCCTAATGTTACTTAAACTCGCAGACAAAAAGGAAGTAATCACCAAAATCGAGGTTGAACCTAGCGATGAGGCTTGATCGTTTTCTTACCCATGTTGGCCTTGGAACTCGTAAAGATGTTAAACTCGTAATCCGGACCAAGCGAGTCAAAATTAATGAAGTGATTGTGACCAACGATGGTGCCCAAGTTAATACATCTATTGACCAAGTTAAAGTTGATGATGAGGTAAAAACATATAAAGAATATAGGTATTATCTTCTCAACAAACCTGTTGATTACGTTTGTGCTAATGAGGATAAATTAAGTAGCACTGTCATTGATTTAAATCCAAACTTTAGCACTTTTAATGTCCACACCGTTGGACGTTTAGATAAGGACACAACTGGCGCTTTGCTATTAACCAACAACGGACTATTGACGCATAGATTAATCAATCCTAAGTTTAACGTTGAAAAAATCTACTCCGTCACCGTCGATAGGGACTTAGACAATGCTTTAGTTGAACAGTTTCTTGAAGGATTTTTAGTTAATGACGAATACAAGACTCTACCTTCTAAATTAGAGATCACGGGCACCCGTCAAGCACGCTTAACGCTCACGGAAGGTAAATATCATCAGGTGAAAAGAATGTTTCTTCATTTTGGATATAAGGTTCTCACACTTAACCGCGATCAGTTCCATCATCTTCGCGTTGATGATTTAAAACTAGGTGAGTCTCGTGAATTAACCGAGCACGAGGAAAAGTCGCTTTTTATCGATTAAATTTAGCTATAAAACGATTCTATAGTAACTTTTAATTTTAGTAAGTGTTTATATATAAACATTTTTTGTTAATTTGATATAATCATAATGCGTTAAGGAGGAAAAGTATGCCAAGAACTAAGCAACAAAATGAAATAATCCGTAATCGTCGAAAAGATGTAATTGTCAATGCGGCAATTCGTGTTTTTGCGACCCTTCCCTATAATGAGGTCACCATGTCGGCGATTGCTCGTGAAGCGAAGTGCGGACATAGCCTTATCTATCATTACTTTGATAACATTCGGGACCTCTACGACAGCGCAATTGAAAAAATCATTCCTTCTTTTTATCCAATTATGGATTTTACAAAGCTTCCCAACCAAAATCCTGAAATAAAGTTCGTCGGTTTTATCATTTATGTGGTGAGACTATTGAAAGAAGACGCAATGTTTCCTTATTATGTCCAAACATTTATCCATTCGGCAAGTGTTGGATTCCACGTTAAATCGAGTGGCCAAACATTTATAAAGCATTTTGTCCAACAAGCTAATGAAATGATTAAAAACGGCCAAAAACAAAACAAAATCATTGACATGGAAGCTGATCAAATTATTACTAATATTTCCTTTACCATCCGGGGAATTTGTAGCAGTTTAATTTTCGAAAAGAAAGGGATATTGAATATCCCAGAGGCATCCACCATTTATTTGCCATTCCTTAAGAAAGAGTAGTCGCAATGTTAAAGTTACTAAAATTAATGAAGTCACTCTGGTGGCAACTCATTATCGTTTTTATATTTGTGGCCCTTCAAACTATTTTACAATTGCAACTTCCTGGTTGCACCAACGAAATTACCGCGCAACTTAGTCAAGCTGATCCCCTTTTAGGACCAGATATGAACTTTATCCTCATGACAGGGTTAAAGATGCTAGGTATTTCTCTTTTAGGCTTTGCAGCTGCTATTGGTCAAATGGTGACTAACGCTTCCTTAATGGCTAACTTTGGCAAAATTCTACGTTCTAAATTATTTAAACAAGTTCAAAATTATTCCATTTCGAATATCAACAAAGTTGGAACCTCAAGCCTTCTAACAAGAATTAATAGTGATACTAGAGTGCTCCAAACTTTCATTTTCATGCTAACTAGAACCGCAATTATGGCGCCTACTTTTATGGTTGTCGGTACACTAAAATTACTACAAATAAACCCAATGTATACGTCAATTATACTTATAGGTATGCCTATCGTCCTCATTGTTATTGTAGTTACATTTAAGATCGCCTCCCCCCTATTTAGCCTCGTTCAAGAAAAACTTGACTATGTTACTTTGCTGTTTCGTGAAGGTTTAACCGGTGTTCGTGTTGTCCGCGCCTTTAACCAAGAAGAGCGCGAATTTAGATTTTTTGATAAAGCCAATCGCTCGATGACGGACGTGAATATTAAAGTTGGCAAGATAATGGAATTCGTAAATCCTATTATTTCGGTCATTTTCAATATTGCCTATGTTTCAGTCTTTATCGTTGGTTTTATGCTCTTCGAACAAAGTGGCGATGCGACTAATAAAATCTTGTTTAGCCAAACAATAGGGGCTGCCGGATACGTAAACAGTATCATGATGTCCTTTTTGATGCTTAGTTTCATTTTCATTATGTTCCCTCGTAGTGCGGCAAGTGCCAAACGTATTCTTGCTGCTCTAAATCTTGAACCTGAAATTAGAAATAACGTCAACGCGTTACCAATTACTGAGATTGAAGATGCTGGTGTCGTTGAATTTAAAAATGTTCTCTTCACCTTTAGCGACAATCAACATCCAACTTTATCGCATATTTCTTTTACAACAAAACCAGGACAAGTTACCGCTATTATTGGTTCAACGGGCTCAGGTAAAAGTAGTCTAATTAATCTTATTCCCCGTTTTTTTGATGCAACCGATGGCCAAGTTTTAGTTAACAACATTGATGTCAAAGATTATCAAGTTAATGATTTGCGAACTAAAATCGGCTTTGTTCCACAACAAGCAGTTCTCTTTAGTGGCTCCGTCCGTGATAATCTTCGGTTCGGTAAGAGCGATGCCACCGACGAAGAGATGATTGAGGCCCTAAAAGTTGCTCAATCATGGAATTTTGTCAAGAAGAAAGAGGGCCTAGACACAATGGTCTCACAGGGTGGAAAAAACTTTTCTGGTGGCCAAAAACAAAGATTGGCAATAGCACGAGCGCTCGTGAGAAAACCCAACATTTATATATTCGACGATTCTTTTAGCGCCCTAGATTTTAAAACTGATATCAAACTCCGGACCGCGCTTTCGAACTATGCAAAGAATGCTAGTGTAATAATAGTTGCCCAACGCGTGAGTTCGATTATAAACGCTGAGCAAATTGTTGTTTTAGACGAAGGCAAGATGATGGGTATTGGCACGCACGCTCAACTACTATCGAGCTGTTTGGTTTATCAAGAAATAGTTAAATCACAAATGGACAAAGATGAAATCGAAAAGACAATGCAAATCGAAAAAGATGTTTTAGCTTTTGAAGGAGGTGAATAAGATGCCACCAAAAATGCAAATGAGCGGCCGTCAGTCTCGTCCTAAAAACTCTAAACAATCGTTTTTAAAACTCCTTATTGAATTTAGAGCTTATCGAACAAAGTTAATCATTATCTCACTCATAATTATCGCAGGTGCAGTTTTGCAGGTAATGGTTCCAGTCTTTATTCAACCAATTCTTAATATTAATAATTTACAATCTTATGTTTTAAATGCAACACCATTAACACTTAATTGGCTACGAATTGCCGGTGATTTTGGATTAATTATCGGATTTTATATCGTGAGTGCAATCTTAAATATGTTTGCGCTATTGCTGCTAGTTCGGATTGCTAATGATTATGGTTATAACCTTAGAAATAAGATTAAAAAGAAACTAGATCGGCTCCCGCTTTCATATTTTGATAAACATTCATATGGCGAAATTTTATCTAAAGGCACTAATGATGTTGATGCTATTACACAATCCCTTAATCAAATTGTTTATCAAACACTCCACTCGATATCACTCTTTGTCGGGGTACTTGTGGCGATGTTTATCATCAATTGGCGCTTAGCGCTTGTGACGCTTGCGACGCTTCCGCTTTCACTTTTAATTACTTTTACAATTACCAAAACATCACAAAAACAATTCGTCAAATTCCAAGTCAAAACTGGTGAGCTCGAAGGAATTGTTGAAGAAAACTTCTCTGGTTTGAGTATTATTCAACTCTACAACCAACAACAAAATCAGATTGATAAGTTCGAAGCCGTGAACAAAGAGATGACTAAGGCTAACTGGGTCTCGCAACTTTTAAGCGCCTTTATCTTTCCCTCGATTAGATTTGTTAACAACTTAGGCTTTGTCGGTGTTAGCGTGGTCGGTGGACTTATTAATGACTCGGGTTCGATTGCCGCTTTTTTACTCTTCCTAAATATGTTTACGCTCCCCTTTCAACAACTTGGACAAATTAGTGGAATTATTCAAACAACCCTTGCCGGCGCCGAACGTATCTTTGAACTGCTGGATGCTAAGGAAGAAGATAAAGACATCCCCGATGCGATTAGTGATGAAACACTAATTCACGGAGAATACAAATTTAGGAATGTTGCTTTTAGCTATAGCCCCGATAAACCATTAATTGAAAATATGAACCTTGATATCAAACAAGGCGATATTGTCGCCATTGTTGGCCCAACTGGGGCTGGTAAAACCACACTCGTAAATCTTGTTATGCGTTTCTATGAAATTAGTGACGGAGAAATAACGCTAGATGGTGTTAATATTCGTGACTATAAACGCGAAACGCTAAGAAGCAGCGTTGGCATGGTATTACAAGACACATGGATTTTTAAAGGAACCATCGGCGCAAATATTCGCTATGGACGTAGTGATGCGAGTGAAGAAGATATGATCCTCGCCGCGAAGTCGGCCAAGGTCCATCATTTCATTACGACCTTACCAGGTGGCTATAATTTTGTTTTAAATGAAGATGGTACTAATATTTCACAAGGCCAACGTCAACTAATCACAATTGCCCGCGCGATCATTTCCAATCCACGTATATTAATTCTTGATGAAGCCACAAGTAGTGTTGATACAAGAACTGAATACGCAATTCAAACAGTAATGGAAGACATTATGAAAAATCGCACAACATTCATTATTGCGCACAGATTATCAACGATTAAAAACGCTAAAAAGATTATTGTGATGAACAGAGGTTCAATTATTGAAACTGGCACGCATCAAGAACTCCTCGCCGCTAACGGCTTTTATGCTGAGTTATATAACGCACAGTTTCTTGGCTCTAGCCAAAATGTCGAACCGGTTATCGCTTCTAATTAAACTTTTTAATACTCTTATAAATATTTTTAAGGTTTGGATAGATCTTACTATAAACATTTTTGAAAAGATAATTGTACTTTTGATTGTTTACCATGTTTGGAATAAACGCTTGGGTTGGATGAACCATCGCCGCGATTGCATCATCGATGGTCGCAAAGACACCACTACTATAAAACACTGAAACCGCGGTACCAAGCGATGCAGTCTCATGGGTCTGAATACGTTGAACAGGAACTCCAAATATATCCGCTGTTATTTGGCAAATCGCATCACTTTGCGAGCCACCACCAGAAACACGGATTTTTTTGATCTTTTTACCTTGTTGTTTTTCGATGCTCTTTAGTCCTTCTAAAAGCGCAAATGCAATCCCTTCGATAATCGCGCGGTAAAGGTGATGCCTTGTGTGATAATCACTAAAGCCGACGATTGACCCTTTGGCAAATGGGCGTTTTAAAGTAGGACCCCAATAAGGCTGAAGTACTAGACCCTCACTACCTGGGGATATTTCTAACATTTTGTTGTTAAGGATTTCTTCGGTCGCCATTTCAATAATGTTGGATTCTAATGTTTCATTATTCGCAAATTCCTTAATAAACCAGGAGACCATCCAATATCCACGGTACACTTGAGCTTCCATTTGATATAAATTGTTAATTGG
>DATESG010000014.1:0-29475 GCA_035270925.1 Bacilli bacterium | reverse complement strand
CCAATTGTTTGTTATAACGGAACGATGACGCTAGATTATCATCACAATCGGTTTGAAAAAAGAATCGTGAAATTTGATCGTGAAATTGTCAAAGCAATCATTGCCGAAGTCGGAATCGAAAACTTAGATAATTTGATGGTGGAAACGGAATCTAGTATTTATCTATTACGTGAGGATGAAGAATTAAACTCCTTCTTTTGGAATAATGGTCACACAATTGTTTATGGTAAGGATTTTGATTTTGATGATGACCCAATGACATTAATCTTTAAACCCCATAATAATGGTGAAAAGATAAAACGTAAACTAAAAACAGCTGTCGAAAAATATCCTGACTATAACTTAAGATTTTGGTATGACTCTTACTACAGTGAAGCCTTCCTAAGTTATGGGACAAAAAGACACGGACTTGAACATATCGCCAATTGCCTTGGGATTGATCATCGCCATACGATTGCCTGTGGTGATGCCGAAAATGATATTCAAATGCTCGAGTGGGCCGCGAATTCAATTGTGATGAAGAACGGTGAAGACAGCGTTAAAGCACATGCAACATTGATTACTGAACAAGATAACAACAATGATGGACTTGTTGCTGCACTAAAGAAAATAATCGGCTAATAACCGATTATTTTTAATATTTCATGATGAAGATGATTGGCAATGTCTTTGGCGTCTTCTCTACTCAATTCGCTCTTAACACAATAATAGAATTTACATTTAGGCTCTGTTCCACTTGGGCGAATTGCAAATGTTGCTTTATTGTCTAGAAAATACTTTAGGACATCACTCTTGTCGGTCCCTAATTGATATTTTTTCTTACCCTCAACGCCGTATTGCAAGAGATAATCTTCACGTTTAACGACATGATGCTCATCTAATTCGGTGATCGGATTATGCCTTAAACTAGTAAGCATATGGGCCATGTTTTTTGCCCCTTCGGCGCCTGGAAACATAATTGAATAAGTAATGTCATAGAAATAACCATGTTTTTGCATGAGCAATTCATAAGCGACATCTAGACAAATTCCTTGCTTCTTGTAATAATTGGCCATTTCACTATAGATGACAAGGGCTTGTAAAGCATCTTTATCGCGGACAAATGGGGCGACTAAAAGTCCATAACTTTCTTCATAGCCAAATTCAAAATGAGCACTCCCATTGTTAATATCCTTTTGGACTTGATTGCCGATATATTTAAAGCCTGTCAGAAATAATTTGACCTCCACGCCGTAACTCTTTGCAACGTTGTTACCTAGTTCAGAAGTAACGATACTCGTGTAAATCGCACTGTTGGGTTTGAGCAAACCCCTTTGCTTTCTCATCATTAAAATATAATCAAGAACAAGGGCGGCACTTTCGTTGCCAGTAAAGCGTTCATACCTCCCATCTTTGTTTTTGTAACCCAAACCAATACGGTCACCATCAGGGTCCGTCACGAGAATAATATCAGCGTCTCGCTCGATTGCTAGTTTAATCGCTTCTTCATAAGCTCCATCTTCTTCCGGGTTTGGTGTTTTAGTATTGGAAAAAGCTGGATCAGGATTTAATTGAGATTCGACCGGAATGAAGTTGTAGCCAAGACGCTTAAATGCCTCTTGGCCCAGCATACTTGCGGCGCCATGTTCTGGTGAAAAGACAATTTTAAAGTCATCTCTTCGCAAGTCTTTATTAATTTGGATTTGGAGAACTTCATTAAGGTAGGCTTCATCAATCTTATCGTCGAGCACGTGGTTGTGGCCGATTTCCTTACTTACTGGAATTTTAATATCAATTGCCGCTTCCATTTCATCAAGAATATCTAACATTGGTGCAAGTTTAGTGGGGACTAATTGCGCACCATTTTCATCATAAATCTTATAGCCATTATATTCTTTAGGGTTATGCGAAGCAGTAATCATAATGCCCCCGACGCACGACAGATATCTTACTGCATATGAAAGTTCCGGCGTTGGTCTTAAACTATCAAAAATATAAGTGTTGATGCCCATTTTGTTGAGCGTTTCCGCAGCATCAAGAGTAAATTCTCGTGATTTATACCGATTATCATGCGCGATGGCTACGCCTCTAACTGTGGTGTCACTAAATTTAGCAAGTAGATACTTACCAAAAGCAACCGTGGCTTTTCTAACCGTATAAATGTTTACACGGGCGGTCCCGGCGCCTAAAACCCCACGCATCCCGGCTGTACCAAATTCAATATCCTTAAAGAAGGCATCTTCAATTTGCTTATCATCCATAGCTTGCAGTTCTTGCCTCAAGTCCTCCGGCATCGTATCTTCTTCAACCCAACGACGATAGTTGTTACGGACATTCATGTTCTATTCCTCCAAGCTGTTTAATATATTTTGAATATCTTCTGGGAGGTCTGCCACAAATTCTAAATCATTAAGATACAGTGCAGGGCCCTCCATATTAGCAAATTTAACTTTGTGATGGTGGAGACACAATGTCCTAAAATCATCTTCAATTCCATATTTATGATCACCGACAATTGGATGAGCAATATGTGCAAAATGAACTCTAATTTGGTTAGAACGGCCCGTTTCAAGTTTAACTTCTAACAGTGAAAAGTTTTCATAGGCTCTTAATAACTTAAAATTAGTGACCCCTTCTTTTCCACGTTCATCAACTTCAACGAGTCCCTTGTTGTAGACGTTCTTCGTGAGCGCTAAACGAATTTTGCCACGATTGTCGGTTTGACCATGGACTAAGGCTAGATAAGTCCGATCGACGCTGTTATCGTGGAATGCTTTAGCAAGTAGTTGGTTAATTTCTTGTTTTTTAGCAAAGATGACAATTCCGCTCGTGTTCTTGTCAATACGACCGACGGGACTTGGGATGTATCCGCGTTTACTAGCATCAAATTCACCTTTACTATGTAAATAAGTTAAAACTTGATTGGCTAAAGTAAATTCTTGTTCGTTAATATCGCTATGAACGAGTAGACCTCTTAATTTGTTAACGACCAAGATATCTTCATTTTCAAAGATCACTTCCGAACTTAGTCTCACAAGTGTAAATTCATAGGCAACGATAAAGTCGTTCTTTTGTTCCGTGGTCAAAAAGATGGTAATTTCATCGCCGTTTTTAATGATGTATTCTTGGGGAACACGAACATTATCAACTCGAACATCTTTAAGGCGGAAAAGGCGAAAAATAAAACTTGTCGGCGCTTTTGGCAATTGTTTCTTTAGGTATTTGTCGATTCTTTGGTTAGCGTCAATCTCGGTGATTTGATATATAATTTTTTCCATATTAAAAGTTTATCATATTAGACACTTTAGAGCCTCCAATAATTTTTTTCCTGCCCCATCTTTAGTGGCAAAAATATGTTATTTCTTAATGACAGAAAAGCAATTAGTTGTTATAATAAAAAGCACGGAGAAGTACCCAAGTGGCTGAAGGGGCGGGCTTGGAAAGCTCGTAGGCTTGTAACAGGGCGCGAGGGTTCAAATCCCTCTTTCTCCGCCATTATAAAATCGAGCAGTTGAAAGACTGCTTTTTATTTTTGAAAATTACCTTTTTTCTTAAAAACAACGTTTATCAGTGATACAATACTCTAAGACATTACCAAAAGTGAGATGAAAATGAAGTATTTAAAGATTATGTACAAAATGACAGAAGGTTACCGCAAACACTATGTGTCTGTTTTTGTCATGATGTTTGTAAATATCTTTTTAAGCCTCATTTTGTCCTATTTAAATGCAATTTTAATTGATGTCCTAAACAATGATATTCCTAACGGTCATATTCCACGTTTTATCCTTGAACTACTTGGTGGGCAAACTTATTTAAGAAATAATATTTGGCTTTTAGCGGTTTTAATTGTAAGTGTGGGTTTAACCGCGGCAGTCATCGCCGCAATTCGTCACTCTTTACGCGGTTACATTGCAACTGGCATTGGCAAAAATACTCAGCTTAAACTTTTCTATCACATCGAAAGACTCCCTTATGAATCACTAAAGAAAATGCAAAGTGGCGATATTATCCAAACTTGCACAAGGGATGAAGAAGTTTTACGGCGCTTTGTAATATTTGAAGTCTCAATGATCGTTTATACAGCGATGCTTGTGACTGTTTCCTTTATCATCCTCCTGGATATTTCATGGGAGCTTGCCCTAACTGCAATTGGTATCTTACCAATGATGATGATCTATTCCTTCTTCTTTGTTAAACGTGTCCGTAAACTTTATCGGATTGCCGACGAAAGTGAAGCCCAAATGACTTCAAAAATTGAAGAAAACATTAGAGGAACGAGAACGGTAAAAGCCTACAATAATGAAAAGTTCGAGATTGATAATTTTGAAAACTATTTAGATGACTATCAAACCAAGGCCCTTAAGTTTGAAAAAACTAACAGTGTCTATATCTCCTCAAGTGACGTCTTTGTCTTTGGTCAAATCACCTTAACAACACTTTTTGGTATTTACCTAACCTATACAGGTCAAATTAGTGTTGGTGCTCTTTACTTAGGGATAACTTATGTTTCACAAATTGTCTGGCCAGTCCGCTCTGTTGCTTCAATTCTTTCTAACCTCGCGAAGGCTGTGGCCTCAATGGATAGAATGAATCTAATTTATAATCAACCAATGGAAGATCTTGAAAGCGGTCTAAAGCCTAATCTTAAAGGTGAGATTGACTTTAAAAATGTTTCCTTTAAATATGAAGACGGCGATGAATTAATTCTTAAAAACATTAATCTTCATATTGGCGCTGGGCAAACAGTCGCAATTATGGGAAAAACCGCATCAGGTAAATCAACCTTCGCGCACCTTCTTAGCCGTTTGCACGACTCCAATGCTGGGCAAATTCTCATTGATGGCATCGATATTAAAGATATTAACCGCCAACATCTCCGTAAAAATGTCGCGACTGTTTTACAAGAACCATTCTTGTTTTCTAAAACAATCATTAGCAACTTACGAATTGCAAATGATAAAGCTAGTGAACAAGATATCCAAAAAGCCGCACAAATTGCCCACATTCACGATTCGATTATCGGCTTTAAACAAGGCTATGACACTCCTGTTGGCGAACATGGCGTCACCTTATCCGGCGGGCAAAAGCAAAGACTAGCAATTGCACGCACGATTATTAATCAAGCCCCAATCCTTATTTTTGATGACTCCCTTAGTGCGGTCGATACCGAAACTGATATTCAAATTAGAACCGCCCTGAAAGTCAGAGAAAAAGATAGTCATACGACAACGCTGATCGTTACACACCGTGTTGCAACCGCGAAAGATGCTGACTTTATTATCGTGCTTGATAAAGGTAATATTGCGCAAATCGGCACACATGAGGAATTAATTAAAGACAAAGGCCTCTATCAAAGAATTTTTGAAATTCAATCGAGAATGGAATAAGGAGCATATGAAAGATAGTTTTGTTGAAGAAAAGTTACCTGACCGCGTAAACATGTCGGTTTGGATAAAAATATTCCCGTACTTAAAAAAGTACTGGCTTTTCCTCATTTTCATTATTGCTTCAATTGCATTTACTGCCTTTTATGACTCATCATTTATTCCGTTATTAAATCGAGCGGCCTTTAGTTATCTACAAACCGCCGAGCTACCGGGGGTTAATATTGCCAACATGGTCTTTGGTGTAAATTTCTTTGGATGGAAATTTAGCCTTAACTTCTTCCAATATATCAGCCTACTTTTAGGGGCAATGGTCATTCGGGCCTTTGCAATCTTGATTAATCACTATTTCACAAACTATTTAGCGGTTAAAATCATGACCGATATTAGACGTGATGCCTTTATCAAACTTCAAGAATTAACCTTTAGTTATTATGATAAAACCCCGTCTGGTTGGCTCATTGCCCGACTTCAAAACGATACAAGTAAGATCAGCCGTATCCTTTCATGGGGCTTAATTAGAACGATTTGGGTGACCGCAGAGTTGCTCTTTACATTAATTACGATGTTTTCGATGTCATGGAAACTTTCTCTTGTTATCTTATCAACCGCGCCTATTATTATCTTCCTTGCTCCGTATTTTGAAACACGTCTATTAACTTTAAGCCGCAAAGCACGTAATGCTTATAGCCGTTATGTGGCCTGGCTCGCCGAATGTATCATTGGTGCTAAAACGATTAAATCACTAGCAATCGAAGATACAACTTATCAAGAGACAAGCAATATTACTGAAGACATCCGTAAAAAACGTTTCCGCTCTTCAAGAATGCACGCCATCTTCCAACCGGCGGTTAATGCCGTCGCGGTGATAACGACCGCGGTCATTGTCATCTTTGGGCCTATTGTCGCGCCTAAACTTCAAGATGGCGAAATTGAAGTCGCACTCTTAATTATCTTTATTGGCTTTATTAGCAGTATTTATAACCCAATTCAAGAATTTGCGGATATCTTTGGCGAAATCATGGATACGCAAGCAAGCGTGGAAAAAGTCATGTCGATTATTAATACCAAGCCAGAAATTGTTGATCATCAAGAGGTTGTCGATAAATATGGTGATTTCCACTACCCCAAAACTGAAAATTACGAAAAGATGGATGGGAACATTAAATTTGAGCACGTCGCCTTCTCCTATATTGAAGGTGTTGAAGTCTTACATCCCTTTACCTTAGATATTAAAGCCGGCACAAGTGTGGCCATCGTTGGTGAGACTGGCTCTGGCAAATCAACGTTTGTTAGTCTTCTTCTTCGTTTCTATGAGCCTAGCAAGGGCCGAATTCTCATCGATGGTAAAGATTACCGCGACCGCTCAACGGGCTGGTTACGGAGCAATACAGGCTTTGTCTCCCAAAACAGTTTTATCTTCAATGGAACGATTTTTGATAATATCCGCTATGGCAAGCTCGATGCCACCCTTGAAGAAGTAATCACTGCTAGTAAAGCTGTTAACCTTCATCAATTCGTCGTAAAATTGCCAGACGCTTATATGACTAAACTTAGTGATGCTGGCCAAGAACTTTCGGTCGGCCAAAAACAATTAATCAGTTTTGCCCGGGCAATCATTCGTAACCCACGTTTAATGATTTTGGATGAAGCGACTAGTTCGATTGATACGGAAACTGAGGCCCTTATCCAAGATGCCGTTAATAAAGCACTATCGGGACGGACGAGCATTATCATCGCTCACCGGCTTTCAACAATTGTTGATAGTGACCGCATTCTCGTAATGAAAGATGGTTTAATCATTGAAGATGGTTCACACACAGAGTTAATGAACCGTAACGGTAGTTACCACAAACTATATATGAATCAATTCCGGGAATTACAAGTTGATGCTCAAATAGAGCAATATGAAAAACAAGTGGAGAAAAAAGAGCAAATTTTCGACTAGATAATTTGCTATAATCAAACTATGAACAAATTAAAAATTAAAACAAGTTATGTCGGCCTGAAGATTCAAGGTCAAGGTGTTGGGGCCGCAACAATCGAACAAATAAATCTTTTAAAAGACCGCTGTAGTGAAGAATTTAGCGTCCTTGAAAATAAAGGTCGCGGTGACATCCTTCACGTCCACACGATTGATCCTCGCTCAAGCCTGCGCGCAAGATGCTCACGAGTCCCTGTCGTTATGCATGTACACTTTATCCCCGAAACACTCGAAGGCTCAATTAAATTACCTAAATTATTCGCCAAAATATATAACTGGTACGTAATTAGAACTTATCGATCAGCGACCAATATCGTTGTCGTAAATCCAATTTTTATTAAAGATTTGGACCGCTACGGCATTGTCAAAGAACGCGTTACTTATATCCCGAACTTTGTGAATGAAGAAACATTTTTTGAGGCTAGTGCAGAGGCAAAAGCCGCGATTAGAGAAAAATACAAGATCGCTAAGGATGCCTTCGTCGTTTTAGGTGTCGGCCAAGTACAAACTCGTAAGGGTGTGCTTGATTTTGTTGAAGTTGCCAAAAAGTGTCCTGATATGCAGTTTGTCTGGGCAGGGGGTTTCTCCTTTGGGAAGATCACTGATGGCTATGAAGAATTGAAAAAGATTATTGATCATCCGCCCGCTAACGTGAAATTTTTAGGAATTATCAACCGCACCGAGATGAATGATATTTATAATCTGACTGATGTATTCTTTATGCCGTCTTATAATGAACTGTTTCCAATGGCGATTCTTGAGAGTTGCAGTGCCAACGTCCCAATGCTCCTAAGAGACCTCGAACTTTATGAAGATATTCTCTTCCATAAATATTTACAAGCTCATGATAATGCTGGCTTCGTTGCGTTACTAAGAAAACTCAAAGATGACGAAGCAACTAAAAAACAAAGTAAAGACTATTCCGCCTTCATTAAAAATCACTATTCCCGTGATAACATTGCGAAAATTTGGATTGAATACTATCAGAAAGTTAAAACTGATAACCTTTGTAAGATTTACAAAATCAAACGTAAAAAGATTAAGAAATAACTAATATAGAAAAGCATGAGTGTAAATCATGCTTTTTTTGTTTGGCTTTTGAGATTAAATTGCGATAGATATACATCTGTCGCCCGCAACTTGCTGTAAAACTAGTTTTAAGCGAGCCCCCCAGCCCTTATGTATTCAGTAAGCAATTGATAGGCAAAAGTCGGCGGATTCATATTTACAACGTCAGTAAGATTATTAGGGGCGTAGGCTGACGTATATTGATCAACGACAATATAGTAAGTGGCGCTACTACTAATACTATTTCTAATTGTATTACCATAATCACTAAACGAAACATAGTAATTTGAATTACTGCTATTGATGAATTTTGAGAGTAAGTCACTACCTCTGATTGAACAAAGAACTAAATTATTATCAAAGGGAAATAGTTCTTGAACCATCGAAACATTAACCGCACCTGGAGCTAAGCTATAAGGTTCTCTTGATTGCAAGAAGCCGCCTCCGAGGACAATGTCGTAATCTTCCCAGACCTCAACGGCCTTTTCAATGTAAAGGTCCGCGACAACTTGACCAAGATAAGCACCACTTCGTTGCGTGGCGTTAGCGCCTATTGTCGAATAAATATCGCCAATCAGTTCTGAATATTTGTCAAAAAGACCATTCGTGTATTCATCTTCCGCCAAGTTAATAAAAGAACTGGTGTAAACCATGTCAGCTTCATTAACGCTAAATTGATCACTAGTTTTATCAAAAGTTAAATTAACATATGATATCGCTTCGCCGTATCCACCCGCTTGCAGGTGATAAACACCATATGGATCAGTGTAGACTGTTTTTTGGTGGGTATGACCTTCAAAGACAAGATCAACATATCCATCACTTAACGAGGAATCATAAAAACTCGAAATTGCCGAGGCGCTAAGCGGAGAAACGCTTGGCCGACTTGGATAAGTACTTCCGCCACTTGAATAGCCTGCGTGCATTGAGTAGATAATTAAATCCGCGCCCTCTTCTCTTAATTTGATTGCTTCATCCTTAACTAATTTTGTCAGGGCAGAGCCAGTTTTAAAATGTACATCTTCAACCCAATAACTCAAAATCGAACTGTACACATTGCCAATCGCCCCAATAATGCCAATTTTTAAGCCTTGACGTTCAATCATTACTGAAGGTTTACTGTAACTGACTGGTTCATTTGTGTCATTGTCGAAAATATTAATTGCTAAGAAAGGAAATTCCGCGAATTGTTGATTAGTTTCAATCGTCGAGATTTGCCAATCAAATTCATGATTACCAAGCGTCAAGCTTTCAAACCCAAGATCATTCATCCAATCTGTAACTAGTAGGCCTTTTGTATTATTGGATTCCGAACTTCCTTGCCACATGTCTCCGCTTGAAAGAAAAACAGTGTTTTCTTTTTCCACCTTCGCATTTTTTAAATAGGTTGAAGTTTTTGCAATCCCTGCATTGCCGTTTTTATCAACGACCGCGCCATGCATATCGTTAATTGCATAGATGTCGAGCGTTACGCTGTCGGGATTTTCACTTGAAGTGTTTATTTCAGACTCACTCGGGATAAGGCTCGTGGTCTCACTTGTGGTCTCGCTGATTAGGGGGGTTGAGGTTGAGATTGAGGCTGAGGGTAGGCTATCTTGACTTACTTCACTGGTTTTAGGTCCACAGCTACTAATTAAAATCGCGATAAATAAGGTTAAAGTTTTTAATTTCATAAAGTCCTCTTTCGTGTGCTTTTCCTGTTTATTATAGTACTTATCTACTCTTTTTTAAAACATTATAATGATTGCAATTTAAAAGGCCTTATTAGCTAAGGCCCTATTGATAAATATTGCGTTATTTGACTGGTTTAATGTAGAAACGACCAAAGACTTGACGAAGGACTAGCACGTTAATAAAAGCATGTGGGTCGATTTCCTGCACAAATTTAACCAAACGTGCCGTTTCATTTGAGGAAACAGTCATATACACAATCGACTTTGGTTGCCCAGTATAGGCTCCCACTCCTTGAACAGTTGTGGCTCCATGCGGGAAGGCAACAATAAGTTTTTTAGCAAGTTCGCTATCGTTGCTCGTTATTTGCACCTGCGTCTTTTTATTTCTAACATTAATTAGGTCGACGACAAACGCATTCATGAATGTATAAATAACCGAAGAAATCAAACTAGTAATCGCCAAACTAACTGATGTAATACCTACAACGTTAATGTTTTCATTAATGACAGCATCTGGATGAATAAGGTTTAGTATAAAAAATAGGCCAAACACAAAGGAGTTTGTGATGATTGAGTATTTGCCAACCCCTTCACTTTTACGATTGGCAAAGTAGTAGGCAACAATATCCATGCCGCCACTACTGACGTTGGCCTTAAAGGCAAAAGCCGCACTAAGTCCTGCGAGGATCCCGGCGAAGAGCGTTCTCGTTAGTTGTGAATCATAAATTACCGCGTGATCCCATGTGACAGGGATAATACTAATAAAGATTGAAGTGAGCGCAACGTTGAGTAAAGAGAAAATTGTGAATTGTTTACCAATTTTAAACCAGCCCAATAAAATAACTGGGATATTTAAAACAAAATATAAAATTGATTGCAGATGATTCGGATTTAAAAAGCGGATTCCAAAAATATCATAAATTATTTTTACAAAGTTTTGTGCAAGTCCGGAAACCCCGCCACTAACGAAGTGGATTTGAATTCCATAACTTCCGGTTAAGTCAGGGGCAATAAAAATACGATACGCGAGCGCGTAAGTAAATGAAGAGAGTAAACACATGAAGATAATAAACGAATATTCTCCGATAATTCGCATCCGTGGATGCTCATTCGTGTAGTTGTAATAAAACTCGACAAATTTGAATTTTTTTGCCATACTTAAACCTCTGACATTGATTATAATTGTAATAATTTTATTATTCAAACTAAATATAAATAATGGCAAAAAAGATTAACTTTAGTTGTTGAAATGGTATTACTTGGATGTTATTATAGTAATGCTATATTTTAAAAATATAGGAGGTTATACATGAAAAAAGTTTTATCAGCTCTAGGACAATTTTTTGTCCGCATCGGCCGTTGGATCAAAGATACTGCATGGATTCAACCGCTACTAATTGTCGGAGTAATTTTCGCGATCATCTTCTCAATCCCATCAATTGTTGATGGAATTAACTCGATTAATGATCGTCGTAACAGTGCGCAAGAATACTATAAAAAGTTTCAAGTCACTCTTAAAGGTTCCACCAACAGTCCCGCTCAAAAATTATTAGACGAGATTTATGCAAATGAAAACGGCGACAGCGATACATTAGATGGACAAAAGTTCTTCTTATTATTCTCACAAGAGGGCTGCAGTGCCTGTGAGTCCGCCCGTGAAGGATTTGAAAAACTCTCAACCTATAAGAAAGATGCTTTAGGTGGTTCAAACTTCTCCCTTAAAACAATTGATGTCAAACAAGACACCAATGAAGACTGGAAAGAAGAAAACTCAACTGCTACAAGTGCATTCGAAGCTTTCTTAGATCGTAACATTATCTACTTTGAAGGTTATGCTTCAGCCGCCCAAAATAGTAACTACTATTTAAATGGTGAAATTGATGATGCAACAATCGAAAAGATTGAAGGCGCTGATATAAGTCAATTTCTAACTCCAACCGTGCTTTTAGTGGACTTTACTGCCACTTCTCCAATCGGCAATGGTGGTGTTACCAACGTGTTTATTAACATTAAAGGTGATACTTCAGTTCAAAAAGCCGCATTCCTCAGCGATGCTTGGCTCTACGCGAACGACTTTGCTGCTTAATTAAGTTCGACAAAAAAGAAGGCTTCATATGAAGCCTTTTTTAATTTGTAAGAATGTTTTTTTGTGTGATAGTCTTTATTAGATTTTAAGAATTAGTTTGGCGATGAGGAAGAAGGCTGCTAACGCGCCGGCATCAACAATAGTAGTAATCAGTGGCGCGACCATTAGGGCCGGGTCTAATTTTAGCTTTGTCGCAAGCAGTGGGAGCATCGCACCAATTGTTTTAGACATAAAGACGACAAGGAGGACTGTAATGGAAACGACGGCCGCAAGCTTAATATCAAATTGAATCCAAATTCTTATAAAGTTTATTAGCGCGAGGCCGACACCGACAATAAGACTAACGCTTACTTCTTTCAAAAATATTTTGAACCCGTCCCTTGGTCTAATCTCATCAAGGGCAATACCTCTAATCACGAGGGTTGAGGCCTGTGAGCCAGCATTACCTCCAGTATCCATCAACATCGGAATAAAGGTTACCAGGGTTGGAACAATAACAATTGCTTCTTCAAATGACTGTATAATTGAGCCTGTTAGGGTCGCTGAGATCATTAACACTAATAACCAGACAAAACGGTTTCGTGCAAGATGGAAAGGGTTATCAGTGAGGTAAGGTCGATCAGAAGTTTTTAGTTTACCAACTAATTCGAAGTCTTCGGAGAATTCCTCTTTAATAACTTGCATCGCATCATCATGCGTGACAATTCCGACGAGTCGATCCTCAGAATCAGTAATCGGTAGGGCGAGAATCGGATATTTGTTAAAAATCGCAACAAGCCGTTCTTTATCATCGGTCGTCGTAGCTTTAACAAAGTCGGTACTCATGATATCTTTGATTAGGATTGTTTCTTCATTAATCAATAAGTGTCTCGCTTCGACAACTCCGAGAAGTTTTTTGGCAGGTGAAGTAACATATAGTGTATAAATTGTTTCCTTATCAATTGCTTCTTTTCGAATTTTTTCAAGTGCAATTTTGACGGTATCATCAATTTTAAGGGAAACGAACTCGACCGTCATTACCGAACCAATTGAATCTTCAGGGTAATTCATTAACTGATTAATAATTGCCCTTTTACCTGGTTCAGTATGTTTTAAAATTCTTGTGACAACACTTGCTGGCATTTCTTCAATAAAGTCCACAGCGTCATCCGCGAATAGCTCAGTCATGACAAAGTTAATCTCTTTATCGGTAAAACGATTAACTAGCTCTTGTTGGGCATTACTTGAAAGATAGGCAAAGACTTCAGCGGCCTTATCTTTTACAAGCAAACGAAAAAACTTTACAGCATCAGCGGGTGGCAGATGCTCGAAAAGCTCCGCAATATCGACTTCATTCATTGTTTTGAGTATTTTTTTCTTTTCAGCTAAACTTATTTCATTATTGAGTAATTCAAATTCATTCATAGTTATACCTCCTTTGATAAACATTGAAAAGGGGATAACCTGGGTAAGAAAACGCTAGGACACATTTATGATGAGCGAGTTCAAAATTGTCGGGCATTTATTGTCCAGGTTATCGTTGCTACTTCGCTCATGACTAGGTTCCATCACATTTTCCTCCTTCTCTATTTGATACTATTAGTTAATCAAAAACCCTGACTAATTACAACTTTAAAATGGCAAAATAAGATGAAAACGACAAAATAAATTTTCTATATAAATTAGAAGCCGAGACTCATAATATACTTAACGAGTAGGTCACAGGTCTTTTCGCATAATTCTAAATCTTGCGCTTCGACCATCACGCGAACATAGGGCTCAGTTCCACTTTTGCGAACAAGGATACGCCCATTGCCATTAAGCAATTTAGTTTGTTTTTCAATAAGGTCTTTTAAGCCCTCATGTTCAATTACGGCATCTTTATTGTCTACCGTCACGTTTGTTAATTTTTGTGGGAATTTTTTGAAACCTGAGAAGGCTTCTTCGACCGATTCATGTTCAGCCAGAATGTTTAGAATTTGCAGAGCACTTAATACTCCATCACCCGTATTAAGAATGTGACCGATGATAATGTGGCCACTTTGCTCGCCGCCTAAACTATAACCGTGCTCAAGAATTTCAGCTTGAATGTATTTGTCCCCGACATCGACAATTTTACAAGCGATCTCTTCTTTTTCTAAGGCTCTAATGAGCCCCAGATTAGACATGACCGTAATCACGACAGTATCTTTGGCTAATTTGCCTTGCGCTTTTAGCGATTTCGCTAATAGATAAAGAATAAAGTCGCCGTTAATCTCACGACCATCCTTATCAACTAAAAGGACCCGGTCAGCATCGCCATCAAAAGCAATTCCTAAATCATAACTGCCTGTCGCCATTCCTTGTTTTAAAAGGTCCAAATGTGTCGATCCACATTTGAGATTAATATTAATCCCGTTTGGTTCATCGCCAATGTAATCAATATTGAAATTAGTATGGGCAAAAACACGAGGAGCAATATTACTTGCTGAACCATTAGCAGAGTCCACTAGAAGACGTAATTGACAATCATGTTCTTTGGTCGCAACAATAAAGTTAATATATTCTTCAACTAGTTCTGGAACATAAAAGGAACGGCCGACTTTATTATTTTTTGCAAGTGGTAGGTGATCTTTCACGCTGTCGATATACTCTTCGATTTTATCTTCAATCTCTTCGGAAATTTTAGTTCCATCGCGAGAAAAAACTTTAATACCATTATCATAAAAAGGATTGTGAGAGGCACTAATCATAATGCCAAAATCATAACCTTTTGTTTTCACTAAATAAGATACGCTTGGGGTTGTCGAAATTCCAATATCATAAACATGGCCCCCACTAGTGAGAATTCCACTCGTTAAACCGGCCAATAACATCTGGCCACTTAATCTTGTGTCACGTGAAATTAGAATTTTAGGACCTCGTCCGTTGCGCGTAAGGCTTCCAAGATAACGACCAATTCTATAGGCTAAGTTACTATCGAGTACGTCATTAGCTGGACCTCTAACGCCATCTGTACCAAAATATTTTCCCATATCTATTTTTCCTTTTCTTCAAGACCCATATCAACATAATCTGTCAAGATACGTATAAAGTTATCGCGTGGTACCGATTGTAGTAAGCCTTTATAGGCGATTGATATCCGTCCTGTTTCTTCACTAACAACAATCGTCACTGAATCGCTAATTTCGCTGATGCCCAAGGCGGCACGGTGTCTAGAACCAACTTTACCTGCTAGAGGTTTGGTTGAGGGAGGAAAATATACACTAGCGGCGATAATCATGTTATCGCGAATAATCACTGCACCATCATGTAAAACTGTACCCTTATAAAAAATACTTAGTAATAATGGACTGCTAACTGCAGCATTAATTATTGTGCCGTTACGAATAACATCATCAAGTGGTGTTGTTCTTTCAATTGTAATTAAAGCACCCGTTTTCGTTTTTGTGAGACTGTCGATTGCATTTTCCAATTCATGGAAGACTGCGTCACGATCATAAATTTTGACATGCTTTTTCTTACCCCAACGACCTTTAAGGGGGATTCCTAAAAACATCGCATCTTTCTTCAGTGGGTTACCTGTAAGAGGGCGAAAGTCGGGAATATTTGTGACGGTAAAAACAATCGTTGCTACAATAATTAAAGCGATAGCAACAAAAAAAGCTTCCGTGTAACCAAAAGCGAAGAGTGCTAAAGAAACAGGAGTTAAAATAAAAAAGGTTGCTGTGATAAATATACGTCGTAAATGTTTAAGATAAAAAATATTTAACGTTAGAAGTAAGACTGCGATTGCGGCAAAATTTATCCAAAAGTTAAAGTCTCCGTAATTAACGCCATTGATTAAAAACATACATTCCACCACCTTATATACAAGTATTTTAGCACTATTTATAATGTATTAACAATTCAATTATCAACCTATTATTATATTGGCTAATTTAACCCTATTTAATACATTCTACTTGCAAATGATTCGCAACTGCTTTATGATTATTTACGAGGTAAACATGAAAAATAAATATGCATTATTGCTCATTAATGGCTTGATTTTGACAAGCTGTGGGCAAGGTTATCAAAGCGTCGATGTCACAACAAGTATTTTCCCACATTTTGATTTAGTTCGTGCGGTCGCCCAAGGATCAGATTTAACATATTCAATGATCGTTCCGCCTGGCGTTGAGGTTCACACATATAGACCAACTCCTAGAGAAACAGCACAAATTCAAGACTCTAAATTATTTTTTTATTCAAGTGACTTAATTGAAACTTGGGTGAGCGGCATGAGTGTAAAAGGACCAAAAATAGTTAATGTCTCCCATTCATTATTTGAAGACGATGAGCATCAACATGATGATGAAGAGGTTGCTCATGGTGTCCACTATTGGACTAGTCCATTAAATATCATCCCTGAATTAGAATTTATCAGAAATGAATTATCATTAATTGACACGGCTAATTTAGCCTTATTTGAGAATAACGCCAATTCTTATCGTGATCAAATACTGAGTGTCAGTGATGGCTTTACCGCTGAATTAGAGGCGGTCGATCATCCGCAAGTGTTTTTTGTCGGCCATAATGCGATGGAAGATTTTGGTGAATATTTCGGCATTGAAATCATTCCCCTTGTTGAGGATATCAAACCCGATGCTGATGTAACTCCTTCTCAACTTGCTAATTTGGTTGATGAGATTGTTAGTGCACAAGCAAAGTATTTATTTGTGGAAGAATTGGCCTCGCCAACTTTCGCTCTCACCGTTAAGGCGGAGTTAAAAACCAAGCACAACTTAGAGGTCGAAATTCTTGAACTACATGGTTATCATAATTTAACGCTGTCAGATTTTGATACGGATGTAACTTACTTAGACCTCCTAAATCGAAACATCACCAATCTTAAGAGGGCATTATTATGATTCACATTAATAATCTAAGCGTTAAATTCAATGACTTAAAGGTCCTCGACAATATTGTCCTTGATGTAAACAAGGGGGAGATTGTTCATATTTTAGGCCCTAATGGTAGCGGAAAAACGACACTTATTAAGATTCTTCTTGGTTTAATTCGTCCAACTTCTGGTCAAGTTGTGGTTGGCTCAAAAAAAATTGGCTATTTACCACAAATAATTAAAGTTAATAATAACTTTCCAACTACAGTTGCCGAAGTCATTTACAGTGGCTTTGCTAAGCAATCACTTTTGATGAAATCATCACAACTTAAATTAATTGCGACGTGGTTAAACAAAATGCAAATTCCTGATCTCATCAACAAACAATTCAATGAACTATCGGGTGGCCAAAGACAAAGAGTCCTACTCATTAGAGCAATTATCGCCAAGCCAGACATCCTTGTGCTTGATGAACCCACAAGTGCCCTTGATCCTGAATTTCGTAAACGTTTCTATGAAATTATCGATGAATTACATGCGCAAGGGATGACAATTCTTAATATCACCCATGATTTAGATTCCAATTATGTTGACTGCTCTAATAACGTCCTTTATCTAGACCGAAGCATTAAATTTTATGGTAGTTATTGTGACTATCTCAAAGATTACAGCAGCAAGGAGCATCATCACCATGTGGATTGAAATTTTTTCATACAACTTTATGATTTATGCATTTATAATCGGAATTCTCGTCGCTTTAGTGACTGCATTAATTAGCCCCTTTATTGTTTTAAACAATCAATCAATGCTCGCGGATGGATTGGCTCACACTAGTTTTCTCGGCTTTGTAATCGGGGTCATCTTAACTGACCAACCTATTTATATTGCGCTCATCATCGCAGCGTTTGCCAGTTTTCTGATCAAGTTAATTTCGACGAAAGCCTCGATTAATAATGATGCTGCAATTGGTGTTGTTAGCTCACTCTCGTTTGCAATTGGGTTAATTATCATTAGTGTCACCAAAGGCTTTAACGTCTCGATTGAGAGCTTAATGACCGGTTCTTTACTGACAACAAACATCGGTGATATTATCATCACCAGCGTGCTTGCCGTTGTCACGATCTCCTTTGTCTTATATTATTACCGTAATTTGTATCAAAACGTTTTTGACAAAGAAAACATTGTTATCAGTCGGAAGAAATCAATTATTTTAGACTATGCCCTTTCAATGATTAGTGCGCTCATTATTGTTGTTGGCGTCAAAATTGTTGGAGCCTTACTTGTTTCTTCGCTAATCATCTTTCCAACACTCATCGCCACACAGTTCAAACGAAGTTTTAAGGCGACGCTCGTTATAAGCGTAATTACTTCAATTCTCACAATGTTTATCAGTATTTATATTTCTTATCTGTTAGATATACCAGCAAGTTCGACCGTAGTTGTTATTAACGCTCTAGTTTTACTTGGCGCCTATTTATATAAATTTATCGGAAGGAGCTTAATAAAGTGAAATTTAAATTAACCAAACAAAGAAACCAAATAATTGAAGTGTTTAAAAATAGCGACATTCCCTTAAGTGCCGAGTTGCTCCATCAAAAACTTAGTGACCCTACGATTAATTTATCGACCGTTTATCGCACGATCGATACGCTGATGGTCTTTAATATCATTAGTAAAATATATCTCAATAATCTCGCCTGTTATTACTATAATCATCACGACCATATTCATTATATGGTCTGCGAAACTTGCCACAAGATGTTAGAGATTGATTGTATCTCAAACCATTTTCATCAAGTAGCAGAGCATAACAAATTTAAAATGACTCATCACGATTTAGTCATCTATGGAATTTGCAAGGACTGTCAAAAACTTAATTAACGATAAATTGTTTCAACAATATATTTGACGTAGCGTCCGGCTACGTCTTTTTTTGAGTATTTTTCGATTGGCGAGAAGTAAGCATTAGCATTTACCTCCATCAGCAAGGGTTCATCATTTTCGCCATATAGTAGATCAAGGCCACAATAATCAAGATTAAGAATTTTAGAAACTTTTATCGCCATTTCCGCGAATTTAGGTGGGATCTCTACTTGTAAACCAATTCCCCCTGTTTCAATATTACTTCTAAATTCCCCTGCAATTTGGGCGTTTCTTTGCATTGATGCGACGATTTTATGATCAATTAATACGATTCGTAAATCTCTTCCACTGCTTGAGGCGATATATTCTTGATAGAGGTGTGGAGTGTTAACTAAAGTTGCCGTCATTTCATAAAAGCTCTTTTTGTCTTTAGCCAAAAAAACTTGTTCACCTAATGAACCATAATAATGTTTGATGATTATTGGTAAGCCCAGTTCTTTTAAGACACGTTGATGAAATCCTGCATCACTGCCTGCACCATATCTAAGTGGATAGTTAATTGTCTTGGGCATTTTGATTCCCTTATTAGTCAAACTGAGATGTGTCAGCATTTTATTGTCACAAATATTAATTGCGTCGGCATTATTAAAAAGTTTAAAGCCGGCCAGTTCTAAAAGTTTGGCAATATAATAATCCTTATCAAAATAAATGATAAAGTCGTAGTTTTCTAAGTTTGTTTTTGCATTGCCGTCTTCATCAATATAGGCGAGAATCTCATCGTTCCTTTTATGGTCGATTGCGACATCAAATTTAGCGAATTCATCTTGGAGACGTTTAACCATATGGAAAAACTCTTCCCAAATTGTAAATGCATTACTAATGACTAATCCTTTACGCTCAAACATATTACTACCTCTTAATTCATATTATATATTAACACTAAATAAGTCGAGATTCTTACACGGTCAGTTGATCTAGCCACTAATGCTCAGAAATACATGGCATATTATTTAAACGTTCTGATTTAGCGAAGAAAAAAAGCACCTAAGTGCGATTTTTCTAGAATGGCGGAGCAAGAGAGACTCGAACTCTCGCGCCAGTTACCCGACCTACTTCCTTAGCAGGGAAGCCCCTTCACCAACTTGGGTATTGCTCCAAACATTGCCATTAAATATTATCATGTTAGCCAAAGGTTGTAAATAAGATTAATGGCAAATTTCATCTGTTTTTTTAGTAGGCTTTTGCGACTACGACAAGATATTTTGCTTTCTTACCACTGACGATACATTTATCGCTGAATCCAGCTTGATTAAAGGGCATGCACCGCGCTGTTGCACTGAAGCGTTCTTTAATTAGTTTGAGACCTTCTAGGTCGCCGTCCCACATAACTTTGGCATAACCAAGTTTAGTGTTGAGGACTTCATCTAACTCTTCAAGGCTATGAGCTTCCGTTGTGTGATCTAATAAATAAGTCAGAGCTTTTTGATACATCGCATCATGAATATCACTAAGGAGCGGAACAATTGTTTTTTCTAAGTCAGCATCTTCCATCACGAATTTCTCGCTGTTATAGCGTTTCGCCCCACTGATGTGGCCATTTTCAAGGTCACGTGGGCCGACTTCTAAACGAATTGGCACGCCTTTCATTTCATACTCACTAAACTTCCAACCAGGAGTCCGATCACTATCATCAAGCTTGACGCGCAAGCCTAATTTATCTAAACGAGCTTTTAAATCGCGAGCCTTGGCTAAAACGCCTGGCTTATTTTGTTGGATCGGAATAATCACGACTTGTGTTGGCGCAATATAAGGCGGTAGTGAAAGTCCGTTGTCATCGCCATGAACCATGATAATCGAACCAATTAACCGTGTCGAGACCCCCCAACTTGTTTGATGGGGATTAACTAGGGTATTATTACGGTCTTGATATTTGATATTAAAGGCTTTGGCGAAACCATCTCCAAAATAGTGGGTCGTCCCACTTTGAAGAGCTTTTCCATCCGGCATTAACGCTTCAATTGTATAGGTTTCAACTGCCCCAGCAAATTTTTCATTCTCAGTTTTAATCCCGGTAATGAAAGGAATTGCAAGCACATCCTTGCCCATATCGTTATAAATTTGTAGCATATCAAGTGCTTCTTGCCGAGCTTCCAATTCAGTTTCATGCATTGTGTGGCCTTCTTGCCAAAGGAACTCGCTTCCTCGTAAGAATGGTCTCGTTGTTTTTTCCCAACGAACGACCGAACACCATTGATTATACTTTTTAGGTAAGTCGCGATAACTTGAAATAATCTTACTAAAGTGTTCGCAAAACAAGACTTCGCTCGTTGGACGAATAATTAGTGGATCATCAAGTTTGGTTGTTCCGCCAATTGTCGCAATTAGTGTCTCTGGGGCAAAGCCTTGGACGTGGTCTTTTTCTTTTTGGAATAAGGACGTGGGAATCACTAAAGGCATATAGACATTTTCATGACCCGTTTGTTTAAATCTCTTATCCAAATAGCTTTGGATATTTTCCCAGATTGCGTAGCCATAAGGTCTATATATAATAAAGCCCTTTACGCTACTGTAGTCCATTAGTTCGGCCTTGCGGCAAACATCTGTATACCATTGAGCATAGTCGTCTTCTAAGCGAGTAATCGCTTCATTTTTAAAGTTGTTTTTCATATTATCTTTTCCTCGTAAGATTTGTTATTTTTTGCATACGTTTCTTCTCGACTGGTAAGAGCATTGAAGACTTCTTAGTGATTTCTTCACTGCTAATAAAGTCTACGCCCGCTCGTACAAAATACTCAATATCACTCCAGTTTAATAAATCACTAAGAATGATAGGCTTTTTGTAGCGCAATAATTTTCCAAGCGCTGCTAATAAGTATACGCGATTGCGTTCGTTTTTATAAGATTTTTTGAGCAGTCTGTCATCAACAATATAGAAATCAAAGAGCGAATAAATTATATTAGGCAATGTCAGTTCACTGTCTTGGAGTGTTAAGGAGATACTAAATCCAGCGTTTTTTATATCTTCAAGGACCGTTTTAACTTCATCAATTTTAGTCAGTGAGGCTTCAATATCTTCAGAATCAAACATCAGCACGAGATCTATTTCATTAATATGATTCATCCGTGTTAGTGAACGAATGATTGAATCACGATTATGCAGTTGCGCACTCATAAATAACTTAAGTTTATGATCTTGGACTTCGTTATAAAATAGCGAAGTTGTTTTGCGAGTGACAACAGAGAATAACTCTTTATCACGATCGGATTTAATTGCATACTCAGTCAGTTCTTGATAGTTATTGAAAGATGATTGATATGGCTCTATATAGGAGAAATAGCCAATTATTGCACCTTTTTCAACATTTACTATCGACCTAAACTGCAGTTGCATCTTCTTTTCTTTGATGAAGTTATCGAGTTCCGCTCGTACATAGTCACTTGATAAACCCATTTCAGGTTGTAGGTCATCATGATAGAAAATAAAGACGTTTTTACTTTCGGCAAGGAAAGCTGATTCACGGGCGACATTAATTATATCTTCAAAACTATCAAACGATTTAGCTTCAGCTACACCAATTGCAAATGAATAACCATCAATCCCGTTAATGTTCATGAAGGCACTGAGGTGATGTTGAATTGAATTAGCGATTGTTCTTGTTTTCTTATAGTCTTGAGCACGACTATCAAAAACGCCAACGTTTAGATCATCAAGATCAAACATCACGCGAGTTGGATCAATAAATAGCGTCAAGTAGTCTTTTAATTTAGTAATTAACAGTTTTTCTAAATCAATATCACCTTCTTGGCGTTTATGAATTTTGAAAAAACGAATAACCATGAGAATGCCACGTTTTTTGCTATGGGCCTTATTGTATAAGGGCGAAACTCTTTCGTAATTACGGAAATAACTCCGGTGTTTATCGACTAAATTTCGATTAATTTGATTGTGTGGACTTAAATAACGTAAAAGGTAACTCTCTAAATATACGATTTTCTTTTCTTTATCGACCTTTAAAACTTGTAATAGGGAGAAGAATGTCGATTTCACAGATTCGACATTCACATCTGCCTCATAAAACAGTTGAACATCTTCACCATTAATTAGAGCCTCTAACCAGATTCTAATTCCTTCGACAGCATTACTTTCAAATTGGTGAAAGAAAGCTTCGACGTTGCCTTCGCTACGCCGAGACACTTCACGCTTGTTAAAAAACAAAGACCGGTCACGTCCGAAATCTACAATATAAATTCGCGTTGGATTAATCGCCCTTTTGATCATACGGGCATGAAGATGACCGTTTTTACGGTTAATAAATAGTGTCACAACAAGGACAAACAAAAAAATGGTCACCACTATTATTGATACTGTTAGGGCGGGATATTGCTTGAAAAAATCGATAATAGTTTGCATGTTCTCTCCTCACATATAACTAAGTTATATTATACACTTTCTCCGAATTTTATACACGCTAACTAAAAGCATAAAGTATATAACACGCACTTATAATATGTGCTATAATTTTTTTGGCTATGGAGAAATACCCAAGCGGCTGAAGGGGCTGGTCTCGAAAACCGGTAGGGGGCGAAAGTCTCGCGAGGGTTCAAATCCCTCTTTCTCCGCCATAGCAAATTTAGAAGTTTCGCATCAATCCGAAACTTTTTTTATTAGTAATACTTTACCGCACTTAAATTGGCTTTATAATCTCATGCTTTTAGACAAAGAATATCTTATATTAAAGGCTTTGCCTTGAAATTACCATGTTTTAAGCATAGAATTATGAAGATACTTATTAAATAAGTAAGGAGTGGATATTATGAACAATATTAATGACGAAACCTTAAAAGTTCTTCAAAAGAGTTATGACAAGAAACCAAAACACCAAGTTTTAAAACGTGTTTTATATCAAACTGATCTCGGCAGCATCTTTACCAAGCAGGAGGAAGCAAGAAACAATCACTTTTTGTTTTCTAATGAAATCAAGACCTTGCCTATTACTAACCAAAAACAAACAGGTCGTTGCTGGATTTTTGCGGGCCTTAATGTCCTCAGAGAGATTGTTGCGAAAAAGTTTGGACTTAAAGACTTTGAACTTTCCCAAAACTACACAGCGCTATTTGACAAACTTGAAAAGATTAATTATTTTATCGAAAGCATTGATGATTTTTTAGAAGTCGATAGCGATGATAGAACCTTCCAACATATTCTTAAAACCGGAATTCAGGATGGCGGTCAATGGGATATGTTCGTCTCTGTGATTGAAAAGTACGGAGTCGTTCCACAAATCATTATGCCGGAAACAGATAATTCCAGTAACACACGCTTCATCAACAAACTAATTGACCTTAAACTTCGTCAATATGCCGCCGATGTTCGTAAAATTAAAACGAACAAGCCTGCAATAAAGGCCTTAAAGGCGAAAACATTAGATGAACTCTACAGTTTGTTAATTTCAAACTTTGGTGAAGTTCCAACAACGTTCGACTTTGAATATGTCAATGATGAAGGCTTCCACATCATTAAAGATTTAACCCCTCAAAAATTTTATCACGAGATTATTGGTGATGTTCTAAGTGAATATATCTCCGTGATTAATGCGCCTACAAGTGATAAGCCTTTCCATAAAACATTTACCGTTGCATACTTAGGTAATGTTGTGGGTGGTGGCGAAATTAAATATCTTAACCTTCCAATTAATGAATTAAAAGAACTCATTATTACGCAACTTAAGAGTGGGGAATTGGTTTGGTTTGGCAGTGACGTCGCAACTTATGGTGACCGTGTGACAGGCTTTTGGGATGATGCAAGTTTTGATTATGAAAATGTTTTAGATATGCATTTAGAGATGGCCAAGGCCGACCAATTAGTTTATTCCCAAGGGGCAATGAACCACGCGATGCTTCTCACTGGCGTCCATTTAGATGGCGTCAATGCGAAAAGATGGAAGATTGAAAACAGCTGGGGTAATAAAGGTGGCAAGGATGGTTATTACGTATGTAGTGACACATGGTTTGATAAATTTGTTTATCAAGGCGTCATTAACAAAAAACACTTAAGTAAGGAACAATTAGCAATGTGGAATCAAGCACCAATCGTGCTTAAACCATGGGATCCAATGGGTTCGTTAGCTGATTAATATAAAGGAGAAAAATATGATTGAATTAGTATTAGTAAGACATGGCCAATCCGTCTGGAATCTTGAAAATAGATTTACTGGTTGGACAGACGTTGATCTGAGTGAACAAGGAGTTAGAGAAGCTCACGAAGCCGGACAACTCTTAAAGAAAAAGGGTTACACATTTGATGTTGCCTATACCAGCGCGCTTAAGCGTGCCCAAATCACCTTAGACTATATCCTCAAAGAACTAGGCGAAGAAAATATTCCAATTCACCGAGACTACCGTCTCAATGAGCGCCATTATGGCGGGCTCCAAGGTCTAAATAAGCAAGAAACGGCTGAAAGATTTAGTCCTGAACAAGTTCACATCTGGCGTCGTAGCTATGATGTTCCACCTCTTGCTGCGGATAAACCAGTTAAGGGTGAACCAAATGGCGAAAGTTTAAAAGACACAGTCACCCGCGTGCTTCCTTATTATAAAGCGACAATTGAAAAAGACCTTAAAGCTGGCAAAAAAGTAATTATTGCCGCTCATGGTAATTCGCTTCGCGCACTTGCTAAGTATTTGCTCGAAATTAGTGATGACAAAATTGTCGAATTTGAAATTCCAACTGGCGCACCACTAATTATTAAATTAGATGAAAATCTTAAATCACTCGGCTACTACTACTTAAAAGACTAAATAAAAATGCTATCACTTCGGTGATAGCATTTCTTTTTTTGTTTAGAGAATAGTTTCTGTTGGTTGCTCTTGCTCAAGACTAAATCGTTGAGCACGACGAGCTTGACGTTCTTCTTCAATGTCGACGCGTTTGCCGACAACAAGTAAGATAATCACGGCACTGACAACGCCGAGAATCAAGATGATTGCTCCTAAAGGTTGAAAGCCTAAGGTGATTGCTTCGGCCAATTTATCATTGGCTTGACGTAGTGGATTTTCGATATTACTTAAATTACGTCCGATAATACCTAAAACAGCCAAGGTGAGGCCGCCTAAGGCGACTGCTCCGCTAATAATATAACCGACTAATTCGCCAGTCCCGATTCTTGTTTTTTTGTTTTTCATAATATAACCTACCTAAATGATGTAATTAATTGTACTAGTTATTCGCGGTAATTGCAATCGCGTAACCACTATTACCAACGTGTGAGACATAAACCGGGCAAATTCTGCTTGTGAAGTTAAGAATTACGTTAGTGAATTCTTCTTCAATCTTATCTATAATAATTTTAACCGCGGAATCATCAACTTTGAAGGAAAAGTAATTTACATATACTTGCTTAAAGTTTTTGCTGAGCACCCGAATTCTCGCAAGGATAAACTCGATGTTTTTGTTACGATTACGATTTTTAGCCACGACATTTAAGGCACCTTCGCTAAACTCGACGAGGGGCTTAATCTTGAGAATTTCACCGACAATAAGCGAGATTTTTTTTAGTCTTCCGCCACGATGTAAGTGTTTCAAGTCATTGATTTCAAAAAGTATATTCGTGTTTTCGGCATGGGCCATAATAAGTTTGGCTAATTCTTCTGCTTCTAAATCTTGATCTAAATTTGCATACAAAGAATGCATTAATGAGTCGAAACCAAGACTACATACAAGTGTATCAAGCACAATTACATTTTCTTGTTTTTCTTTATCTAACATTCCGCGTGCAATAATTGCTACGTCATGGGTCGCGCTTAATTTTGAAGAAAGTGGCAAGACAATAATTTTTTTGAACCCCTTAGCAAATTGTTTTTCATAGGCGTCCACAAAAGTTTGGGGGGAAGGTGAAGAACTTTTTAGTGAATGAAAGGTTTGAAAGTCTGCCAAAAATTTTGCTTCATCAATTGAAGTTGAAAGTTGACTGTTTCCATCAATATCAAGATATAACGAGACGGTTTCAAAACCATATTTGACAAACTTGTCATGCGGTATGATTGCAGTTGAATCAAAAATAAACCCGACTTTATTCATAACTATAACTCCTTAGTTGAGTGTTTCTTTAGCGGCTTCTTCAGTTTTTTCACGTTCGTCCGTGATTTTCTTGGTCACGGCAATGTATTCAGTTAAAACTGGACCAAAGAAAGCTTTGAATTCAGTTTCACTTTTTTGTAGTTGGTTGAGCGTGACATCGCGATTAGACTTAAATAAGTCTGGGAATTTAGTTCCTTCCGGTAATTGACGTTTGCCCGCGATTGTTTCAAGTAAGGCATTAACCTTATCAACCATTTCGTGGTAACTGACATCTTTAACTTTGGAGTGCTTCTTATGGAAACCTAAAATTCCCACTAGCTTACCAATTTCATCATTAATAAAATTAGAGGCTGGTGAAGGCACGCCTTTAGATTCTTTAAAGGCTGTTTGAAATTCGTTAAACTTTTCAACGATGTCGAGGCTGATTGCAAAATAAGAAAGTGAACGGAAGTAGGTTTCATTAGCGGCAATTGCTTTCGCTAAGGCCTCTTCATATACTCCCTCTTTTTGTGCGTGAGCAAGATATCCATAAAGAATATCTTCGATTGTTTGAAATAGTCCAGCGGTCATTTCATAAAACTGTAGATGAAGTCCTTTATCGACTTCAATTTTGTTATCGATATTACGAACGATTGTCGCATTATCACTATAAACAAGTTCAATAAAATTAGTGAAAGATTCTTGAATTTTAGGAGCCTTTTCTTGGTTCATCGCCAGAAAACGTCCAAAAGGTGATCCTTCAGCGGTCAAAGCAATAAAACCCTCTTTGCGCTTCTCATACATGTCTGCACTAAATTCACGATTTGGAACCATGTATTCCATTGAATCGCGTAGTAAAAGATTTAATTGAAAAATTCCGAATACAAAATAAGATGTTTGATTCATATTGTCCTCCTGTTATAAATATGCTTGAAGGTCGTGGAAGCGGCGAATAATATGCTTGGCATATTTTCTGACTTTTTTACTAGCATGGCTCATACAGAATGAGCGATCATAAAATGCATTGAACATTGAAATATCGTTGCCGGAATCACCGACTACAACAATTTCATCTTCCTTAATACCTTTGAGTTCCAGATATTTTTTAATGCCGTTTGCTTTACTAGTTCCCTTAGGGGTAATCTCAATGAAGCCGCCCGTCCATGATGCTTCAAGCGAGTCACCATAATTTGCACGGATATATTTGTTAGCTTCACTAGCGCGGTTGATCCCGCGTTTGGTTAATCCAAAGTAGAACATCAACTTGTAGACATTATTACCTTTTAGTTCGTTTTGAAATAATGAATGAGAGACGAGATAGTCTTCAGCATATACGCCTTGTGACCAATAATAGAAGCGATAGAAATATTTTCTAAACGCCGTCATATCTGGACCATCAATTAGCAGCGGATATCTTTTTGTCAGTAACATCATTCCTTTAACTTTGAAGTTTGCTTTCATGTCCTTAACTAGTTCATTGACGTTAGGGGCTAAGAAATGTTCTTCCTTTACTTCTCCATCAATTAAAACGTAAGCACCATTCATCCCAATAACATCAAGCTTGCTCCCAACTTTTTCTTCAACGTGAATTGTGAAAAAGGGAGATCTGCCGGTTACAAGTAAAATTTTACCGCCTTCTTTGATAAAGTTGCGAACAAATTTTAATGAACGGTTTGGGATCATACCTATTTTTCTTTTGGGATAAAAAAACGTTCCATCAAGGTCCGTAGCTATTAGTTTGGTCATTAACATACCTCGCGTTTATTATACTATAAACAATGCAAATATATAACTTAAAAGGGGCAAATATATCGAAATTATCTTTACTAACCATAAAAAAGAGCTTACCGAAGTAAGCTCCCTGCATCTATTCAAAAAACTATTTGATTTTGTTCTCCGCTTGGATGATGCCATAGCCACCGTCATTACGTTTATATAGTAGAGAAATTAGATTATCTTCACTATCTAAATACATGAAGAAGGCGTGGTTTAAGGACTCTGTTCTCGTAATTGCTTCATCTAAATCCATCGGTTCAAGGAAGATTGACTTGATTCTTACGACCTTATCATCTTCATCATCAGGTTCGGCTTTTATTTCTTCCATTTGTAGCGATTCACCTAAACCCATCTTATTACGACGATTAAGACGTGTTTTGAGCTTACGCATTTGTTGTTCGAGCTTATCAATCGTTTTGTCAACGGCAGCATAGAGATCATCATCTTGTTCTTCAACACGGAAATCCATGTGTGGAGTAAAGATTGTTACTTCGACCTTCGCACCTACTTTGTAGCTACGAACCAGTGCCCGACATAAAACGTTGTCATCGATGATAAAGTACTTGTCCATCTTCGACAACTTCTTTTCTATTGCGGACCTGATTGCATCAGTGACCACGATGTTCTTACCGACAATTTGAAATTTCATAAATTTGCTCCCTTCATATTTTTTATGAATGTCATCTAACTATATTTTAGATAAAATTTGCAATTTTTGATAGTGAAAGACAAATAAAAATGAATTTAATACGAATGTAAG
>DATESG010000013.1:0-2248 GCA_035270925.1 Bacilli bacterium | reverse complement strand
CGCGTGGGTGAGGACATCCATCCCCGTTTCAGCAGTAATGTTTTTTGGTAAAGCAATCGTTAATTCAGGTAATAAAAGGGCATAACTAGGAAATAAGACCGGATCATTAATCGCGTATTTACTCCTGGTTTTTTCATCAATGATGACCGCGGCTAAGGTCGCTTCACTGCCGGTTCCACTCGTGGTCGGGACGGCGATTAAAAGTGGCGTCTTTTTGCCAATTTTTAAAATGCCTTTCATCTTTGTAATCGCTTTATTAGGCCGCGCGAGTTTCGCGGCGACAACTTTAGCAACATCTAGCGGTGAGCCGCCGCCAAAACCAATTAAGGCCTCACAGCTTTCAGCGTTATATAAGGCGAGCGCTTCTTCAACATGTCTAATTGTTGGATTAGATGTCACACCATGATAAATCACGACATCAATCGCATTACGTTCAAGATTACGGACAAGGTCGCCATATAGTTCTAATTTCGCAAGGCCTTGATCACTAACGAGTAAGACGCGCTTTTTGCCTTGGGCTTTGAGCGTATTAACAAGTTCTAAATATGAATGAAGAATGACAGGTTCCCGCCATTTAAGTAGGGGAGAGACACGTCTAATCATAAATTGATAAATGCGGCAATATAGTTTAAACATACTTACTCCTTTATAAAAGAAAACCTCATAAAGAGGTTATCTATGTGCGTTTAAATAGGCGAGAATCTCAGTGGCGTTTTCTTTAGGGTCAACATCACTCCAGATATGTTCAATCGTGCCAACTTCATCAATGAGAAAAGTTGTTCTTAAGGTCTTTTGCACGGGCTTCCCATACATTGATCCTTCTTTAAGTACTTCATAGGCCGTAAGCGTTTTACGTTTGACGTCACTGAGAAGAATAAACGGAAGCTCAAAGTCACTGCAAAACTTTTGATGCGACTTTACACTATCTTTACTAACACCAATGACGACAACATCAAGTTTAGCAAATTCCTTATAAGCATCTCTAAACCCTTGGGCCTGAATGGTGCATCCGGGCGTATTATCTTTCGGATAAAAATATAAAACAACTTTGCGACCAGAAAAGTCTCGGAGACTAACAATATTATTGTCCTTGTCTAACAGACTAAAACCTGGCGCTTTAATTCCTAGTTCTAACATATATATCACCTCTATAATTATTTTACACCAAACCAGCAGAACTTTCCTGCCTAAAGTAATTATTGCTGCGTTTTAAGCTGGTACTCCAGTCATTTATTTAGCTAAATACCAGATCAAAAGCTGAGACAATATCAATTTTGAAGTAATCATCGCTAAATAACAAAAACCTACAGTGAGAAATACTAACTATAGGTCTAAGTGATATAGGCGGTTTTTAGGCAAACAACTAGATCTTTTGGGGATCAACGTTAAGTTTAAGTCCGTATTCATCCTTTATTTCAATCAGTTTATTATTTACGATTCTAATCAAGCCCATTTCTTCTAACTCTTTTAGTTTGCGACTAAAAGTTTCGGGGGTAATCCCAATGCTCGAAGCGAGGTTAACTTTCGTCGTGGTAAACTTTGCATAATTATTGCTGCTTAAATCAAGCAGAAGGCGACTTACTTTAGCTTTGGCGTCATAGAGATTAGCCCGTTCAAGACTTGCTTCGGCCTTTTCGAGCCGGAGTGAGAGTTCATTCATCATCTTGAACGTTAAAGTTGGATTTTCCTTCATCACTGTTTTTAGCTTTTTGCTATCAACGAGACAGACAACCGTCGGTTCAATTGCTTCGGCATAAGTTGAAACAAGATCATCATTAAATAAGGCTAACTCTCCAAAGAACTCACCCTTACCTAAAATCCTTATCACTTGCTCTTTCCCGTCTTCACTGTAACGCGTAATTTTAATCTTGCCGCGATGAACAACGTAAAGGCTAGCGAGGTTATCTCCAGCCTTAAAGATGATTGAGCCTTTATCGAGATGTTGATGTGAAGAAATCATCACCACGTCTTCTTCTTCCCGTTTAGAAAGATTTTTGAAGATGGGAACGAGTCTTATGCAGCTTTGCGCTTCGTAGTTTTCCGCCATGGTTTTGCTCCTAAGTTATATGCTAATAGTCTAATCGCATTGATGATGACAATAAGGACACTTACTTCATGCACAAGCATTCCTAGTGACATACTTACCTGTTTAAATATTACACCAACGATCAGGACTAAGACAACTGTTAAGGCAAGGATGATGTTTTGATACATATTAGCTTTGACCTTACGGGCAATCTTAATTGCT
>DATESG010000012.1:0-5920 GCA_035270925.1 Bacilli bacterium | reverse complement strand
ACTTAAGATTCCGGTCACTGGCGGATTTCACGCTCAAGCCGAAAACTTTTCCAGCCACGTTTTTAACCTGATGAATAATAAAGTGTTTAACAAATTCATCTACCGCCGCTACAATAAAGGGCTTTATCAATACTGTGACGCTGTTCACTATCCGACCCAATTTATTCGTGATCTTTTTGAAAATCATGTTGGCGCTACCAACGGTTATGTGATTTCTAATGGAGTCCGAGACACTTTTTATAAAACAGCAGTCGAACGTCCAGACCATCTTAAAAATAAAAAGGTGATTTTATTCACTGGGCGCTTAAGTAAAGAAAAATCTCACCATATCTTAGTAAGAGCAGTCTCACTTTCTAAATATGAAAACGATATTCAACTTGTCTTTGCCGGACAAGGGCCACGCGAAAAGGCCATTAAGAAATTATCTAAGAAATTATTAACCAATCAACCAATCATCAAGTTCTTCTCCTTTAAAGAGCTCAACGACATGATTAATATCGCCGACCTATATGTTCACCCTTCAGAAATTGAGATTGAAGCCATCTCTTGCCTTGAAGCAATTAAATGTGGCAAGGTCCCAGTCATTGCAAACTCACCATCGTGTGCGACTAAAGCTTTTGCGCTTGATGATCGAAGTTTGTTTAGAGTAAATGATGCTCGTAATCTCTCCGATAAAATTGATTACTGGTTTGACCATCCAGAAGAATTAACAAAAATGGGCAAGATATATTCACAAAGCCCAGTTGTCGATTCAGTTGAAAAGTGTATGGACAAAATGGAAATGATGCTAACGGAAGTAATTGAAAGTGCCCAAGAACGAGATTATATACTACAAGGATGAGTTAAACGATGATTTTGCCAGAAACAAAATCAAGACCGCTAAACTCCCTGATGATTTTGCCTATGTAAATAAGAACATTTTCTTTGTCTTCTTCGGTTTTTTCTTTTACCATTTTTTTGCCCGCCCACTTATCTTTATCTTCATCAAATTTAATTACTTGGCGCGTCTCAAAAACCGTAAGGTTCTGAGGGCCGTTCGTGGCAAGGGCTACTTTATCTATGGCAATCATACGAGTGATTTATTAGATGCCTTTAGACCTAATACGTTAGGACTTATCCGAAAAAACTATATAGTCGCTAATCCCGATGCCTTTTCAATTAAAGGGATTAAAACAATCGTGGCCATGCTCGGAGCAATTCCGACTATTGATAATGACTTTAGACACCACGCTAAACTGTTAAGTGCGATTGAATATCGAATTAAACAAAAATCGACAGTTACAATTTATCCAGAACGTCATATCTGGCCCTACTATACGGGGATTAGACCCTTCACCTGTGCTCCGTTCCACTTTCCCGTTAAACTCGATACACCTGTAGTTGTCTTAACCACAACTTATCATAAACGTCGTTACCTCTTAAAGTGGATGAAAAAACCTCGCGTGATTCATTATCTCGATGGTCCTTTCTATCCTGATTCTTCTTTAAGTGTTCCTGAAGCCAAGCAGCAAATACGCGATCAGGTTTATGAGACGATGCTAAGGCGCGCGACTGCGGTTGAGCAATACGAATACGTAAAATATGTCAAGATTGCAGAGTAAAAAAGAAAAAGAGATGCCCTATAGAAGGCATCCCTTTTACATAATATATCGTAATTAAACGAAAATCTTGGTCAAAATTATTTTTACTATTGAAGGATATAAATATCCCACCTGCATAAAAAGCTTTGATGTGAAGGCTTTAGTTTTTACATTTTGAACTTAGCTATTCCTTACCATGCCACTTTTTATCATCGCCATTAAACCCGAACTCCATCATCCCGCGAGTCTTGCGCTTGTTAGCGTCAAAGGCGGCGATGCCAAGGAGAATCGCGTAATTACCATCACTGACAACATAAGGAATAATAACTTCAACAGTCGTCCTTATATCAAATGTAATCGCGTTTCTTAATTCAACTCGATATTTAAAGTGCTCAGGGATGGTCCCTAACACAGGAATACTTGCCGTGCTATTATTAAAGGCAATTTGTTCAACCCGCCCATCTTTTTCATAATAACCAGTAATTAGATTATTTACGCTTTGGTGGTTAAGCCGTGCGAAGTCCAAAAGTTCGCCTTTACGGATGATCGTCATGATTGCAATATGGCGGTTAAACCTTGTCCAGTCTTGCAATCCATAAGCATGAATCCGTAAACCATACGCTTTAAAGTCACTCTCGATCTCTCCGCGTTTAATTTTGGCCGTCATCATCCCTTGTTGTTTAACTTGTTCTTGTCTGCTAAAAATTAAATCATCTCGAAAATTTGGATTCCACTTTTCTTTAGCGATTGCGTTAGCGTATAACTCTTCATCCATTTGTGTTCTCACATCAAAAACTGGTGTTTCGCTATTAAAGAGCCCACTAATTTCAAAGGCTAGTTCTTCGTTTGTAAAAGTCGCAAGTTTTGTTTCATCTATTCTCATCTTATTTAATATGCCATTAAATTTAAAACTCCAAGTTTTACCTGCTTCAATGAGGTTAATGCTTAAAGGTCCGGTTTCATTTTGATAGGTGGTGTGTTTATTGCTATATGTTGCTTCTTGCGTATGATAAACAACCCAGACTTCAACTCGTCCATCTCCATACATTGTCTTGCGGACAACAAGTGATTCACCTTCTAAAGTATGGGCAAACAAATAATAATCATTTATTTGGTCTCCACTAGCGTTTGTGGGCAATTGGTAGTTTTCGCTAACCTCCAGGTTAAAAGGGACAAGTGCTTTTACCTTCTTGATTGTCTTTAAAATAATATGTTTCTTAATACGATATATAAGTCCCATAAATAATCCTTCCATGCCATCTTAGAGATTAATTATAACATAATAAATATTATGATTAACGACAAAAAAAGCGTATTTCTTCGCGAAAAAACGCTTTCATTTATAGGTTTGCTTTATTACTAAGCTATCGTTCTAATAATTACGTAAGTCATGTAGGAAACAAAAACCGTCAGCAGAATTAGCCCTTCGACTTTTCCAAGTTTCCGGCGGAAAATTAACACCGCCGCGAATAGGCTTATTGCAATCATAATAACCATATCAATCATAATTGTCGGGCTAACCCCGAGTGGGACAAATAGACCAGTAATTCCTAGAATAAAGAGGATATTCAGAATATTTGAGCCGAGAATATTACCGAGCACAATTCCGTTTTCTTTTTTTCTAGCTGCGGCAATCGAAGTCGCCAGTTCTGGTAGTGAAGTCCCAATTGCGACGACACTAACGCCAACTAGAATTGTTGCCTTACTTGGATCTAGACCTAAGCCCGTCGCCATTTTCTCAGCAAGAAAAGTGGCAGGTCTCGTGACTAATTCCGCCCCAAGCGCAATTCCGACTGCACCTAAAATCAAGAAAACAATCGTAAAATAACTAAACTTGGCTTCCTCGACAACTTTAGGTTCGGCATCTTTGTTAGGAACTTCTAAATCATCCTTGCTCCCATTTTTGCTGGAGCGGATTAACAAGAAGATATAAACAGCTAAAAGCGCGATGAAGATTAATGCTTCCCACCAGACGATTTTTTTATCGATTTGGAAAAAGAAAGCGAGAATAAACAAGGTTACCGCGGTTAAGATTGCATAAGGTAAATCACGTTTTATAATACTTTTTTGCACGAGTATTGGACTCATTAAGGCGCTGATTCCTAATATTAATGTAATGTTTGCGATGTTAGAACCAACAATATTACCAAGGGAGAGGTCCGCCGTTGTCGTCGACTTCAGGGCACCAGAGAGGCTCACGGCAAATTCCGGTAATGAAGTCCCAAGCGCAACAATTGTAAGACCAATAATAAGTGGTGAAATTTTAAGTTTGCGGGCAATAAGTGAAGCGGCATCAACAAAATAATCCGCTGACTTAATTAAGACAAAGACCCCTAGGGCAAAGACGAGTATATTGAGAACTATATCCATATTTCCTCCGAACTAAATCATTATCGTGTTCGACAATCCTGCTTATTATACAATAAAAGCAGATAAAATATAGATAATCTGTGACTTTTGGCTTTATCTGAACCCAACTTATTTCTAACCTCCGATAAACATGATGATTAATCATTGAACTACATGCATTGTTTATAAAGTAACATTTGGCAAATAAAAACTCCTATCGCCTTTTTGATAGGAGTTTAAAGATAATTTTCTACGAGTATTTAAGTTTTTTTCAGTTTGAAAAGGAAAATTATTTTCCCGTTCTCACAAGATAATCAAAAGCACTAAGGGCCGCAGTCGCGCCACTTCCCATTGCCACAACAATTTGCTTGTAAGGAGTTGTTGCGCAGTCACCTGCGGCATAAACGCCTTCCATATTTGTTGCGCCTCTATTATCAATCACGATTTCACCACCACGATTACGTTCTAGTGTTGTGCCGACAAAGGTCGTATTTGGGGCCAGGCCAATTTGAACAAAGATTCCTTGAAGAGCAACAGTCTTCTCTTCACCGTTTTCACGGTTTTTGAAACTAATACTTTCAACCTTGTCTTTGCCATTGATACTTGTGGTTGCAACGTTTTTATAAACATCAACATTTTTAAGACTGTAGAGTTTGTCTTGTAGGACTTGATCCGCTTTTAATTCGGGCATAAATTCTAAAACCGTCACATGGCTACAAATTCCCGCTAGATCAATCGCCGCTTCAATCCCCGAGTTTCCGCCGCCAACAACGGCGACGTTTTTACCTTTAAATAAAGGACCATCACAGTGCGGGCAATAGGCCACACCCTTGTTTTGCAGTTCAATTTCCCCAGGAGCGCCAGTATTACGCCACTTAGCACCCGTGGCAATGATGAGCGTCTTACCCTTTAAGGTCGCCCCACTTTCGAGCGTGACTTCGACTAAATCAGTGCGTTTAAAACTCACAACTTTTTCTTTTTTAATAATTTCAACATTATATTCACGACAGTGTGCTTCCATGTTTTGGGCTAAAAGCACGCCTTCCGTATGAAGTGTACCCGCAATGTTATCAATCCCAACTGTATCAAGAATTTGCCCACCAAAGCGTTCAGCGATAAGCGCAACCTTAATACCCTTACGAGCACCATATATTGCCGCACTAGCGCCAGCTGGTCCGCCACCAATTACGAGCATGTCATATACTTGTTCACTATTGATTGTGGCTTTTTCTTCTTCAGCGCCTAATTTGTCTAAGATTTCATCGATTGTGTGACGTCCACCTCCAAGAAATTCACCATTTAGATAAATGGCCGGGACGCCCATAATGTTTTTAGCTTCAACTTCACTCTTAAACACACCGCCATCAACCATTGTGTGGGTGACATTGGGATTAACAATTGTAAACAAGTTTAAAGCTTGGACAACATCAGGACAGTTATGGCAAGTCAAACTAACGTAAGTTGTAAAATCAAGTTTTCCCTTTAAGGTCTTGATGCGCTCAATAATTGAGGCATCAACTTTGGGAGCACGCCCACTAACTTGAAGGAGTGCTAGGACTAGCGAAGTAAATTCATGACCTAGTGGCGCACCTGAAAAAGTAATTCGTGCCTTCTCGCCAACTTTAGCAACGGTAAAACTTGGTGTTCTTTCTAACTTTGCTTCCTTAAGAATAATGCGTTTAGATATCTCATTGATTTCTAATAGCATGTTTTTTAAGGTTATTGAGTCTTGATCATCACCGACTGAATATAAGACTTCCAAATCGCTTTCAAGCAAGGCTAGATATTGGACTAATTGGGCCTTTAAACTTTCATCGAAAATCATATAGTTAAATCTTCCCGACTAAATCTAGACCTGGAGTTAGCGTTTTTTCGCCTTCATGCCATTTGGCTGGGCAAACTTCTTTAGGATTCTTCCGAATGTATTGGGCGGCTTTAACCTTATTTAATAAAGTAGAGGCATCACGACCAATGCCACCGGCATTGATTTC
>DATESG010000011.1:0-22774 GCA_035270925.1 Bacilli bacterium | reverse complement strand
AGACGTCTTGATCATATGAATACTGATATATATATTGGCAATGCGACACCACCAAACGAAGAAGGTTTTGTTTCACTTTCATTATCAAATGTTTACGAAAAACGGATGATTGAAAACGCTAAAATTGTTATTTTAGAAATTAACCCGAAACTACCACGGACTTTTGGTGACTTACAAGTTCATATTGACGATATTGATTATATGATTGATGTTGATTATGATATTCCTGAACTCCCTGATGGTGAATTAACTGAAAAAGACATTAAAATCGGCAATTATATTGCTGATCTGATTAATGACGGCGATTGCCTGCAATTAGGCATTGGCGGCATTCCTAATGCTGTCGCCTCCGCGCTTGTCCATAAACGTGATTTAGGTGTGCACACCGAAATGTTTACGACTGGCTTTATGAAACTTTATAAAGCTGGAGCGATTAGTGGCAAATTTAAGAACACCCATCCAGGTAAGATGGTTGCCTGTTTTGCTCTAGGAACACGCGAATTGTATGATTTTATAGACAATAATCCACTTGTGGAAATTCTCGACGGCCATTATGTTAATAACCCGGCAGTGATTGGGCTTAATGATAATCAAGTCTCGATTAACTCGACAATTGAAATTGATATTACTGGTCAATGCTGTAGTGAATCAATTGGTCATATGCAATTTAGTGGGACTGGTGGTCAAGTAGACACTGCGACTGGTGCCCAAATTAGCAAAGGGGGCCGCTCCTTTATTGCGTTATATTCAACGGCAATGGTCCGCAATCCTAAAACTGGAGAACGCGAAGAAGTCAGCAAAATTGTGCCCTTCCTCAAGCCTGGGGCGGTTGTTTCCTTGTCGCGTAATGATATTGACCACGTTGTGACTGAATACGGGGTTGTCCATTTAAGTGGCACGACGATTAAAGAGCGCGTCGAACTACTTATTAGTATTGCCCATCCAAAATTCCGTGAAGAATTGATGAGTGAAGCCGTCAAATACGGGCTACACCCGGGATTATAACCATGTTTTTTACCTATCAAAATTATCAATTTTATTATGAAGTTCATGGAGATGGCGCAAACCCTTTTTTACTCTTAAATGGAATCATGATGTCGACAAAGTCATGGACTCCTTTTATCGAAGAGTTTAGCAAAAATAACACTTTAATCATGCTTGATTTTCTTGATCAAGGGCAAAGTTCAAAAGCGACCACACTTTACGAGCAAACTTTCCAAGTCGAGGTTGTTAAGGCCTTGCTTGATCATCTCAAAATCAAGAGTCTACCAATTGTAGGCATCTCCTATGGTGCTGAAGTTGCCCTGAACTTTGTTGTAAAGTATCAAGATTATGTGAAAAGACTCGCACTCTTTAATACGGCGGCATATACCTCACCTTGGCTTAAGGATATCGGTGATGCCTGGAATAAAGCTGCCGAAAGCGGCGATGGACTTGCGTATTATTTAGTCGCGATTCCGATGATCTATTCCCCACATTTTTACGAGAAAAATATTGATTGGATGAAAAGACGTGAAAAGATTCTGGTCCCAGTTTTTGCTAATAAGCTCATCGCTGACGGCTTTGTGCGCCTAACCAAAAGTGCGGAAAAGCATGATGTTCGCAAGCTACTACCAACCATTACTGTTGAAACTTTAATTGTTAGTTCGGAACAAGATTACTTAACGCCGCTAGAAGAACAAGTCTATTTAAAAGAGCATATCGCTAATAGTGATCATATTATTATCAAAGGAGCCGGCCATGCTTCAATGTATGAAAGACCTGGTTTGTTTGTGAGTTTGGTCCTCGGCTTCGTTAATAAAGACAACAAAAATTACATTATTTAATCCTTATTTGCCCTAAAGTAACGCTCTAATCGTGTTGTAAGCAAAAAAGCTAGTATAAATACTAAATATGTAAATATATCCTCGTTTTCTTAGTAAATAGTTTGCATTCGATTGTATACATGCTAATATGTGTTTGTAGTTTACTACACGATATCTGTTACTCGTAAAAGAGTGGGAACTTCCCACTCTTTATATTTATCAGGAGGTATATGAATATTGAGAGAGTAAAGTTAATGTTAGAAGAGCTGCTTAAACAGGAAAAGCTCGCACTCTATGACCTTAAATTTGAAAAAGAAGGTCAAGACAATTATCTGCGTGTGTTCGTAGATAAAGCCGAAGGAACCGTTACTTTAGATGAAATTGTTAACGTAAGTGAGAAAATAAGTCTCGCTTTAGATAGTGATTCATCAATAAATGATGGCTATATCCTTGACGTGGGCAGTGCGGGAGCGGAAAAACTCATCAAACTTGACAATATTAACAATTATGTTGATCGCTACATTAAAGTTAGCCTTCATCAAGAGCTGAAAGCCCAAGATTCATATACGGGCATACTCCTAAGTGTCGACGACACAAAGTTGACACTACAAATTAATCTCAAAGGCCGTCTTGCTAAGTTGGCCATCGATAAAGACAACATCAAACAGATTAATCAAGCTATTAAATTTTAAGAGGAAAAGGGAAAATGGCAAGAACAAAAAAGTTAACAAAACAAGAGCAATATGATAACATGCTCAATCAATTCAGAGAGGTTGCCGACAAACGTAACCTTCGCGAAGAAACAGTCCTAGAAACATTTGAAGTTTCCTACCAAAAGGCGATTGCAAAGCGCCATGGTGGTGAAGGTGTCAATGTTAAAGTCTCGCTTAATCGGATTGCTTTAGAATTCGACGTCTATATTTATAAAACAGTCGTGGAAAATGATGAAGCTATTACAGATGATGCCGTACAAATCACCCTTGAAAATGCCCGTCTTTTAGACGAAAACATCCAAGTTGGTGAAGAAGTTGTCATCTTTCATGATTACTTAAACAATCTTTCCCCCGAAATCGGTCGTCACGGTTACCAAAACTTCTTACAACGGTTGGTTGAACTCGAAAAAGAACAACTTTATGAAATCTATAAAGATAAGATTGGCGAAATGATTTTAGGTACAATTGAAACCTCGAAGAATAACAGAATGACCTATGCAAATATCGGCCAAACCAGTGTTCCTCTAGATGAAAAACAATTGATTAATGGTGAAAGATTCGCTGAAGGCGCAATTGTCCCATTTTATGTTGTTGACGTTGTTTCCGATCCAAAAGGCGCAAAAATTATTCTTTCCCGGACTGATGATGGCTTTGTTAAAGGCTTATTAACTAAAGAAGTCCATGAAATTTATGATGGCACCGTTGTTGTTCATGATATCGTTCGTGAACCAGGCGAGAGATGTAAAATTTCTGTATCCGCCAAAGATGAAAACGTTGATCCAGTCGGCGCCTGTATTGGTCCTGGTGGTCAAAGAATTCAAAAAGTTAGTGCCGAACTCGGCCCAACTGGCAGAAAAGAAAAAATTGATATTATTCCTTTCTCAAACAATATGGGCATTTATATTATGGAAGCCTTTAGACCAGCAATCCCGCTTGGAATTGTCATGGACGAGAAGAATAAAACCGCAAGAGTCGTCTTTGATATGGGTGATAAGGGTAAAGCCTTAGGTCAAAAAGGGGCAAACGTTCGTTTAGCCAAACGTTTGACTGGTTATGACCTTGTTATCATGGAATTAGACGAGGCAAATACCGCTGGACTTGTTTATAAAGACAAAGAACAATTAGTATTTGAACAAAATCTCGCCGATCAAGATAAAGCTTGGCAAACAATAAGAGACAAGCAACTTGCCGCGCTTGATAAGATCGAAATCGAAATTGAAGATGAAGTTGTTGCCGCTGAACCAGGCGCTTTAGTTACTGAAACTGCTGCCGCTCCAGTTGCAGAAGTAGAAGCTGTTGCTGCTCCTAAACCTGAAGTCAAGGTTGAAGAAGTTGCGCCAGTTCTTGAAAAGGTTAAAACCACCATCTCCCTTGCTGATCTAGAAAAAGAACTCGAGGAAGAAAAAGCGCGGCCAGTACAAACAATCAAGCGTTATAAACCACGTAAAGATAAAGAAGAAGAAATCGCGGTTGTGACACCTGAAGGACCTAAGATGCAAATCTATACCGAAGAAGAACTTCGGGTTCTCGAAGGACAACAAAAAGAAGATGAAAGCGAAGTTTTTGACGATATTGATTTCGAAGCTTTTGATGAATACTACGACGAATAGAGGAGTGAAAAATGAAAAAGCCTGTTTTACGACGCTGTGTTGCTACCAATGAACAATATGAAAAGAAAGACCTTATTCGTGTTGTTAAGACCAAAGAAGGTCTCGTGTTTGTTGATTCAAGCGGCAAAATGAATGGGCGTGGAGCTTATTTAGCTAAAACTAAGGATGCTCTAGCAATCGCACTTAAAAAGCAAAGCTTGGCGCGTGCGCTTGAAGTTGTCGTTCCTCCGGAAATTTATAAAGAAATTGAAGTAATTATTGATGAATCAAGCCCTCGATAATTTTCTTGGCCTTGTCTTCCCTAGTGGCAAATTACTCTTCGGCTTTGATAACTTAAAAAAAGTCAAAGCCGGCAGAGTTAAGTTAATTGTCATTATGTCGAGTGCAAGTGAAAAAACCAAAGAATCCGCGCTAAATTTTGCACGGCTCAATCGCATCGACCATTTACTGTTAGAATCCGCAAGTATTCCTAACCTGGTAAACGGCAAAAATCTCGCTGTATTTAGTGTGCTTGACATAAATATTGCGAGTAAAATAAAGAAAACAGTGAAAGAAGGTGATACTTATGAGTAATTTAACACGAATAAGCAATACCACTTCAAAGAAAACAATAGGACCTATCGCTCGTCTTGAGGGTAAAACTCTATTTTTCAGTGGACCATTGACAGTTGTGGAACTCGCAAAGTTTTTAAAAGTAAATGAGGCGCAAATCATTAAGAATTTATTTCTTAAGGGCCACATGGTCACAATCAATAATCAATTAGATGCTGATTTAGTTGGTGAAGTTTGTATTGATCTTAATTATGATTTTAACTTTGAAGAAGTTGAAGCAAGCAGTGGTGATGATTTTAATATTTCGACAATTAAAGACGATAAAAAAGACCTAGAAGATCGGCCACCAGTTGTGACAATCATGGGTCACGTTGACCACGGCAAGACGACACTCATCGACCGTATTAGAAGTTCTAATATTGCTGGTGGCGAGGCCGGAGCAATTACCCAAGCAATTGGTGCTTACCAAAAAGAAGTTAAAGGTCGCAAAATTACCTTTATTGATACTCCAGGCCACGAAGCGTTTACCGCGATGAGAAGTCGGGGCGCAAGTGTGACAGATATCGTTATCCTTGTTGTCGCCGCTGATGATGGTGTCATGCCACAAACGAAAGAAGCAATTGATCACGCCTTAGCTGCTAACGTCCCTATTATTGTCGCCGTCAATAAAATTGACAAACCAGGTGTGGACCCAAGCAAAGTCAAAGGTGAACTTTTAGCACTTAACGTTGTCGCTGAAGAATACGGTGGCGAAGTTATTTTCCAACACATCTCCGCTAAAACAGGTCAAGGAATCGAAGAATTATTAGAAGCAGTTATCCTACAAGCAGAAATGCTTGAATTAAAAGCGAATCCAAACCGTTATGCTTATGGAACTGTTTTAGAAGCCAAAATTGAAAAGGGTGAGGGGCCAAAAGCCTCACTTCTCTTACAAAATGGAACTTTAACTAACCAAGATTATGTTGTTGCTGGTAGTGCTTTTGGAAAAATTAGACGGTTGACTAACGAATACAATAAAGTCCTTAAGTCAGCTGGACCAGCGACTCCTGTCCAAATCATTGGCCTTGATGAAGCGCCAGAAGCCGGTGATATTTTCATGGCTTTTGAAAGTGAAAAAGAAGCCAAAGAAATTGCTATGCGCCGTAAACAATTAAAAATTAGAGCCTCCCGCGTTAGTAGTGGTGGCCTTAAACTATCTGATCTTGCTGAACAAATTAAAGATGGCGAAACTGTTAATGTTAACGTTATCATTAAAGCTGATAACCAAGGTTCTGCCGAAGCTGTTAAATCTAGTCTTGGCAAAATTGATATTAAAGGTGTGACCGTGACGGTCATTCGTGCGAGTGCGGGCACGATTACTGAAAACGATATTACGCTTGCCCGCGCAAGTAATGCAATCGTCTATGGTTTTAGTGTTCGTCCAACTGCCCAAGTTCGTGATCTCGCCGAGCGTGAAGGTGTTGATATTCGTCTCCACCGGATTATTTACGCGCTGATTGAAGAAACCGAACTCGCAATGAAGGGTTTATTAAAGCCTGTCATGGTTGAAAGAGTCACCGGTCAAGCCGAAGTCAGAGCAATCTGGAAAGTGACTAAAATTGGGACGATTGCCGGCTCATATGTTACTTCTGGTGTACTTAAACGTGACCAAAAATGTCGCTTGTTAAGAGATGGACTTGTTATTTATGAAGGTTCCATTTCTTCAATGAAACACGGAACAAATGATGCCAAGGAAAGCCAAAAAGGTTTTGAATGCGGGATGACTTTGACCAATTATAACGATATTCATGAAAATGATATTATCGAAGGTTTCGAAATGGTGGAGAAAAAATAAGATGGCACACAAAATTGGCCGAATTGAATCAATTATTCTCCGGACGGTTTCCGAAACTATTAGCTATAAATTAAAAAACCCTCATTTAGGGTTTGTTACTGTCATGTCGGTGGAAGTGACAAAGGATTATAGTTACGCTCGTGTTTTTGTTTCCTTTCTTGGTGATGGGGATCCTAAAGCCAAGCTAGCAATTTTAGATGAAGCAAAAGGTTTCATTCGTCGTGAAGTCGCGCAAAATCTTGATATTAGAAAAATTCCCGAACTTCGTTTCATTTATGATGATACGGAGAAGAAGGCGAATGAGTTAGAAGAACTGCTGCTCCGTTTAAACCGCAAAGTTGAATAAAAAAATAAAGGTCTCCAAAATTAATTGGAGACTTTTTATTTGAGGGATTTTTGCATGTTGACATGGAGGATATTGGCTTCCACATATTGTTCGCCGATAGGTGTATAGCCTAAGCGAGCGTAGAAATTTTCGGCCTGTATTTGCGCCCCCAGCTGGATTGTCAGAGGCCGCACCTTAGTGTAGACAAGTTGTTCAACAAAATTAATTACACGCCTACCATAGCCATGACCACGAGCTGATTTTATAATCGCGATGCGACCAAGTTTGATGGTTTGTTTGTTGAGGTGTTTATATCTAATCGTACCAATTGGGTCATGATGCAGATATAAGACAAAGGCACTATAACTATCTTCATCATCTTCGATTTCCTCGCTAAGCGCGACTTTTTGTTCGATTACAAACACTTCGAAGCGGATTTTTAGCATATCAGTCGTCGTTTTATTACCGGTGACTGGTTTAAGAGTCAGTCCATCGCCAAGCGGGAATTCGAGTTTATCAAACCATAAGTCCGCATGTTGATAATTGGTGAGCATGAGTTGAAAGTTTGATTTGGCCTCGGGTGTATTAATATAAATCTCATTCAGTAAATTTTTAATATCTTCGCGCCGGGTCTTTTTGTCGTTAGGGCAACCACTCTTCATGACTGGTAAGTCCAGTTCCATTTGCGTTTTAATGATGCTGCTTTCCTCAACAAAAATTAATGGGCGAATAAAGGTGATTTTGGCATTTTCTAAATACATTTTAGGCGCGAATGTTGCTAAACGTCCGCCACTAATCATATTCATCATCATTGTTTCAAGCGCATCATCGATATGATGAGCAAATGCGACTTTATTAGCTTTAATCTCATTAGCCTCTTTATTGATCGCGGCCTTTTTCATCCGTGAACAAATTGAGCATGGAAGTTTACTGAGGCGTTGTTGACCTTGTTGGATTTCGAGAATTTTAAATACTTGACGACTATCGGCAACATCAAGTTCATAGCCCAAAGTTCTAAAGTACTCTTTGTAATTCTCAGCATCAAAACGGTCAAAGCCCAGATCAAGCATAATCGGAATTAGCGTGAAGTTTTTATTGCTAAACTTTTGATAAAGGGTTAAAGCATAAAAAAGCACGATACTATCCTTACCGCCACTGATGCCAATGACAATACGGTCATTATCTTCAATTAAATTGAAGTTTTCATCAGCACGTTTGATTTGTGCCAAGACTTCTCGCAGATGTTTCTTACTTTTATGTCCCATAATGAGATAGTATAATACAGAAGTGGGTAATATTATGATTAATGGTGTATTTTTGATTGATAAAGATTGTCAAACAACGAGTCGTAAACTTGATAACCAAGTGGGACGGAAATTTTCGATTAAAAAAGTTGGCCATGTTGGGACCCTCGATCCGCTCGCAACTGGGTTAATGTTAGTCGCGGTTAATGAGGGAACGAAGGCAATCCCTTATATGGAAGACTCGAGCAAAGAATATATTGCGACTTTTAAACTTGGGCTTTTAACAACAACACTAGACTTAGAAGGTGAAGTCGTGCGCGATGATGTTGTCAAAGAATTCAGCAAAGATGACCTCTTAGCGACAATTGATAGCTTTTTAGGAAAGATTACGCAAATTCCGCCACTTACAAGCGCCATTAAAGTTGACGGCGTTCCACTATATAAATATGCACATGCGAAGATTGATTTCGATGTGCCTCCGCGAATTGTGGAGATATTCAGCATTGAACTTCTTGACTATCAACACCCCAACTTTACAATTAAAACTAGTGTAAGTAGTGGAACTTATATACGCACGCTCGGTAATGATATCGCCCACAAACTCCATACAGTCGCGACCACTATTAACTTGCGTCGCACTAAAGTTGGCAACTTTAAAATTGAAGACGCGAAAAAACTAGAAAACGTTGAAAGCTTTGATATAATAAACATTGATAAGTTTCTAGCACATATTCCTACGGTGATACTTGATGAAAATCAAGGTAAATTGGCACTTGTTGGTGCACAAATACTGCTAGAATCTGATGAGGAAAGAGTTCAAGTTATCTATGACGGAAAACTCCTTGCCATTTATCAAAAAATAGAAGAACAAGCATATAAATGTTTGCGAGGATTTAATTTGTGAATGCTGGATATTTAGATATTAATAATATAGTAGAATTAGGAAAAGACTATGCGGTTTGCGTAGGTACTTTTGATGGTGTCCACATGGGTCATCAAGAACTGATTAATCGTGCAAAATCACTAGGTTTAAAACTCGCCGTGTTACTAATTTTTTCGATTGATAACGTGATGAAGAAACATGCTAAAGATGGCTTGTTGATGTCGATTGCGGACCGGACTGAGGTCTTTACAAATCTCGGGGCCAGTGCCTTAATCTACATAGACTTAGATGAAAGAACAAGATCACTGAGTCCGCAACAATTTGTTGATAAAGTTCTCAAACCACTTAATGTTAGTGCCGTCATAGTCGGAGATGATTTCCGTTTTGGCGCTGAAGCTAAGGGAAATGTTGAGATGCTAAAAGAACTAGCAGGTGATGACTTCAAAGTCGAAGTTGTTGAGCCAGTCTTATATTCGAAAAAACGTCGGGTTTCCACAACTAGAATCAAACAGCTAATCGCCCAAGGGCGGATTGAAGAAGCTAATGTTTTAATCACAAGACCGTATAAAATAACGGGGATTATCACACGGGGATTTGGGCTTGGCTCTAAAATTGGATATGCTACTGCTAATATCCTACTAGATTATCACTACTTTATACCTAAAATGGGTATTTACCTTGTGGAGGTCACTTTACGCGATCAGAAGCATTATGGAATGTGTAATATTGGAATTCATCCAACAATCAATAAACTAACCAAGAGCATTATCGAAGTTCATCTCTTTGATTTTAGTGAACAAATCTATGATGAAGTTATCAACATTTCGTTCCTAAAATATTTAAGAAACGAAGTAAAATTTCCCGATCTCGAAAGTCTAATACACCAAATAGATCAAGACAAAGAAGATTGCCTGAAATTGATTAAAGAAATTGAAAATAATTAACTTAACTATTTGCTACTCAACCCTAATTAGTATATAATCAAACAAGCAACTTACTCGCTGCTTTACGGCACCTCAAAGTAAAGCGATGATTAAGCAAAGAACAAAAAGGAGGAATACTTATGGCACTAAAAAAAGAAGTAGTCGCAAGCATCGTTAAAGAATTTGGTGATAACGAAAAAGATACAGGTTCAACCCGTGTCCAAGTCGCTTTATTAACCCAACAAATTCGTGATTTAACTGAACACTTAAAAGTTCATATTCACGATTTCCATTCACAACGCGGCTTACACAAGCTTGTTGGACACCGTCGTAGTCTCTTAGATTACTACAGTCGCACCAACCGCGAAGGCTATCTTGATTTAATTCAAAAATTAGGTCTCAGAAAGTAAACTACACTGCCTTTTTAATAAGGCAGTTTTTTGTAAATAAAAGGGAAAAGGGAGAAAAAAATGCAAAAGAAAATTTACGAATTACAATTCCATGGCAAAAAGCTCGTCGTTGAAGTCGGCGAAATTGCCAAACAAGCTGACGGGGCTGTCCTCGTTAGACTAGATGACACAGTTGTTTTGTCGACCGCCGTTGCTGGAAATAGTGCAAAGGATTTAGATTATTTTCCACTATCAGTCTCATACCAAGAAAAACTATATGCGGTTGGCCGCATTCCAGGTTCATTCTTACGTAGAGAAGGCCGTGAAACCGACCATGCCACATTATCAGGACGTTTAATTGACCGTCCAATCCGTCCTTTATTCGCCGAAGGTTTCCGTAACGAAGTCCAAATCATCAACACGATTTTAAGCGTTGAATTAGACTCACCTGCTGAAATGGTCGCGATGTTAGGTAGTTCATTAGCCTTATGTGTTAGTGATATTCCATTTGAAGGACCAGTTGCCGGCGTTAACGTTGGTCGTGTTGATGGCAAGTTTGTTATCAATCCAACCGTGGCTGAAAATGCTAAGAGTGATATCCAATTAACTGTTGCCGGAACTAAAAATGCCATTAACATGGTTGAAGCCGGTGCTAATGAAGTCAATGAAGCAGATATGCTCGATGCCTTAATGTTTGGCCATGAAGCTGTTAAAGTTTTATGCGAATTTCAAGAGAAAATCATGAAGGAAGTTGGCGTTGCAAAGCGTGAATTCCCATTATTCGTTCCTAATGAAGCTATCGTTACAGAATGTAGAGAAGTTTTCACCAAACCTTTACAAGCCGCAATTAGTGTCTTTGACAAATTGGAACGTGAACAAGCAATCCAAGAAGTTAAAGAACAAATGGTTGCTCACTTTGGGGCAAAAGAATTTGCTGACGATGGCGCCAAACGTAAAGCTATTGATGATGTTAAAGCCACACACGAAACAATGATTGCCGATGAAGTCAGAAGACTAATCACCGATGAAAAAGTTCGTCCTGATGGCCGTAAACTTGACGAAGTCCGTCCACTTGATTGTCAAATTGATTTACTCCCACGTGTCCACGGTAGTGCGTTATTTACAAGAGGTCAAACTCAAGTATTATCAACTGTTACCCTCGGCGCCAAGAGTGATGAACAAATTTTAGATAACCTTAGCGAAGAAGACTTCAAACGCTTCATGCACCACTACAACTTCCCACCTTACTCAGTTGGTGATATTAAGAGAACAGGCGCCCCAGGCCGTCGTGAAATTGGTCACGGTGCTTTAGGCGAAAGAGCCTTATCATATGTCATTCCTAGTGAAGAAGAATTCCCATACACAATCCGTTGTGTTAGTGAAGTCCTTGAAAGTAATGGTAGTAGTTCACAAGCTTCAATCTGTGCCTCAAGTATGGCCTTAATGGCAGCTGGTGTTCCAGTTAAAGATATGGTTACCGGGATTGCAATGGGCTTAATTACAAGTGGTCCACTTGATGGCAAACACCCATATAGCATTCTAACTGATATCCAAGGGTTAGAAGATCACTTCGGTGATATGGACTTTAAAGTTGCTGGTACCTCCAAGGGTATTACCGCTCTACAAATGGATATTAAAGTTAAAGGCGTTAGTAAAGAAGTTCTAAAAGAAGCGCTTGATCAAGCTAAGAAGGCTCGCGAAGAAATTCGTTCAGCCCAAATGGCCGCAATTAGTGCCCCACGTGAAGACGTTGGCAAATATGCGCCGAAGATGGAAACATTTATGATTGATGTCGACAAAATCAGAGAAGTCATTGGTACTGGCGGTAAAGTCATTAACAAGATCATCGAAGAGAACGATGGCGTCAAGATTGATATTAACGATGAAGGTCAAGTTGTGATTTATCACATGGATCGTGCGTTAATCACCAAGACCAAAAATACCATTTTAAACATTATTAGAACTGCTAAAATTGGCGAAGTTTATGAAGGTAAAGTTGTTCGCGTTGAAAGTTATGGCGTCTTTGTTAATCTATTTGGTAATACCGACGGATTATGCCATTTCACCGACCTTTCCTATGAACGTATTGAAGATGTTACCAAAGTTTATAAATTAGGTGACACCCTTAAAGTCCAAGTCTCAGAAATTGATGACAAGGGCAAAGTCAAAGTTAGTCACAAAGTGTTCCTAGATCGCCCAGAAGGCTATGTCGAAAGAGCACCACAAAAAAGAGAATTCACTCGTGGTAATGACCGCGGCGGCGACCGTGGTGGATATCGCGGTAAAAAACGCGACTAAAGTCTAATTTTATAAATAAACTAGACAACAAGGTTTTGCGACCTTGTTGTTTTTTATTGATTTGAAAATTAAAAGAGTCTTTTATAGCACTAAGCCTAATTATCTTGTATAATTAATGGGATTATAGTCCTATGAACGAAATAACAATAATGAACGAGGAAACAAATGAACGATGTAATTAAATTTTTTGCTTTAGGTGGTCTTGATGAAAACGGCAAAAATATGTATGTACTTGAGATCAACGAAGACATTTTTGTCTTTGAAGCGGGCTTAAAGTACCCAGATAAAACTAGACCAGGAATTGACTTTGTCATTCCAAATTTTGAATATTTAAAACATAATAGGAACCGGATTAAGGCCTATATTATTACCCATGGTCATGATGATCAATTTGGGGCTTTGCCTTTTATCTATCAAGAAGTTCCCGCACCAATTTATGGCAGTGAAGCCACAATAATGATGCTTGAAAAGTTTACGAAAGAAGTGGGAAGTAAGGCGACATATACCACCACAACGGTTCTGCCAAGTAGTCGTATGACAATTGCGGACCGTAAATTTATCTTCTTCCAAACCACACATAACGCAATGCTGTCTTTTGGTGTTGCCGTTGATACGAGTCAAGGTTACGTTGTCTATACCGGCGATTTTATTGTCGAATATAATGCAAGCAATCGTTATAAACTCGATCTTAATAGTTTGGCAAAAATTGCCGAAAAAGATGTCTTATGTCTTTTAGCGGAAAGTACTGGTGCGGAAAAAACAGGATATACCTCTCCAGGCCATCGCTTAACCCCTAAAATTTCTCAAGTTGTTCGTGATGCCAAAGGCCGAATCTTCATCTCCATTTATGAGCAATCTGCATATAGTGTCGAAGAACTTGTCGCGATTGCGATTCAAAACAAACGTAAATTAATTTTCTACGATAAGGTGACCAGCAGTTATTTTGAAACCTTTGAAGAGCATAAATTACCATTAATTGATCCACGTTTCATCGTCGCAAATGACGATATGTTGCGTGTTCGTGATCAAGATGTGATTGTTGTTATGCTTGGTAACGGCCAAGAATTATTTGAAAAAATCTTAAAATTAGGAACGAAAAAGAATGATGATAAGCGCTTTGTCTTAAAACCAAGTGATACCTTTATCATCGCGTGTCCACCTCCAGTCGTCCTTGAGGTCCTTGCAACTGAAGCACTTGACTCCCTATATTTCTCCGAAGCAAACATTGTTAATATCTCAACGACTAACGTTGGCAACATGCACGCCCAAGAAGAAGATTTGCGGATGATGCTTTCTTTGCTTAAACCTAAATATTATATTCCAGTCAAGGGTTTTTACCGTCATCAAATCGCCAATGCGAAAATCGCACTTAACAGCGGACTTAATTTCTCGCATCAAAATATTCTCTTACTTGATACCGGAGTCCCTGTCATTTTTAAAGACCGGACAGCCAAGATTATGTATAGCGAAGTTGACCGGATTGTTAATGGTGATTTAATGGTCGATGGGACCGGGATTGGTGATACAAACCGCGGTGTGCTTGAAGATCGACAAAAACTCAGTGATGATGGTATCATTATCCTTGGCGTTGGTTATAGTCCTTTATTAAAAACTATTATTGCTGGACCGGATGTACAAATGCGCGGCTTCGTGTATTTACGCGACAGTGAATTGCTGCTTAAGAACATTATAAAAATTTTAGTAGAGAGTGTTGAAAAGGGCTTAGAAAAACCAAAAATCCGCCCAGATGAAATTGCCGAAGATGTTAGTAAAAATATCGAACGTTACATCTTTAGAGAAACAAGAAGACGGCCGATGATTATTCCACTTATTCACGAGTTATAAAATAATTCAGTGTTGCCGAAAGGAATTTAAATATGGATGATAAGCAAATAATATTTGAGCCTGTAAATCAGTATGAAAAAGTCTATAAAGACCAACATAGCGAAAACGTTAAGAACTATTTTGAAGAATTAGTCAAACGTGCAGGGGTTAATGAAGAAGTAAACGCGCAGACAGTTCAAGCCATCAATCTCCAAAAAAAGAAAATTGGTGAGATTGAAAGTAAGCTTGGAAAAAAACGCGGACTGAAGACATTTTTAATTGTGCTTATTGTCTTATTATTCCTTGCGGCGGGATTTTTTATCTACGATCTCATCCAAGGCCAAGCTTTTCCTCCGATTGTTGGCATTCTGACAATCATTTTCGGAATAGGCGGGGCAATTGCACTCATTTTTGTCATTGTCAAAAAAATCAATCCTAAAATAAAAAACTTTCAGGCGCTCCTTAATAAGGAACGTGAGCTTTTAGAGACACTTATTAGCACAGCGTGGAGTCAAGTCCGGGCCTTAAATGATTTATTTGACTGGAGTATGCCCGGAGAATTGATTGAAAAAACGGTTCCACTTCTAGACTTTGATCCATACTTTAATGCACAAAGAGCAGATTATATGGCTAACAAATATGGTCTAGATGAGAACTTAGGCATTGATTATTCAATTGAATTTGTCCAAAGTGGGCAAATCTTTGGTAATCCTTTCCTCTTACTACGAACGCTAAACCATAATCTTGCGACAAAGGTTTATACCGGCACCTTAACAATTACGTGGACCGAAACAATCCGCGTTAATAATAAGACTCAAGTAGTTACAAGAACGCAAACTTTAACGGCTTCGGTCACGAAACCTTGCCCTTACTACCGTGATGAAAACTATGTCGTATATTGTAATGATGCCGCGCCTAATCTCTCGTTTAGTCGGAAACCTTCGAAAGCTAATTCCTTGAATGATAAAGAAATTGAACGTTATGTCCGTCGTAATGAAGATGATCTAATCAAGATGACGCAAAAGGCAATCAAAAAAGGTCAAAGTTTCCAAGCAATGTCGAATGCTGAATTCGAACTCTTATTTGGTGCGCTCGACCGCGATAAAGAAATTGAATACCGACTTTTATTTACGCCGCTTGCCCAACGCGAAATCTTAAATGTCATTAAGGACAAGAAGTCGGGTTTTGGTGATGACTTTAATTTTGTTAAACGCAAACAAGTAAACTACATCATTCCTGAGCATCTCCAAAGTTTTGACATGGATGGAAGCCCCGACAATTATATTCACTATGATTTAAAGACAATTAGAATTAACTTTAACAAGTATAATAACGATTATTTCCGTCATTTCTATTTTGCAATGGCGCCACTACTAGCGATCCCACTTTACCAACAACATAAACCGCTCGAGTATATCTATAAAGATGTCTACCCGCAAAAGTTGGCATCATATGAACATGAGGCTCATGTAAATGCCTTTGATATAAATCAACTAAGACACCCGGATTCGCGAACAAGAAACGTCCTTAAGACAAAAGTGATTGGACATGATGAAAACCTTGATCAAATTGAAGTAACTGCCTATGGCTATCAAACCTTTGAACGCACCGACTACATTATGATGCATGGTGGGGATGGAAGAACTCATCGCGTACCGGTTAATTGGGTTGAATACATTCCGGTTAACAAACAAAGCCAAGTTTATATAAAGGTTGATGATGAACTAGACCGGCCTAAATTCAACAACTCGATTAAAACTAGCGAGGGCTGGGTTAATAATCTTGAACGTTTATTTGGCGACCAATCTAGTCCGGTCGTCAGAGGTAAAACAATCAGTTTCTTAGGCGAACGCAGCTTCTCCCACGATGACAATATTTTGCTTGACAAAATAATTAAACTAAAAGACTAATCATATGATAAAATTAATACATTAGGAGGAATTAATATGGCTAATCAATTAGACGAGACTAATTTTCAAGTTAACGAAGAGGGTCGTGACATTCATGTCATCAATAAACAACTTGCAATCAAGGTTGGGACTGGGTCGTTAATATTTGAAATCTTATTATGGGTTTTTGGAATCATTCCTGGAGTTATCTTCTTATTTATGAAGATTAGTGCCCGTAACTATTTCGATCGTTTACAACAAAAGATTCAAAGTGATGCTTCGACTATCGATAATTACCTAGAACAACGCGTAATGATTTTACAAAACGTCGTCGGGCTAGTTGAACGTGCAGTTGATCTTGATAAAGACACCTTTACCAAAATTGCCGCCTATCGTTCTGGACGTAATGTTGACAATGAAACTCAACGTAACGAAGTCTCCAACCAAGTTGATAATATTTACGGTCAAATTAGTGTGGCCGTTGAAAATTATCCTGACTTAAAAGCACACGCATCAATTGCCGATGCGATGCAACAAAACTCGTATTTACAAAAAGAAATTACCGCCGCTCGTCAACTATATAACGATAGTGTTGAACGCTGGAATCAAGATGTTCAAATGTGGCCAACTAAGAAAATTGTTGCCGCCCGTGCTGGTTTTACAACCAGAATTCCATTTACTGCCTCACGTGCAGTAAAAGAACAAGCTCGCGCCAAATTCTTTTAATAAACACTACTATTGAGAAGGCCTTATTTATAAGGCTTTTTTTATTTGCCTAAATGGATAGAAAAAAACAAGTAAATATGAGTGTCATGGTTTTTTTAAGTAATATTATTGTATAATATTATTAAGGTAAACATGAAAAACAAACAAGCACCACAATATCAAACTAAGTCATTAAAGAAACTATTTGCCACAATTATTGCCCTCATTGCAACAATTGGGCTTTTAAATCGTTCAATTGGTAGTTTTGTAACCTATACTTTCTATTATCTTTTTGGCACAGTCACGCCACTATTTTTTATTTTAGTAATAATTGCCTCGTTTGTGTTCATAAATAAGCTCAATAAAAGTAAACGTTTCTATATTTTAATAGTGGCGTTTGTGCTTGCAACTTTAACGCTGTCGGCCCTTTTCTATCAATATAGTTTTCCGCATGGCGGTTATGAAGTCTTCGTCCCCTCGCTTGTCAGGCTTAGCAACTACATGGACTTTTACGCTCATCCTAATCATTTATTTGAAACAATTCATGGCGGCGCACTTGGTGGGCTCATCTACTCGTCTTTATATGCACTCACAAATAGTCGTGTACTTCCTCTTGTTGTTATTTTAACGCTTTTTTTCACGGCGATTGTGTTTATTTTCTGGCCCGTGATTATTGCCATCTTTAAAAATATCGCGACCTATATGATTACTCTAAGACATCGCAACAAAGTAATAAGAAGTGCGCGGATAGTCCCCGCCTTACAAACGATTTCGCCACTTAAAGCCAATCATGAAATCATAAATAATGAAAAAGACAATAATGAGAAACTTAACTATTTTGGCACTCAACTTCAAAGTAGCAGTGTCAAACGTGCGGTCTTTGGTGAGGATGCCGGTCAGGAAGTCTTTACTTTTAGCCCAATTGTTGTAGATATTAGTAAGGCTAATCAAACTAAAGGCGAAGAAATTAATGCCGATGAACTCTTAAATCATGTAAATGCTCACGAACTAGTTGAAGAACAACAAGAAGAAACATATCGTCAGCCTCAACCATATCTTGCAACCCCAACCTTTGAACGTAAGGTTCAAGGCGAAGAAGTTAAAGCGCTTGATGAACAACTCCTCCTACAACAAATTTATCAGGAAGAAACAATTGCGGAACAAGAGCAAGTGGAGATCGTTCTCGATGTCGCCAAAATTGAACCGACCGTCAGAGTCGAACCTAAAGTCATTCCCGCTAGTCCTTTTGTTAAACAACAAGAACCAGTGGTGTATTCTGAAACGCCTCAGGTTGCTAAAGCGCAAGAGGTACCAAAAGTGGTCACCCCTAAAAAGATTGACAAGAAGCCAGCTTACGTTTTCCCTAGTCTCGACCTTTTAAACAGCTATACTCCTGAAGATGAAATGATTATTAACAACCGTGCTGCGGAAGCAAAGATGTTAATTATTAATAATGCTTTCAATAGTTTTAACCTTGGCGCCCAAGCCATTTCCTATACAATTGGCCCTTCAATTACGCGCTTTGATATTAAAATGGATGAAGATAAGAGCGTAACTACGCTTAACCGTTATATTAATGACCTGAATATTCGACTTCAAGGTCAACCAGGACGTTTTGAAGAAATTGTTACTGGTCGGGTCACAAGTGGCTTTGAAGTTCCGAATGAGAAAAAAGTTCCGGTCACACTAAGAGACTGTATTTTCGAACTTCCACAAGGTGAAAAATTCAATTTTGCGATTCCTTTTGGCAAAAACATTGATGGCCGTGTAATTTGGGGGTTACTTGATGAATTTCCTCATTTACTCGTCGCCGGTTCAACCGGCAGCGGAAAGTCTGTCTTTGTTCACGCTTTACTAGTCACACTTTTAATGAGAACGACCCCTGAACAATTAAAATTATTAATTATTGATCCAAAACGGGTCGAAATGAATAAATATAAAGAAATTCCTCATCTGCTTTGTCCGATTGTTAAAGAGGCCAAGGATACCCGCGTCGCACTTGATAAATTAGTCGAAGAAATGGAACAACGCTATCGTTTATTTGAGCAAGTTAGTGCCAATAAACTTGCAGAGTATAATTCAATAGCTAAGAAAAATGGTGATAAAATCCTCCCACGAATCGTCGTAATTATCGATGAATATGCTGATTTGATTGATAATGAAAAAGATATATCCGTTCACGTTTTAAGACTTGCGCAAAAATCACGAGCAGCCGGAATCCATCTAATAGTCGCGACACAACGCCCATCAACGGTTGTAATTACCGGACAAATTAAAGCCAATCTGCCAACACGCGTCGCGCTGATGACGGCTAGTGCGATTGATAGTACGGTTATATTAGGTCAAGGTGGGGCCGAAGAGTTACTTGGTAATGGTGATATGCTCGTCGACTGCACACAAATTTCCAGACAAGGCTTTACACGCATTCAAGGTGCTTATGTCGATAATGATGAAATAAGAGCAGTTACTGATTACTTGAAACAAACTTATCAACCTGATTACGCCGCTGAATTTCTTGATCTCAGTGATAAGGGAAATAATGGTTTTGTCGCTGGGACCCCAAGCACATATAAGGATGAAATGTATGAAGACGTTAAAAGTTATGTTTTAACCCTCGATACAATTTCAATCAATCGCATCCAGATTACATTCAATATGGCCTACAATCGCGCAAAGATGATTTATGAGGCGCTAATGGCAGAAGGAGTGATTTCTCCCCCAGATGCCGCTAATTCAAGTCGAGGCGCGAAAGTTATTCCGGAGTATGAACTTTCACCAGAAGAAATAAAAATAGATAATAATGATTATTAGGAGGAAATATGGCATTAGGTATTGATATCGTCTACATTCCACGGTTTTATGGCAAGGAGAAACTCGCCAAACGTATTCTTTCAACCGAAGAGTATGCTATTTATGAACATCGTCTCAATAAGGAAGAATTTATCGCGGGTCGATTTGCCGCGAAAGAAGCATTTTTAAAAGCCTATCATGATGGAATGGGACGGATTTCATTTACAAATATCTCAATTGTGTACCGTGAAGACGGGCGCCCAGTTTTGATGTATAACGAGAAATTCTACAATGTCTCAATCTCCCATGATGGAGATTATGCCGTCGCTGTAGTTGAGGTGAAAGACTAAGATGATCGGTCAATTTAGCGCAAGCCTGATTGCATACCGCCGCATTCGTATTGTTTTAAACAATGATAAATATCGTGAAGAAGAACCTAAAATTGTTCTTTACGCTAATAATGAAGAGATTAAGTTTACGATTAGTAATAAAATCTTTCAATTCCGCACCAATATTTATGAACTAGACCTAGAAGAGGATTTTAAGTTTGGGCTTAACTATCTTGTACATATCCGTCATTATGGTTTCGCACCGCTTAATGTGAGCATGGCGACAGGTTTTCCGGGCTTTGATAAGTTATTTAATTATCAAGGTAATGACTTGGGTGCTTACTATACAAAGACCGCCACAACTTTCAAACTTTGGGCTCCTTTAGCGAGCCGTGTTGTGATTAGATATAGTCGTTTAAAGAGTGAAAAATGGCAATTTTTAATGTTGGAACGTGGGGAAATGGGAGTCTTTTCCATCACTCTTAAAGGTAACTATGAAAAATTCCGCTACCGTTATATTGTGATTAATAATGGCGTGGAAACGGAAACAACTGACCCTTACGCCTTCGGTTCGACCCCAAATGGAGTTGATAGTGTCGTCATTAACTTCAATCATTTTAAAGTTGATTTTCATGACCATCTACTTTCACCAATCACAAGCCCAACCGAAATGATTATTTACGAAACAAGTGTCAGAGATATGACAAGCGATGATAGAGTCAATTTTAAATACCCAGGCACCTTCTATGGGATGATTGAAGAAAAACGTCAATCAAAGAATGGTGCCAAGGCTGGCTTTGATTATATTAAAGATTTAGGTATTACTCACCTACAATTATTACCAATTTATGACTTTAAAACAGTTGATGAAACTGATAAATGGAGTAGTTATAACTGGGGATATGATCCTCAACAATATTTTGTCCCTGAGGGTAGCTACGCCCGTAAAATCGATGATCCATACTCAAGAATTAATGATTTGATGTTACTTGTTTCTAAGTATCATCAAAGCGGAATTAGAATTAGTATGGACGTTGTTTTTAATCACGTCTATGAAGCTTCAATGAGTAGTTTTGAAGCAGTTGTTCCTAATTACTATTTCCGAAAGGATGAACAAGGTAAAATTGTTCAAGGTAGTGGCTGTGGAAATGACCTAGCAACCGAACGGCCAATGGTCAGAAAACTAATTGTCGATGCCGCACTCTTCTTTATAAAAACTTATCATATTGATGCCTATAGATTCGATCTTGTTGGATTAATCGACCAAAAAACTATCCAAATTATTAGTGAAAAAGCTAAGTTAATTCGCCCAGATTTCTTGATGTATGGTGAAGGCTGGAACATGCATACTGCCCTCCCTAGCAAGGAATTAACAAACATGGATAATGCTTTTAACATCGACTATATTGGTTTTTTTAATGACTCCTTTAGAGAGATTGTTAAAGGTGGTTCGTTTGAAAGCACAATCATGGATAAAGGTTATATGCTCGGGAATGCTGTTTATCGTGATGGTTTTAAATTCGCGCTTAAAGGCAGTGTGACTAATCATACCTTTACGCCTAAATTTCAAGGTGCATGGCAATCGATAAACTATGTTGAGTGTCATGATAATGGTACGCTTATTGATAAATTAAGTGTCGCGCAACCGGAAAATGATTTAGCAACCCACTTAAAAAAACTTCAAGCTATTAATGCCGTTGTAATGCTGGCATTTGGGGTTCCATTCTTTCACAGAGGTCAAGAAATTGGCATCTCAAAATACGGAGATATGAACTCTTACAAAAGCAGCGATAAAGTAAATCAGTTCGCCTATACACTCGTAGGTAAGCGTCCTGGGCTTGTTAATTACTTCAAAGATTTAGTGCGACTACGTAAAGATTGTAAGTTCCTTCATCTTAGCAAGCCTGAGCTCATAGAAAAAAGTATCAACTTTATTGATTTGGCAAATGGAAATTTATTAATTCAATATCTTGATACTAAAAATAATTCACCCTATCGTTTATTTAATGTTTATATTAACATTACTAATAGTCCGCTGTTTATCGAGCTAGAGCAACCACAGAAGGTAATTCTCAATCAAACGGGCTACATCGAAGGGAAGACTAATGATTATGTGCAAAACATGATGGTCCCCAAATATGCACTAATTATCGTCGGATTACGAAATGAAGACAAGGGTAGTCTTGTTAACTAGTTAAGAAACGGTCTTAGTGTAATTGCTAACTAGGAGGTTAAAAGTTATGCTAAGTGTTGTTACTATTATTGGCGTTGTTGGTCCAAAGACCGATAGCGTAAAAAGAACAGTCGAAGTGAGAAGAGCCTATAATGAAGACAAGTTGACACCAACATCTGATTCATTTGATGTTGTTTTATGGTCACGTAACTTAGGTGCACCATTCTACCGCATTGAAGCTGGCAATCACATTGCCATTAAAGGTCGCTTAGAGATTTGTGATGGGCGGATCGTTGTTATTGCCGAACAAGTAAATTTTTTCTAAGAAAGAGGGTTTATGCTTAAGTATATAGGTTGGGTTATACGCGTGATTATTCCACTTATTAGATACTATCCAATGATTTTCCGGATGTCAAACCATCCGGAGAGATATCCTTTCGATGTCAGATATAATAAGGTTCGAACGATTGCACTTTTACTCTTGCGTA
>DATESG010000010.1:0-3933 GCA_035270925.1 Bacilli bacterium | reverse complement strand
CCTTTATTTCATGCCATATTAAGATGAGTATTGTCGGTTTTTATTTTATAATGTTTTACAAAAAAATCGGGAGGACTCCCAATGTCTTTTAATGCTTGTGAAAGTACATTTTGATTGTTTTCTGATCAATTTATTACAGTTAGTTTCTTGAATTTGCTTTTATTAATCGCATTGGCAATACTTTTTTTCCATCATCTAGACATAACTTCAGTTGTCTACAAATTGTATACAACTAAAATAAAAACAGGATCTTATATTAATCCTGTTGTGATTGATGTTGTTCCGGTTTTTTGGACCGACTATTTAATAACAGCACCATTATATCAACTAGCGGTCCTCCTTGTAAGTCTGACATTTGACGGAGAATCACCGAACCTTACGACGATGCGTTCTTCGTTGTAATACTTGATGTAACTTTCGATTGCCCTTTTCAGTTCATTTAGCGACTTATATTCGTATTCCTGGTCATAGAATATTTCGGTCTTGAGTCTCCCGAAGAAGTTTTCGGTCGGAGAGTTATCCAGACAGTTGCCTTTTCTTGACATCGACTGGATTAATCCATGATTCTTCAACAGTTTTTGATAGGCCTTCATTTGATACTGATAGCCTTGATCACTATGAAGAATCGAGTCTTTGAATGATTCACCGTGATTATTAATCATCATGCTCACCATTCTTCTGATCTGCGCGTAATTCGGACTGTCCGAAATGTCGTAGCCAAGAATTTCTCTGGTATAGAAATCGATAATCGGCGAGAGATACAACTTCCCGGCGCTTATCTGAAATTGAGTAACGTCTGTTCCTAAAATCTCATAAGGTCTTGTGGCCCCAAAATTCCTTTCATAGAAGTAGACATTGCTCTTGTCATTATATTTCTTGATAAGAAGTTGGTTGCGGCAGATCTTTCCGATTTGTCCTTTATATGAACGATAGGCCCTCTTTCTTTGCGTGGCGGATAGTCCGAGCTTCAACATTATTCTTCTTACTTTCTTGTTATTAATAACAAAACCTTGTCTTTTGAGTTCCAAAACAATGCGCGGCCTTCCGTATTTTCGGTGATTATGTTCGAAAATCGTTCTGATGCGATCTTCTAACTCGGCATCTTTGTTATCTTTATAGTTAAAATTCTTAATCGCATAAAAATACGTACTCTTATTTAGAATCGCAATTTTGAGAAGAATGTGAAGTGGATACTTCTCCCTAAGTTCCCAAACTACTTTGACTTTTTCCTTTGTGGTTTGCTTCTCTTTAGAATTAGGGCGTACGATTTTTTTAAGTATTCGTTCTCGGCTTTCGTGTATTCAAGATCTTGAAGCAGCTTCTTGTATTCCTTTTCCAAGACCTTATCGTCGTGATGCTTGTAGGCCTCTCTTGCGAATGTATCTTGAATGGCCACTTCCCCTTCACTTTTATATTTTTGATACCAGTCCCTGACGATATTAGCATTCGTCATCATCAGTTCGATTCCGATATCTCGATACGTTTTATTATTCATTTCCATATCGTGAATGGCCCGGAGTTTTGTTTCCCTCGAATATTTTCTTCTTTGATTGTCTTCTTTAAAAGCTTTTGAGCCCCATCGTTCATAAAGTCTACAGGCATACTTCAGTCCCGTAATCTCTATATGATATTTTTTAGATATTTCAGAGAAGGGAAGGCCATCATCAAAATGAATTCTAGCGAATTTTAGCTTTTCTTGTAGTGTGAATTTCATGAAAAAAGTCCCCTTATATTGTACCTTTCCTCGGTACAAAATATGGGAACAGTTTCAAGTCTTGTGGTGCAGCTAACAGGAATCGAACCTGCACGGGTTGCCCCACTAGATCCTAAGTCTAGCGCGTCTGCCAGTTCCGCCATAGCTGCAAGGCAAGTTATATCTTATACCATCTTACAAAGTTTTTAAATAAAAATCACATGCCAATTAGCGTAATTTATTATCAAAATATGTTTATCAAGTATAATTGAAATGATAAAGGGGATCGCGTCATGAAAAACAAATTACGATTAACACTTATGACCAAAATGATTGTGGGTTTTCTAATTGGCTTTCTTATTGCGACTTTATTTAATCTCCCGTACGCTTATACAGCTGGTGTCATCGCTGTGTTAAGTTTAGAAATGACGAGAAAAAAATCATACACAATTGGTTTAATTCGCCTAATCGCTACGTTAATCGGATTAGGAATTGCCACTTTGCTATTCTTTTTACTGGGTTATGAGTTTTGGGTTCTTATCATCTTAATGGCGGTTTTCATTCCCGCTGCTTTCCTGTTAAAAATTGAAGGTGGAATCGTTGTCACCTTAGTATTAGTTTCCCAGTTATATTTAGAAAAAGATTTTCTTTTTGTTTTTAATGCACTTTATATTTTTGCGATTGGATTAGGTGTGGCGACTTTATTAAACTTCTGGATGCCGCCGCTCAAGAAAACTGTCGCCAATGATATCCATAAAATTGATAATTTACTTGATAAAGCAATCAACGATATTGCTAGTCAAAAAACTGTTGATTTTACTATACTCAATAACGCCATGAAAAATGGGCGTCAGCAACTAAACGATGATATTGAAAACCAGTATAGTTGGAATCAAGATGCGCGTTCGGCTTATTTATTAATGCGTGAAAGGCAAGTTGCCATTCTTAAACGTGTTGAGCAAACTTTAAAAGCAATTGAAAATCTTCCGCAAAAGCAAATTATTCTTGAATATCTTGCTACATTTAAAGGCCAAATTGGTGAAGAAAATTACGCGGCCTCACTAGCCGTCGAGTTGAATCACCTTTTTGATTTTTTTCAAGCTTCGGATTTACCAAAGACACGTGCTGAATTTGAAAATCGCGCACAACTTTTTTACATATTAAAAGAGCTTGAGACGTTTTTAAATCTCAAGCTCACTTATCACGAAAAATATCAATTAACGATGGGTGCCTAAGAAAAATACACATAGTGTCGCTGGTCCACCATGAGCACCTATCACCGGACCAAGATAAGCATATTTAATTTCTTTGACGGGAACTAACTCTTGAATAAACCCACCAATTCTTTGGGCATCTAATAAATTATCGGAATGCCCAATAAAGACAATTTCTTCACTGGCTAATTCTTTTGGTAAACGTTCTACTACTTGTAAGGCTACTTCTTTCAAAGCTTTCGGCCATCCACGAATATTTTTTAGTGAAACAAGATTACCTTCTTTATCCATATGAAGGACCGGTTTAATTCCAAGAAGATTGGCAATTAGTGCCGTGGCACCCCGCACACGGCCGCCTTTTCTTAAAGAGTCTAAGTTAGGAACCGTAAAAATCGCATTCATTCGATGCCGAATTGATTTAATGAAATCGGCGTTTTCTTGAATTGATAACCCTTCAATTTTCTTTTGACTTGCTTTCATCGTTAATAAGGCAAGACCTAACGAAGTTGTAAACGAATCAACAATGATAATCTGATTGTTTGGATATTTTTTTTGCAGCAATTCGCTTGCCGTTTTTGCTTGAGAAATTGTTCCGCTTAATGTCGAAGTTACACCTAAATATAAGATGTCATTCCCCGCTTCAAGATGTGGTTGAAAAAACTCCATGAAAGTAGCGACATTAATTAATGTCGTGCGTCCACGTTTTCCTTCGCGTAATTTATCATAAAAGTCTTGAATTTTAATTTCATGTTCATCGGGATAAATATGAAACATATCTTGGTCGACCCAAACTTCCATCGGGATCTGTTCAAGTTGATATTGATTAATTAGTTCTGGTGTAAGGTCGGCAGTGGCGTCAGTAATAATTACATAGTTGGACATAGTCTTTAATCTCCTTGCACCACATATTAACATAATTTTTATGAAAACAACAATTATACGTTTGTCAATTTAACAACTTGTTAACTTTTTGATTTTCATTGACTATTATTTGCTTTTTCAGTGATTTTGAAACTGTGTTTTCGT
>DATESG010000009.1:0-10110 GCA_035270925.1 Bacilli bacterium | reverse complement strand
AACAAGGAGACTATTATGGCAACAGTCGAATTACAAAACGTATATAAGAAATACGAAGGTAACGATAATTTTTCCGTTACCGATTTCAGTTTACACATTGAAGACAAAGAATTCATCGTCTTCGTTGGTCCTTCTGGATGTGGCAAATCAACGACCTTACGGATGGTCGCTGGTTTAGAAGACATTACCGATGGCAATCTCGTCATTGATGGTAAGTTAGTTAATGATCTCCCACCAAAAGACCGCGGTATTGCGATGGTTTTCCAAAGTTATGCCCTATATCCTCATATGACCGTTTATGACAACATGGCGTTTGGTCTTAAAATTCAACGCTTACCCAAAGATGAAATTGATTTCCGGGTTAGAGAAGCAGCAAAAATTCTTGAAATTGAAGAATTACTCGCAAGAAAACCTAAAGCGTTATCTGGTGGGCAACGTCAACGTGTGGCCTTAGGCCGGGCAATTGTCCGTCAAGCTTCCGTGGTTTTAATGGATGAACCACTTTCTAACCTCGATGCCAAATTACGTGTACAAATGCGTTCCGAAATTATTAGACTGCACGAACAAATGAATGCCACAACAATTTATGTCACGCACGACCAAACCGAAGCGATGACGATGGCGACAAGAATTGTCGTGATGAAAGATGGCTATATTCAACAAGTTGGTTCGCCAATTGATATTTATCATAATCCCATTAACTTATTTGTCGCCTCCTTTATTGGCTCACCTTCAATGAACTTCTTCACTGTTAAAATTGACAAAGATGAAATTGTCTTTGGCCAAATGAAGGAAGAAAAATCCGCAGAAAAGCTTAAAGAAGGCGAAAAAGAATTCAAAGAGGCCGTGACTTTAGAAAAGATTAACCAATTTGTCGAAACAAAACGGATCAAAATTCCCGCATCAATGCGCGCTGACTTAAAAGTCTATGATGGCAAGTTCCTCATCTTTGGAATTAGACCAGAAGATATTAATTATGCAACAACGGCAATTGGCGAGAAGCACAAGGAAGCAAACTTCGAAATGAAAGTCGAAGTCGCCGAATTACTTGGTAATGAATACATGCTGCATGGTAAATTCGCCGGACAATCACTTGTTTCTAAAGTATTAGTTAATCCCGATAAAGACGTTCATATTAATGATACAGTCTCGTTGGTTCTTGATATGAGTAAATGTCACTTCTTCAAAGTTGATTCAAAAGAAGAACGTGAAAAGTTAACAGTCCAAGAGTATAACAAGACGATTATTTAATAGGCAAAAAAAAACACAACTTTTAACTCCGACATCTTAGATAACCCCGGGCGTGGACTAAAACGACGCAAGGGGTTTTTTGATTGTCAATAAATTTTGTTTATTGGAAAAAAATGTAAACGCTTACGCTTTTAGTTTACAAAATGGTCCCAGCACCTATAATAATATATGTATAAACTAAATTGTAATGGGGTAGCCGAGTGTTTTTGCACCCTTTACAAACAACTATGAAAGGAGACAATTTATGTTTAAACAAAAGAAATCTTTGTTTTTAATCGCTTCAGCCCTCGTGCTTGCTGCATGTGGTGGTGGCGGTGGTGACAAGGAAACAATCCGACTCCAAGTCTGGGGCCCTGAAAAAGAAGGGGAAAAAGAAGTATATAATTATTTAGCTGCTGAATTCCAAAAACTTCATACCGATATCACCTTTAAAATTACCTATGGTGACGTAGGTGAAGGCGATGCCGCAACCCAAGCCTTAGCAGACGTTGATACCGCCGCTGATATCTTTATGTTTGCTGATGATCAACTTTCAAACCTCGTTGAAAAAGGTGTATTAAATGCCCTCTCAACAACCTATGCTAATAAGGTTAAAACTCGTGATTTAGACGCAAGTGTCCAAGCTGCAACCTATAAAAAGGGTACAGATGAAGAAAAATTATTTGCGTTCCCACTCGCTGCTGACAATGGTTATTTCCTTTATTATAATAGTGCGTTCTTTACTGATGCTGAAGTTGATTCACTTGAAACAATGTTAGCAAAAACTGATGCGACTCACCAATTCGTCATGGATATGGGTAATGGATATTATTCTGTTGCTCCAATTATGAATGTTGGCGAAATTAGTTATGATCCAGTTGCAAAGGTACATACGACCGACTATAACGGAACAAAATCTGTTGATGCAATGCAAGGATTTATGAATTTAGTTCAACCTAAATTAGATAAAGGCTTTAAAAACGATAACCCTGATAACGTTCTAGCTGACTTTGGTGATACCGAAGGCAATAAAGTTGTCGCTGCTGTTACTGGTGTCTGGAATGCCGATAACATCGAAGGTTACTTAGGCACAAAATATGCCGCTAGTAAACTTCCAACCTTCAAGAGTGCAGATGATTCAACCGTCCAAATGGGAGCTTTTGCTGGTTCGAAATTAGTTGGTGTTAAATCATCAACCGCACAACCTGCTTGGGCCTTAGCATTTGCTGATTTTATTACTGATGAAGCCGCTCAAACTTACCGTTTCGCGGAAATTGGAAAAGGTCCTTCAAACATTGTTGTTTCTGGAAGTACCGCTGTCCAAGCCAATGAAGCTTTAGCCGCTCTTGGTGCTCAAGCCGAATTCGCAATTCCACAAAGTAAATCAGTTGGCTCAGCCTTCTGGGATGCTTCAGCTGCTGTTGGTAATTTTGTCGTCAATGGCCCAGCTAGTGAAGATGCTCCTCAAACAATCAAGGCACAACTTGATGCGTTCGTGGCCGCCATTACATTAGCAAGCTAACTATAATTTAGATGTTAAGAAGAGGAGTCAAGTTATTTGATTCCTTTTTTTTGTTTTTAATTGACAAAATTGTATAAACTAATTAACGCTGCGATAAATTAATGTTAAACTAAACCTAGAAAAACCTTTTAATTAATTAATTAAAGAAAAATTTGTATTTCTCGATTAATTTTAGGGTAAAGCGATTAGTAAAGATAGTCGAACATAATTATAGAAATGGAGCTTTGCTATCATTTGATAGCAAGAAGTGGTTTATGGAAAAGCAAAATTCTAACCCACCTAAAAAGGTCACCGAAGAAAACAATCAAACACTTTTTTCAAATAGTGGCACTGGACATTATGCCCATCGTCTGAGTTCGTTTACAAATGTTATGATTGGGATTTTTTCCGCTCTCGGTTTAGTTACTTTCTTTATATTTAGACTGATTAGGTTGATTGAAGGGTTTGCCCTTGCTGAAGGTGCCTTCAAAAATAACTTTATTTTATTTGCACTGAGCACGTTGCTTCTGGCGCTTTTATTAGTCGCAGGGGCCGTCTACGCTAGTGTTAATGCCAAAAAGTTATTTGATCTTGCGCATGATGAAAACTCAAGTACTCTTTTAATAAGTACGAGGGCCAACAAGCAAAATTTAATCGGCGCTATTAATTTGGGACTAACAGCCCTGCTCGTTGTCCTTGAAATTTTAATGTTGATTATTCTTCAAACAAATGGAGTTACCCCGATTGCGGTTCCAAGCGTCTTGTGGTTAATCTTACTATTTGTAGTTTTATTTGCTAACTTTGGTTACTTTGTTATTGCAAGAGCCAATACAAAGGCAGCAAAACTTGGTCGCGACTATTATCTAACGCGACCAGTAGAACCAGTCGGACTTTTTGAAAGCGTCTTTATCTCTTTAGGTAATGCCGCAAAAGGCGTGGTCCTATTCTTATTTAATTTTGTGATGATTTTTGTTAAAGCATTCGTGAATATCTTTCTCGGTGTCTATAGACTGTTTGTTAAAGGTGGTCTCGCAATTTGGAAGTTTCTTAAAACATATCACGAGACTTTCTGGAGCGGCTCATTTAGAACCAAAATATCATATGTATTTATGGGTTCCGGGCATTCATTTATGCAAAGATCATATAAGACAGTTATCTATTTACTGCTCCAAATTGGCTATTTTGTCTACATGCTCATTCCGGGTGGGGGGCTTTATTGGCTCTCCAAATTTGAAAACCTGGGCGACACACCATTTAGAATCGTCGAGGAATGTGGAATTCCTGGAGTACCACTTGGGGCTTGTGCGATTGATGATGTCGTCGAACGGACAGTATTCATGGATAACTCGATGCTAATTACGCTTTATTCAGTCGCGACTATTTTACTAACAATTACCTTCTTCACCCTATATTGGATTTCAATTAAAGGTGTAGCTAAGGCTGATAAACAATTCACCAAGGCGAAAGCCGATTACAAAACCGAACTTCTTGAACTCTCAGAAAACCCTGATGTTGAATTACCTAAATTCAAGAATCCGCTTCCAACCCTTAAAAATGAGCTCCATGAACTTTTAAACTCACGCTTCCACTTATCCACACTTTCAATTCCGGCAATGACAATTACAGTTTTTACCGTCTTGCCATTAATATTTATGATTCTTTTAGCTTTTACTAACTACAACCAAACAAATGGCCCACCTAATACACTTTTTACGTGGGTCGGATTTAAAACTTTTAGCCAATTATTCACTTCCGTTGGCGGAAGTAGCTTCTCGAAAGCCTTCGCTGATATTCTCCAATGGACCTTTATCTGGGCTTTCTTTGCGACCTTTACTAACTACATATTTGGTCTCCTCTTAGCGATGATGATTAACCGCAAGGGGATTAAACTTAAGAAGTTATGGCGGACCGTCTTTGTTATTACGATTGCCGTTCCCCAATTTGTGACTTTATTGATCATGAACCAACTCTTATATAAATATGGTCCAATTAATGAAACCTTATTACAATTAGGCTGGATTGATACTTATATTGATTTTCTTACTAATCCACTAAACGCTAAAATCTCCGTTATTTTAGTTAACGTCTGGGTTGGGGTTCCTTATACAATGTTGATTACCTCCGGAATCTTAATGAATATTCCTAGTGATTTATATGAATCCGCACGAATTGATGGGGCAGGTCCAATCGCTCAATTTACGAAGATTACGCTTCCTTATATGCTCTTCGTCACGGGACCCTATTTGATTACTCAGTTTATTGGTAACATTAATAACTTTAACGTCATATTCTTCCTGACGGGTGGCGATCCATCCGCGCAACTTCCAGGTGTGCAATACGGTAAAACCGATATCCTTGTCACGTGGCTTTATGACCTCACGGTCGGGGGCGCACAGCAAGAATATGCAATTGGTAGTGCATTGGGCATCTTTATCTTCTTGATCAGTGCCTTTATTACCTTAGCGCTATATAGCAAAACTAGTGCGGCGACACAGGAAGGAGACTTTGCCTAATGAAAAAGCATGAAAACAAACTTGAAACTACGGCTCAATCACCAAAGTTAGTCAATGCTGCTCGTGGGTTCAAAAATCAACGGACAATGGGAAGAGTAATGAATGGATTTATCTATACACTTCTAATCATCCTCTCTATCGTTTGGTTGTTCCCAATTGTGTGGCTCGTTCTTAACTCATTAAGGATTGAATCCCCTGGACGCGTTGCTTATTTTATTCCGCGTGAATTTGGCTTTGACAATTATCTCGTATTATTTAATGACCCTCGCATTCCTTATCTACAATGGTTTTTAAATACGCTAATTGTCGCAGTCTTCACAAGTATTATTTCAACAGTCATCGTCTTATTAACCTCCTATACCTTTAGCCGTTTACGCTTTAAAGGCCGTAGAGGGATTATGAAACTTTTAATGATTCTTGGGATGTTCCCTGGCTTTATGTCAATGATTGCCATTTACTTTATTTTGAAGGGCATTGGGCTCTTACCAAGTGGCACGCAACAAGTGCCAGTTTCCAACTACTTAATCAGTCTTATTCTCGTTAACAGTAGTGGAGCGGCGATGGGGTATCTAGTTTCTAAGGGCTACTTTGATACGATTTCTAATTCAATTGATGAGGCCGCCGAAATTGATGGCGCGAATAAGGCCCAAATATTCTGGCACATTATCTTACCTTTATCTAAACCAATTGTTATTTATACAGCCTTAACTTCCTTCATGGGTCCATGGGGCGATTATATCTTTGTCGCCACAATTACTCGCCAAAGAACGGATGCCTGGACCATCGCCAGAGGTTTATACAATATGCTCAACGGACAAGGGATGATTGCAACTTACTTCACAACCTTCGCCGCCGGAGCAGTCCTGATTAGTATTCCTATCACACTGCTATTTGTGTGGATGCAAAAATACTATGTCAGCGGTGTCACAGGAGGCGCCGTTAAAGGTTAACATGACGCGTAAAACGACACTTTTTACCTTTTTTACAACAATCACGATGCTTTTAGTATCATGTGGTCAAAGTGCTGTGCCTCAAGATTATGAAATTGATAAAAGTATCACCAATGTTAAAGGTGGGGCTTATTACGAAATATTTGTTCGAACCTTCGCCGATTCTGATGATGATGGGATTGGTGATTTACTCGGTCTTAAAGACAAAATTGATTACCTCGAAGATTTAGGTGTCGGCGGAATTTGGTTAATGCCCATTCATCCTTCACCTAGCTATCACGGCTATGACGTTGAAGATTATCAAGCAATTAATAAAGATTACGGGACACTGGCTGACTTTAGCGCGGTAATTGAAAAGGCGCACGAAGCTGATATTGATGTAATTATCGATCTCGTGATTAATCATACTTCAAGTACTCATCCGTGGTTTAAAGAAGGACTTACTAATTTTAAAGCGGGAAATTTTGAGCCAAATGATAACGCAAATAAGGCTAACTGGTATGACTTTTACTGGGACGGCGCTAATGTAAAATATGAAGCGGGATTTGGTGACTGGATGCCTGACCTTAATCTTGATAACCCCCTAGTCAGAGCGGAAATAGTTAATATTTCTAACTTTTGGCTTGATCTCGGGGTTGACGGCTTTAGACTTGATGCTGTTACGTACTATTACACGAATCAAGCACAAAAATCGATTGATTTTCTCACTTGGTTTAAGGGGATTGTCAGGGCCAATAAAGAAGACGCCTATATTGTTGGCGAAGCATGGACGGGTCAAGATACGATTAACCTATATTATCGCGGAATCGATAGTCTCTTTAATTTTCCTAGTGCAAGTTCAGGTGGCTATATCATTGATAATATTACCTCTGAAACTGGTAGTAGTTTTGCTTTTCGTCTTGCGGATACCCATCAAAAAGTATTAGCAATTAATGAGGACGGGCTTGTTGCTAATTTCTTAACCAATCATGATATGGACCGTAGCAGCGCGATGTTTATCGCTAATGTTGCTAACCGCCAAAAACTTGCGGCTTCGGTTTACTTATTAACGCCAGGAATTCCCTTCATATATTACGGTGAAGAAATTGGGCTTAAGGGGACTAGAGGTGGAGCGCAAACTGACGCGAACCGCCGCCTGCCAATGCAGTGGCAAAAAAACATCGATCCATGGCGGACTGATTTCCCGACAGGGACAAACTATAATATGGCTAATCAAATTCGTGAAGGCGCCTTTGACTTATTAGAAGAACCCTTTAGTCTCACAAATCACTATAAAAAAGTCCTGAGTATTCGTAATGATTATCCGTGGTTAGTCGACGCCAGAGTTACACAAGTCGTGCTCCCAAGTAGTGCCTTAGCCGCGCTTAAACTCACAAGTAAAGACGGGAATGAATCAATCTATGTCGTGCATAACTTTGCGGCGACCGCCGAAACATTTAAGTTATCACGTCTTGATGATCAAAAACTCGTTATTGCCCATGATATTTATACAAATCTAGAACGTAGCAGCATTAATAAAGAAATATTGACGCTCGGAGCGAGCTCCTCCGTGGTCATAGAGAAGAGATAATATGAGAGAAGCTGGAGTTTTAATCGCCGTTAGTAGTTTACCTTCCCGGCACGGAATCGGAGACTTTGGTCTCGAGGCCCGCGAATTTTTAAAGATGAGCAAACGGGCCGGTTTTAAATATTGGCAAATCTTACCACTGAACCCGGTCGGGTTCGGCAACTCACCATATCAACCATATGGTAGTAAACCTTTCGATGAAATTTATATCAGCCTTGATCTTTTACAAAAAGACAAATTAATTACAAAAGTACCTAATTTCCACGAAAATGCCGAAAAAGTTGATTATGAAAAAGTTAGAAACTTTAAACTTAAATATCTTAAACTCGCGTTTGAAAACTATAAGTCGACAAAAAAAACAGGGTTTGCTCGTTTTAAAAACGCAAACAAGTGGGTTTATAATTATGCCGTTTTTGTCACTTTTAAAAAGAATAATTATTTAAACCAATGGCATTATTGGCCAGCCGAATTTAAAAATTGGATTCATGACAAAAAAATGGATTTAACTCCCTATCTATCACAAATTGAATTTGAAATGTGGCTGCAATTTATTGCTTATAAACAATGGCAAGACCTCCATAAATATGCGAATGCACGCGGGATTGAAGTTGTCGGAGATATGCCAATATATGTCGGAATTGATTCAGTGGATGTTTGGGAAAACACTGAGGCCTTCTTGCTTGATGATCAATATTTTCCGACTCATATCGCGGGAGTGCCACCTGATTTTTTCAGTGCGACCGGACAAAGGTGGGGCAACCCACTTTATGATTGGGACTATCTAGCCGCCCATAACTTTGATTTTTGGAAAGAAAGATTAGGCTATAACGCCAAACTCTTTGACATGATAAGAATTGATCATTTCCGGGCCTTTGATACATATTGGAAAATTCCAAGTAGCTGTCCAACGGCGGTTGAAGGCGAATGGGTTGAAGCCCCAGGTTATCAATTATTTGATGCGCTGCTTAAAGATTTCCCCAACCTAAAAATTATTGCCGAAGATCTGGGAGATTTACGGCCTGAAGTACTTGTCTTACGTGACCATTTTGATTTACCAGGGATGGAAATTGTCGCATTTACGTACAATCCGATTAGTATGCAACCACTAACTAATCCGCGGAGAATTATTTATACCGGAACACATGACAATCAAACGATGGTCAGTTGGTTTAATAGTCAAGATTTAGCCTTTAAACGGGCGAGCGAAGATGATTTAAATCGTCGTGGCTTTATCGAATACGATAATATTTTTGATAAGTTTTTAGCCTACACCTTCTTTAGCAGCGCCAATATTGCAATCGTACCAATGCAAGATTTAATCTTGCTCGATGATAGTGCTCGGCTTAATACTCCTGGCACAATTGGCAGTCCAAATTGGGAGTGGAAACTTAAAGATTTAACTAAATATCACCGAAGATTGAAATTTTTATTAAGACTAGTCAAAGTCTCCAAAAGAAAGTAGAAGGTAAAATTATGATTAAATTATTGGCAGTCAGTTTAATTGCGGGACTTGTCTCCTTAGGAAGTATCAATGTTGACACGCTTGGTGCAACACGGACAAACTTTAAAGAGCAAACAGTCTCCCGGACACTCAATGTTTTTGCCGAACCATTTGCGGAAGAAACGATTGTGATTCACTATCATCGTAATGATGGAAATTATGCGAGTTGGGACCTCTGGATTTGGGGTCAAAATCAAGAAGGCGCGGAACTAGATTATACGGGCACTGATGATTATGGTAAATACGTATTTTTACCTATTTCGACCTTTACTGATCAAACTCAAGTTAACTTTATTATCCGTCCAGGCGGATGGAGCGAACAAACCGGGGATATCAATGTGCAATATGCGGATTTTCCATTGCAAAGCGATAATGCTCGTCACCTCTATCTCGTTAATATGGAGGAGAAGGTTTACACTTCACCGGAAGCAGTCCTTGCCGGTCGTATTTTGGCTAGTGAATTTGCGTCCGCTAACCGCATTTATGTTGCCACTAATAATGATATGGCCTCATACGATTTTAAACTTGATGGCGTGACCATTGATGCTGGTGTGACTAACGATACATATAACACCGCGCTATATAAATATGAATTTATTCTTAACGTTCCGGCCGCTCATGAAATCGATATTATGGGCTCTTATTCTATTACGATTAGTTTTACTGATATCACTGATCCTGATGTAAGCGCGCCCGTTTCAATTTCAGGTTTATTTGATGATCCACTATTTGTTGATGAGATAACTTATGATGGTGATGACCTTGGTGTTACTTATACCGCGCAAAGAAGCACATTCAAAGCATGGGCGCCCACAACCTCGGTCCTAAAGCTTCGTTTATATGATAAT
>DATESG010000008.1:0-2414 GCA_035270925.1 Bacilli bacterium | reverse complement strand
CTCTAGCTCCAAGGAATAATGGCATTGTGACATGAACAACATCGCTGCCCTTACAAGCTTCGCGAATAATGTTTTTGTCAAAGCGAGCTAAGACGACATTATTGGCTTTTACGATTGGATCAATTGGACCTAGGCTTAGTTGAGGGAGAATATAAAAACCTTCTTGACCTTGGCGGAACTCATCACCACACACGACATTTACTTTATGACCCTTATCGCGGAGCGAATTGATCAGGTTAAAGGTGGCAACAGTTGTACCATTATTTTCTTCCCCTAAAACAGGGGCGATAATTGTAATTTGCATATTAGACTCCTTTCGTCTAACTTAATTGTCCGGCAAATTGACTTGATATACTATCAACCGCCCGATTTATTATTCTTCAAAGTGAGATACCAGCAGTAGAGTCGAACTCTACTGTTAGTTTACAAACGCATAGAAAGGTATTAAAATAGAGAAATGAGAGATGAACTAGACCTAAACCAAATTGTTGCCATGAATATCGTGGAGCTACGTAAAGAAGCAAAGTGGACGCAAGTCGAACTAGCCGACAAGCTTCATTACACTGATAAAGCTGTCAGTAAATGGGAACGCGGAGAGTCAATCCCTGAGTTAGTCACGCTAAAGAAAATTGCGGACCTTTTTGGTGTCACGATTGATTATCTCACGAGTGAAAAGCCACCCAATGAGAAAAAGGATTTCATGCTTCCTAAAATTATTCAAACTAACCGCATCATAATCACTGCAATAGTGACCTCATTTGTTTTTATCATCGCCACTATCATCTTTGTGTATGGGTACTTATACTTAGAACAAATTAGATTTTGGACCGCTTTCGTCTGGGCTGTCCCATTCTCAGCATTTTTATTAATCTTCTTCAACCGTCAATGGGGAAAAAGAAAATTCTCGTTTTATGTCTACTCCATATTCTTGTGGTCGCTAATCGCCGCAATCTTTATTGAAACAATGCAATATGGAACGTGGATGTTATTCATTTTAGGAATCCCTATTCAAATCACAATTGTCTTATTTTCTTTCTTAAAAAAATAAAAGCTAGAGTTTTACTTCTAGCTTATTAATATTTCGGAGCAGTTTTAAATTTGATTGAGTAAGATTTGATCACATTTAGCCATGATTTTTTTCTTTTGGCCGTTTGTTTCAATTTGTTGTTGTTTCAAATAAAAATCAACGTTAATTTGGTTGCTAAGTTTAACGAACATATCAAGTCTCTTCTTAATTGCACTTGATTGCGCGGCCACACCTAGACGGCGCATATAGTTAATTAGAGTCGCGTTAAAGGTTAGCATGTAAGATAACTCATCGGGCGTGAGATTATTAAACTCTTCTAAAATCTTCAAGTCATTAGCCTTGCTCTTATTGATTAAGAGAATCCCACTTGCGGCAATTCCGCTCGCCAGCGAAATACTTGTCGTGGTGATAATATTACTGGCAATCGCCCCGCCAATTGTGGCTCCGGCCCCAAACCCGATGAAGGGCAGCGTAACAACGCTAACGAGTCCGGCGACGACCAATGAAGAGATAATGCCAACTTTAATCAATTGATCGACATCGATCTTGTTGGTGAGCGAGATATCTTTATAATTGTTTTTTAAACTAGTCTCAATTTCATTAAGAGCGTTCGGTCTAGGAAAGCCAAGGAGCGTTGATATTTTTGTAAATGTTTGTTTCTTACACGCACTACTAGGTTTGCTTGGCAGTGAGAAGATGAATTTGATGGCGAAAATGATGCGGTTTTCAAAGAATTCATCATCCTTGGTGTAGGCCTTAGCCACCCGTTCTAAACGTTCGGGGGTAAAGTCTTTAAATCCTGCATCAAGTGACTCTTTTTCAATGATAGACAGTTGTTCGCGAGCCTTATCAAAATTTTCATGAGTTTGTTTGGCAATATTGAGAAGGTTTTGAACTTTGGCGTTCATTGTTAAATTACGATCAAGTTCTTTTACTTCCTTCTCAAGGCGCATAACCTCATCTTCGAGTATGAGACGATTAAATAAGAAGTGTAGTTCCAATTCTTGTTCGATTTTTAGTCTTAGTGGTCTTTTTAAAAACATCTTCATTTCCCCCTTTTAGTTGTTAGTTGATTGTAATAAAGATAAACATCAATTTTTTCAAGCTTTTCGTTTTTTTCGATGTACTCGAATAACTGATATAAATCATGACGGATAAAAGCACCATTGCCTTCAATATATAAATCAATATATTTATATAAAGTCGGGCGTGAAATCTTTGTTAACTCGGAGAGTTCACTCAGGGTTAGTCCGGTTTTCTTAATATTAAGCATGATAGTCACCTCGTACCTTTAGTGTATATTATTTTACATTAAATGTAAAATTATTTTACATTATTAATATTATTATGCGAATTAGGCCATTCTATGCGCTGTAAATAAATGCTG
>DATESG010000007.1:0-34581 GCA_035270925.1 Bacilli bacterium | reverse complement strand
GAATCCGCCAGCAGTGCTTCCGAGATCGGTTGCACGGAATAATTGATTATCTAACATCGCTTTAAATGGAGTTAGGTAGTCATTTAGTACAACTGCTTGGCCTTTGAAGGCTGCCACAGCTGGGACTGTGGATAAGGTGTTATAGACAACAGGCGCGCCAGTTTTAACTTTGACTTGCCATTTTGTTGCCATTCCGGTTACAGGATCGGCGTTCAATGCGACTGGTCTTTCGGTTTTTGCGAGTGATGGATACCATTCGTAACCTGATTTATCGTCATTGAATCTTGTGCTCCAATAAGAAGCAGCAACCATGGCGTGAAGATCAGCAGTTACTGAGTCTTGACCATCCCAATAGTTGATTGTTCCTGGGTCAGATTGTTGCCAGGCGTGATAATACATCGCATACTTTGCTTCAGGTTCTTGAGCAATAGTCAGCGGAGTATTAATAGTACCTTCCCCGACACCAAAGCCGTAGCCTGGGACATAAGTTTCACTAGGAAGAGTTAAGCGTGTGTTATACATCACACTTGCGGCGTTATCAGCAAACGGAATACCGCCTAAGAAGTTGTCGAGAACGTAGCCCTCTAATTGACCTAAGATTTTTTCTCTTTCGGCATAGGAGGCCGCTGAGTAGTTTTTTAGTCCGTTGGCAAATGTTGCTTCTACTGATGGATCTGAGGCAGATGTTGGTGGAAGGCTTGAGCCAGGACCGGATGTTGTGTCTGAAGTAGTTGGTCCGCAAGCAGATAATACAAGGGCTCCAAATAACGACAGCACAGCTAGTTGTTTATTTTTCATAAAATACAGTTCTCCTTTCGTACTGTGTAATTCAATATAATCAAGATTAAGACACGTTGTCAAAGGTTTACTACACGTGTATCCTATGATAACGCTTACAAAAAGTACCATTTTGACGATATAAGCAAAGATATCATGTAATCGCGCAAATCATCACTTTTGTCAATTTTTAAAAAACACATGTAAAACCCCTAGTTTCTGATCTAAAATAGTTTTCATAAAGTATTGAATTAAGAAAATTAATAAGTACAAGTAGATTTGCTGTTTTACAGTTGCTAATTAATAATAATAATGATAATATTTACTCGCTGAGAACTTACTTTGAATGTAATTAATGATTCAAGGCGGAAGGAGAATATAGCAATATGAAAAAAGGTTTACACCCACACTCACAACTCATCACAGTAACATGCGTTAGCTGTGGCAACGAATTTGAGACAACCTCAACTAAAAAAGAAATTCGGGTTGATACATGTTCAAATTGCCACCCATTCTACACTGGCAAACAACGTTTTGTCCAAGCTGATGGGCGGATTGACCGCTTCAATAAGAAGTACGGTTTAAAAGATTAAATAAACAGACGGCCGCCCGCAAAGGCGGCTTTTTGTTTTAAATAACGAGGAAATTTATGAGAAAGAAATTTTTTATTAGCACACCAATTTACTATCCTAGTGCCAAACTACATATTGGTCATGCATATTGCACGACACTTTCCGACATTCTCGCGCGTTATAAGAGGATAAGAGGCTTTGATGTTTTCTTTTTAACGGGATCTGATGAACACGGAGAAAAAATCGAAACTAATGCTAAGAAAGCTGGAAAGACACCACAAGTTTTTGTCGATGAAATCGTCGAGGGTTTTTATGACTTATGGAAGGTCCTTGATATAAGCAATGACAAGTTTATTAGAACCACTAATGAAGCTCACGTTGAAACCGTTCAGCATATATTTTCGCGCTTACTCGCTCAAGGGGATATTTATCTTGGTAATTACGAAGGTTGGTATTGTACCCATGAAGAGACTTTTTGGACTGATACACAAGTTGGTGAAAATCATCTTTGTCCAGAGTGTAACCGGGAGGTTCATCGCGCTAGTGAAGAATCTTATTTTTTTAAAACCTCCAAATATGTCGATCGCCTTTTAAAACATTATGAAGACCACCCTAAATTTATAATTCCTGAAAGCCGGAAGAATGAAATGGTTAATACCTTCATTAAACCAGGACTCGCTGATTTAGCGGTTTCTCGGACCTCCTTCACATGGGGAATTAAGGTTAAGGAGAATCCCCGCCATGTTGTTTATGTGTGGTTAGATGCCTTAACTAATTATATAAGTGCGCTAGGTTACGCTAGTAAGAACGATGAGCTTTTCAAAAAGTTTTGGGAAGATAAGGAAACAGAAATTGTCCACATTATTGGTGCGGATATCACGAGATTCCATGCGATTTATTGGCCAATGTTTCTTATGGCGTTAAATGAACGCTTACCTGACCGTGAATTTATCCACGGACTCTTAATGATGAAAGACACTAAAATGAGCAAGTCACGCGGTAACGTTGTTGACCCATATCCACTTATTGACCGTTACGGCGTTGATGCTGTGAGATATTATTTGGCACGTGAAACAATCTTTGGTAGTGATGGCCAATTTAGTCCAGAACAATTTGTCGAACGAATTAACGTTGACCTTGCCAATGACTTTGGCAATCTCCTTAATCGTACCGTTTCAATGATTGAAAAATATTTTGGTGGCGAAATCCCTTTATATGCTGGTCATGTAACCGAGTTTGACCTAGACCTTGAAAAATTAGCGACGGAAACCATTGCTAACTATGAGACATCTTTTGACGATTTAAAAGTTACAGATGCGATTATTGAAGCGTTTAAATTAATTAGCGCCAGCAATAAATATATTGATAACACTAAACCTTGGGATCTTGCGAAATTAGATGAGAAGAAGGCGTTAGCGAGTGTCATGAATCACCTTGCAAATAACCTATATATTTCCGCAGTCTTACTCTCACCAATTTTGACCCAGGCCCCTAAGAAATTATTCGCACAATTAGGGATCTCAGCAGAACTCCAAAAATATGAGAATATCAAGAAATATGGCGTTATTGGCGGACAAATTGTAAATAAAGGCGAACCACTATTCCCACGATTAGACAGTGCAAAAGAAGTCGAATTCATTCGTGAAATGATGAGCAAGTAAAATATGGAATATAGAGTTGGCCAAAAACACCAAGTCATCGGCATCGATTATACACATGACGGATTAGGTGTCGCCAAAATTGATGGTTTTACAATCTTTGTGCAAAATCTAATCATAGGCGAAGAGGCTGAAGTGGAAATTACTTTTGTTAAAAAAAGTTTCTTGGTCGGTAAAATTGTTAAATTACTAAAAATATCACCAGATAGAATACAACCTTTATGTCCAATTGCGACAGCCTGTGGAGGCTGTCAATTTCAACATTTAGACTACAAAAAGGAACTAGAATACAAAAAAAGCAAAGTTAGAAGAGCTTTTCATAATATCGCAAAAATGGATTTAGAAGTTGATGAAGTCCTAGGTAGTGACGATCCTTATCATTATCGTAATAAGATTATTATGCCAATTGGTTACGATAAACGTAAAAATCTTATCCACGGTTTTTACCGTTACCGGTCACACGAAATTGTCGCGATGGACCAATGTTATATTGAAGATAAGCGTAGCGCCCCGATTATTCACACAATTAAAGACTTGATGAAAGAATTAGCCTATGATCCATATGATGAAGATAACCTTAAAGGTGATATTAGAAAAATAATGATTAGAACTTCTTATTATTATGACGAAATAATGGTTGTCATTATCACTAATAAAGAAACACTTCCAGACTGGGACATATTCACAAAATCACTCTTACAAGCCCATCCAGAAATCACTACTTTGATTCAAAATATTAATTTAAGCGAAACTAATGTCGTGCTCGGCAACAAGGAAATAGTCGTCTCTGGCTCGGGTAAAATCAAGGATAAATTATGTGGGCTTGAATTCTCTATTTCTAGCAAATCCTTTTATCAAGTTAACGTCAAACAAACGGAAAAACTCTATCAAAAAGCCATTGAAATTGCAAATCTAAAGATTGATGAAACCGTATTGGATGCATATTCGGGCATTGGTACAATTGGCATGATTTTGGCCAAGCATGTGCATAAAGTAATTGGTGTTGAGGTCGTCAGGCAAGCAGTCAACGACGCTAAACACAATGCCTTAATTAACGACATTAAAAACATTGAATTTCACGAAGCAGATGCTGGTGACTTCATCCTAAAATTAGAAGAAAAACAGGTTAAGATTGATACTGTCTTTGTTGATCCACCACGTAAAGGATTGGATGCAAAGTTTATTTCCGGATTGCTTAAATTAAAAGCAAAGAGTATTGTTTACATATCTTGTGACCCCGCTACTTTAGCACGGGACGTTGCACTTTTAAGCGAACTTTATAAAGTTGAAAAACTTGTCGTTGTCGATATGTTTTCTAGAACTTATCATGTGGAATCCATCGTCCATCTTAGTTTTAAAACGAGAATTAGAGTTTTAGGGAGAATTTCTGCATGAAGGATGTTCAAATTGATAAAGATCTCAAACGTGCAATAACGATAGAGAAATTCATGCTTAAAACATTAGCATGGAATGTCGTGCTCTCAATTATCAAACTCGTAACTGGAATTATTGGTTCCAGCTTTGCCCTTATCTCCGACGCAGTAAACTCAATTTCCGATATATTTGCTTCGATTGTTGGCATCATTGGTGTGAAACTAAGTGCGAAGAAAGCTGATAAAGACCATCCATATGGCCATGAACGATTTGAAAGCTTCTTCGCATTAATTGTGGCCGCCATCATTTTATTTGCGGCAATCGAGTTAATTAGAAGTAGCGTTACAAGTTTAATTGAGTATTTTAAAGTTGGGACTGAGCTGCAAACACCAAACTATTGGGCATTAGTGGGAATAACTGTTGCCATAATCATAAAAGTCATTATTTATGTCAAAACTAAATATATGGCCAAAAAACACAACTCTCCGATTCTAAAAGCTGATGAGTTAAATCATTTTGGCGACATTTTTTCAACAATGAGTGGTTTAGTTGCTGTTATTGGTTCTATGCTAGGTGCCCCATACTTAGACCAGGTCGGTTCTATTTTAATTGCCGGTTTTATTATTCGTGTTGCAGTCGGAATTGTTCTCGCTTCGATGAATCAACTCGTTGATGAGTCAGCGGATAAAGAAACAGTTGACGCAATCATAAAAGCAATTACTAGAATTGTGAATAAAAACCAAATTGATGTCCTAATCACCAGAATTCATGGAGTCAAATGTTTTGTCGATTTAGAAATTGCGATGCCTGGTGATATGAGCCTAAATCAAGCTCACAGTCTCGCCGAAAAAATCGTAACAGAAATAAAGTTTTCCGTACCAGTGGTCAAAAAAACGATGGTTCATGTCAATCCATTATCGCCAGAAAATAACAAATAATACTTAGCTATATAACATTTAAAATTTTTAACTCATGGTTATGATTGAATTATAACTGTCTTTCTTGTTATTTGATTGCTTGTTAACTACAATAGAATCAAAGAAGGTGATGTTATGCCAAAACTATTTCTAGTAACGGGCGCTAATGGCCATTTAGGATACAATATATGCCTATTTTTAAAGAGTGAAAATTATAACGTTAGGGCTTTAATCCTTAATAATGATGATCCGAAAAGACTAGTGGATTTAGGGGTTGAAGTGGTTAAGGGAAACGTAACGGTACCTGCCTCACTTACTTCGTTTTTCACAGTCGAAGATCCCGATGAAACTTATTTAATCCATTGTGCGGGAATTGTCTCGATTACCGACAAAAACTTAGAATTATTATATAAAGTCAACTATGAAGGCACTCGGAACATTGTTAAGTTGTTTCAAAAAAACGGACTATTTAAAATGGTTTATGTGTCCAGTGTCCATGCAATTAAAGAACAAGCCGAAGGCGAGATGGTTTTTGAACCAGAAATTTTTAACGAAAAGGATGTAGTTGGTGAATATGCAAAGTCGAAAGCAAAGACGTCTTCCTTTGTTAAAAAGCAAGCAAAAACGGGCTTAAATATTGTTTTGGTCCATCCGTCCGGAATTGTTGGACCTGGTGATTTGGGTAATGGTCATTTAACAATGATGATTGAGGACTATCTAAATGGATATCTTACTTCGAGAGTTAAGGGTGCTTACGATTTCGTTGATTCCCGCGATGTGGCTAAAGGTGTATGCGAGGCCGCTCTACTTGGAAGAAGAGGGGAGAGCTACATTCTTGCTGGACATCGTATCGACTTGAAGCAATTTTTTGATACCCTCAGGCAATTATCTGGTAAAACAACCGTGGTCAATATACTACCTTCTTGGTTCGCGAAGCTATTTGCTCCACTAGCAGAGTTCTATTATAAATTACGGGGAAAACCACCGATATATTCCAAGTATTCACTATATACACTTCAAAGTAATGCTAACTTTTCTTCTTTAAAGGCCGAAACCGAACTTGGATATACTAAGACGCCTTTTGCGGAAACAATAAAAGCCACAATTAAGTGGCTGTATCTTGAAGGACGAATCAAAAATAAAAAGGTCAAAAAGTATATTAAAGATAATTACTAATCAGCTAAGGGATTTTTGAATAAATCGCGATCCAAAACTTTAATAACATCATCACAAATTTTATCGATTGCGGCATCATCATGCTTATTTTCAAATAGGGTACGAAGCCCGACAAAGTTAGAAATACCCATTAGCATAAAGGCGACAGTTTTAAGGTCAATATCTTCATCGGCGAGGATTCCGTCTTTTTTAAGTGCAACCGCATAGGACTCGCCGAATTTAGTGTAATAATTTTTGAATAAGTCTGGCTCCACAAATAAAGATTCCCAAATAACACGATAAACGTGGTGGTTAGTGGCGACAAATTTGAGCCAGGCCCGAAGACCAAGTCTTTCACGTTCTTTTCTTGTTGTCGCGTCTTTAATTGCTTCTTGAATATGATGCCGGATGTCACGTTGATAGTTCGTTAGGACAGTTTCATAGATGGTGTACTTATCTTTATAATAAAGATAAAAGGTTCCCACCGCAACGCCGGCCTTATCAGCGATATTGGCAACAGTTGTGCTTTGATAACCATGCTTATAAAAAAGTTCACCCGCCGATTTTAAAATCTTTTTCGAAGTTGCTTGGCCTTTGGTGAGTTTTTCAATCTTTTTATTAATCATAGAACATCCTTTGATATTTTCATCATGCTAACCGATTTTATCATAGTAAAGGATTTTTGACAATGTAAGTTCACGCCTTAGGCTATGTAAAACCTTAATATTTACCTGATTATCGCACTGTTTTAGCAATATCAACTTAGACATATCTCGTAGCCAAAAAAAATGTGAATCCACTTTTATGCTTGCCAGTGACTTCTTTACACCGTTAAAATCATAAACCCTGTAATTAATACAATGTACTTAAAAAGACATTATCAAAATTTTCAGTTATCATAATAACAGGAGAATATTATGAAATTTTATGACATTAAGGTATTAAATATTAGAGGAGGCGAGGTAGAACTCAAAAAGTACAAGGGGAAGGTCCTCCTTATTTTTAACTCGGCAACTAGATGTGGCTATACAGGTCAATATGAAGGAATTGAGGCCCTTTATGAAAAATATAAAGCGGAAGGTTTTGAAGTATTAGACTTCCCATCCAATCAATTTCTAAATCAAGCCCCCGGCTCAAACGAAGAATTAGCGAACTTTTGCCAAATGAAGTTCAACACCAAATTTGAAACCTTTGGTAAAGTTGATGTTAACGGGAAAAATGAAGCTCCTTTATTTTCCTTTTTAAAACAAGAAATCGTCGAAGATTATCCACAAGAAATAGTCAAACTACATGAAAAACTATTTAGCAAAAAAGGTTCAATCAAGTGGAACTTCACAAAGTTTCTAATTGATAAAGAAGGAAATGTCGTCCATCGCTTCGCACCTGGATTTGAACCAAAAAATTTAGAAAAGTTTATTCAAAAATTACTATAGAACAACTGACCTGCATATAGATGCAGGTCTTTTATTTTTTGGATACCGCTGATTTAGCGAGAGAAGGTTTAAAAGCGTCTATCTTGTAATTATTACCAATTCGAAATAAAATGTCTATAGTTAAAAGGGAGAAACAAACATGAACGAAAAACATTCAATTAAAGGGTTGCATCATGTAACCGCGATCACTAGTAGTGCCGAAAAAATTTATGATTTTTATACAAACACATTAGGATTAAGATTAGTTAAGAAAAACGTCAATCAAGACGATATCAGGACCTATCACTTATTCTTTGCGGATGATAGAGGTAATCCAGGAACGGACATGACTTTCTTTGATTTTAAAGGAGCGAGCCAACACGTCGAAGGAACTGATGATATCTCACGGACAACCTTTAGGGTAAGTAGTGATGCTGCGATTGATTATTGGCTCAAGAGATTTGAGCATTATAAGGTTGCTCATGAACCAGTTGAGACTTTATTTGGCCATAAAGTTATTCTGTTTGAGGATTTTGACACACAGAAGTATGCATTGATTTCTGATCAAAATAACGTAGGTGTTGGAGCCGGAGAACCCTGGTATAAGGGACCAGTCCCTGATGAATTCGCCATCCTTGGACTTGGTCCAATCTTCTTACGAGTTTCTAATTATACGATGATGAAAGATGCGCTGATTGACGTTATGAATATGAGAAAAATTGCCAGTGAAGGCAAACTACATTTATTTTATATGGGTGAAGGAGGAAATGGCGCCAGTGTTATTGTCGAGCATTCAAATGAATTAACTAGAGCCCGCCAAGGATATGGGGGTGTTCACCACGTTGCCTTTAGAGTTACCGACCGCGAGGTGCTTGATGAATGGACCAATCGATTTGAGTCGCTTGATTTTCCTAATTCAGGATTTGTTGATCGTTATTACTTTAAATCACTTTACGTAAGAGTGTATCCTAACATTTTATTTGAACTAGCAACCGACGGCCCAGGATTTATTGATGATGAAGAAAGCTATGAAAACCTTGGAGAGAAACTTACACTTCCTCCACATTTACGGCATAAACGTCAATATATTGAAAGTGTTCTTACACCTTTAAACACCATAAGGAGTAATAAAGTGTTTAAGAAAGAATACTTTAATGACTGAAAATAATTTAAAAATGTTAATCGTGCTTTTTAAGACGCAAAAGAATCTTAATAAGCACATCAAGAAATCTTTGGTCGGTTCCGGCCTGCCGGTTAATGAGTTTGCCGTACTAGAAAGTCTTTACAACAAAGGTGATATGACAGTTAGTGAATTGATCAATTATGTTCTAATTCCCAACTCTTCAATGACTTATGTAGTAAGTAGACTTGTGAACAAAGAATATATCAAAGAAGTTAATAATCCTAAAGATCAACGTGTTAAAATATTAACGCTCACTGATTTAGGACGTGCAATTTTCATCAAAACTTATGAAAAACACTATCAACACATGCGGGCACAATTTGATCAACTAACAAAAGATGAAGAGGCGACATTAGTTGAACTACTTAAAAAGTTAGGTCGCTCTTTAGAGGAGAGTTTATAATGTATCATATTAAAAAAGACGGCAGCAATAACCGCGTCCTTATCCTATTTCATGGCACAGGCGGAGACGCTAAAGAAATGATCTTTCTTGGCGTTAAGCTCGATCCTAAAGCCACACTTATTGCAATTGAAGGCGACGTCAAACAATGGCGGATGAATCGCTATTTTATTCGTCATGAAGATGGAACATTTGATTTAGATAACTTGATATCGCAAACCGAAAAAGTCTATACAACAATGATGGAGCTAATTAGTGAATACAAACTTCAGAATAAAGAAATATCTTTAGTGGGATACTCTAATGGCGCTAATATCATCCAAAGTATGTTAAGAATGTATAAGCTTAATTTTAAGAATCTGATTCTCTTACATCCGTCGATGGTCAGACCAGAAGCTGCATTCGTAAAACAAGGCAACATCAAAGTATTTGTGACAAGTGGGATCAGTGATCAATATATTTCACCTTCACTTTTTCAACGCTTAGTCGCCGACCTTAAAGCCAGTGAGATGGACGTTAAAACGCTAGTTCATCAGCATGGGCACGAACTCCTCCAAGAAGAGTTAGAACGTACAAGCAAGATAATCTCTAAATAGTAATAACTAAGACCCGTCATTATATAAGCCTATTCATTTACTCAGAAGAAGTAGGAATAGACATGATTGGGTCTTTTTTGTTATCATGTACTCACGTTTGTTTTTACAAAGCGAGGAAAATTATGAGTAAAAAAACATCATCTTTGCTAACAATCTTAGCAGTCTATGCCTTCGTTGCTGTAGCGGGAGTGATTGTCTATATGTTTTTACCATCCACGATGGGACTCGTGTATCGTGTCCTAATCGCTGATTTAGTGGCAACGATTCTAATTTGGATTATTTCACTGCTGCTAAAAAACGCTAGTCTCTACGATCCATATTGGAGCGTAATACCTCCACTAATTTTGCTTTTATTAATGTTAGAAAAGAATAATTGGAGTTTATCCTTAGTCTTACTATTAGTCACACTTAGTGTATGGGCGATTCGCCTAACCTATAACTGGGCTAAGCTTTGGAGTGACTTTAAGCATGTCGACTGGCGTTATAAGAACTTTCAAAAAATGGCCCCTAAATGGTATTGGCTCATTAGCTTTCTCGCTGTAATGTTCTTTCCAACAATTATCGTCTATGCTCAACTTGTCGGCGCAACAATCTTAGTCGAAGCTACTAACCTTAACTTCGGAGTATATTCAATCATTGGCGCGTTCACAATCTTACTCGCGGCTTTTATTCAATTAACGGCTGATACACAAATGCAAAGATTTAAAAATGATTTTTCCAACAAAGGTCAAATCATGCGGGATGGTTTATGGAAATATTCACGTCATCCTAACTATCTAGGCGAAATTATGGTTTGGTGGGGAGTGTATTTATTTTATGTTCAACAATTTGGGCTTGATCTGGTCCTCGTCGCCCCAGTAATTATGACCCTAATGTTTATCTTCATTAGCGTCCCTTTAATGGAAAAGAAAATTTTAAAAACGCGGCCTGAATATAAAGTGTACATTAAGGAAGCGGGAATGTTGATTCCTTTTCCTAAACGAAAAATATTTAAGGATGTCTCCGAAGAAGCAAAGTAGAAAAAAAGCAGACGTGGAGATTAATCCAAGTCTGCTTTTTGCTAGTTGTTACATTTCTCTTTGGGTCATCACGCCGTCAACGATTACGTAAACTTTGTCACAAAATTCAATGAGGCGTTCATCGTGGGTGACCATGATTGTCGCCTTTTTTTGTATCTTAGTTTGTTGTTTCAATAGTTTAATGACATCAAAGGCCCGTTTCGTATCAAGGCTTGCGGTTGGTTCATCAGCGAAGATGACAGAAGGATTATGATATAGCGCTTTAGCGATTGCAACACGTTGACGTTCACCACCGGATAACTCATTGGGGTATTTCTTGGAAAAACGTTTAACATCAACACCGGTAAGCAGTTCTTCGAGCCAATCTTTATTTACCCGATTTCCACTGATGCGGTCATGAAGCAGTAGTTGTTCCTTGACGTTTAAAAAAGGAATAAGGTTAGATTGTTGGAGGATGAAGCCAATTTTAGTGAAGCGAATATTTGTCTTTTGTTTGTCACTGAGTTGACTAAATGGTTTTCCTTCAATTAATACTTGACCAGTTGTTGGACGTTGAAGACCGCCAAGGATAGTTAGAAATGTTGATTTACCCGATCCACTAGGACCGATAATTGCGACTAGTTCACCTTCGGCAGCGGAAAAGTTTGTCTTCTTTAACGCGTGAATAACATCTTCACCATTTAAGAAATCTTTAGTGACATTGATCATTTCAATTAGTGTTTTCATAATTAAGCTCCAATCGCCTTAAGTGGATCAATCTTGGTGACTGCTCGAACAGAGAAGAGCCCACCGATAACCGAGAAGATAATAAAGCCAGCACTGATCACGATATAAAACAAGACGTTAGTCGCGAATGGGACGATGCCAGCTAGAAAAATTCCGGAAACGATTGTAAGAGCAAGGCCAACGACCATTCCTAATAGTACGAGAATTAACGTTTGCCAAATTACTGAACTGGCAATAAACCGATTAGAAATCCCTTGGGCCTTCATAACGCCAAACATATTGATTTTTTGAATCGTCAGGACGTAGATGAAGATTCCAAGAACAAAGGCAACAATCATAATTAAAAAACCAATCATTAATGAGAAGGTCAATACTTGCGCAGTATAACCAGGCAGGGTTGAGATAAAAGTTTGAATATCATAATTGACAAGCGTTTCGCCAGTCGCGCCGTTTCCTAAAGTATTGACGCTACCTCGGACGACGATTGCACTAAAAACCGGAGCTGCAATTGTTCCAAAAGCATAAAGTCGATAATTATCCATACTCGTATAAATAATTGGGGCGGTTTGGTAAGTGGCCTTCTCGGTAAAGCCTTGAATAACCCACTCAATTTTATCACCATTGGTTCTGGTGATTTCAATGGTGTCACCGAGGTTATAACCTTCATCCTTAATTGATTGATCCATAATCATTCCATTAGGAAGGGTAATCAGTGAATATTCACTTGGGGCAAGAAAACTACCGTCTTCAATCCCAAACACATAAACGGCTTGGCGAGTATCAACCTCGCTAGTGGCATCCTTTAAACCGATAATTGCTGGGAAAAATCCTAATTTTGCTTTTTCGCCGCTTGCTTCCACGCGGTCATATTCATCATCACTTAAATAAGACATCATAATATTGTCGTTAGCTTGATAATTAAGCACAATGTTATCTGCTTGCCATTTAGTGACTCCGTTTGTATAACTACTAGCAAGGCCATAAGCCAGTGAGGTTAGAAAGTAGACAAGATAACTAATTAAAGTAACGAGAACGATAATAAGTGCGAATTTACCTTTATTATGGGTTAATTCTTTCCATGCTAAATACATATTATTGAACCTTCCCTATCAGCTTCTCGATATCTTTGGTGATGCGTGAAGGTTGGACCATTGGTCCATATCGTTTGACGACATTACCCTTTTGGTCGACAAGGAATTTCGTAAAGTTGAATTTAATTCTGGAATCAAACAATCCGGGTTTTCTATATTTTAGATAAGAAAATAAAATCGACTCATCATCACCATTAACCTTAATTTTGGCACCTCTAAAAAATGAAGTGTTATAAGTGGCTAAACAGTGGTTATTAATATCCTCTTCAGTGCCTAAGTCCTTGATTGAAAATTGATCGCAAGGAAAGTCCAAAATCTCGAAACCATCCTTATGATACTTTGCGTATAGCGTTTCTAATTTGCCATATTGTGGCGCGAAAATACATTTTGTTGAGGAGTTGACAATTAAGAGAATTTTACCCTTAAACTCTTCAAGCTTCACAGCGTCAAATTTATAGTCATCAACAGTTATTTCATACAATCCCATAGTTTTCTCCTGTATATTAATACTATTATAACATCTACCGTCATTAATATTTACGTTTAAGCATCAAATTGGAACAAAGTTCTTAAATAAAGTAAAATTGCTTTAATGGAAAATTATGAAAGTTAAATTTAATCACAATATAGGTTACGCCTGTCAGAATCTTGATGTTGAAATGGGTGTTTATAAAACCGCTCGAATCAATCGTTTTAACGATGAAGTTGCTAGAGAACTAATCGCTCACAATCTAAGCGTTTTAGAAGGAATGATCGACTATAACATTGAAAACAACATCAAAATGTTTCGTGTTACATCATCGCTTATTCCCTTTGCCTCCAACAAGGAGGTGATGAGCCTTGACTGGCAAACAACATTTCAAGCAGAGTTAGCACATATCGCACGAAAGATTTTGGACAACAATATCAGGATTTCGCTTCATCCCGGACAATACACCGTCCTTAATTCATTAAGTGAAGAAGTGGTTGAGCGTAGTATTTTAGAGTTAGAATATCACGTCGATATTATCGAAAGTCTTGGTGGTGATCAAACTAGTAAAATGATTATTCATATAGGTGGCGTATTTGGCGATAAAGAGTTATCGATTGCGCGCTTTATTGAAGTTGTTAACACAAGACTGAGTGAGAGAATAAGAAGGCATTTAATTTTAGAAAACGATGACCGGCTTTATAATGCCGAAGAAGTGAATCACATTGCTAAGATGACGAGACTACCGATGGTATTTGATAACTTGCATAATGAATGTAATCCCTGCCCTGGCCGTCTTGATGAAAGAACACTGATTTTGCAGGCTTTTTCAACTTGGAAAAAAACAGATGGTCGGCCTAAAATTCATTATAGCCAACAAGATATTGGCAAGAGAATTGGCGCTCACACATATACAATTAACGCCGAAAAGTTCAATGAATTTTTCAAGCCACTTGCGGATTTATCCTTTGACATTATGCTAGAAGTTAAGGATAAAAACCGTTCAGCAGTAAAAATAATAACGTATATTAATAATGATCATAAAGCGGCCGAAAAAGAGTGGAGCCGCTACAAATATCTTGTTCTTGGGAAATCAGAAAATGCCTATAAACAAATAAGAGAAATCCTCAAAGATAAAACTAATTTCTCGGCACGAGAATTTTATAAGGTCATTGATGATGCACTTACACTAGATGAAAATATGATGCGTGAGGTTAATGCGCTCGAACATGTAGGGGGTTACTTTAAGAAGACCGCGACTGAATGGGAAAAAGAAGTGTTTAGGACTGCGTTAAAGGCCTACAAAGAACAAAAGACGACCTTAAATAAACTTAAATTAATATTAAAAAAGCTCGCAATAAAATATCACGAGCATTACTTACTTAATAGTTATTATTTTAATCATCAAGATATTTAATTAAGATGCTTAAGATACTGTTCGATCTTTGCTTGTGTCTCGCGATAATCAAGGCCAAAGGCCCCGCGACTAATTGTAACAATCGGTGGCATTTGAATACGTTTAAAAACCGCATTATCTAAATTGTTAAGAAACCATTTTAAATCCGCAAAAAAGGCAACTTCATTATCAAGTTTTTAATGTTTGAGGAGATTGTTTGTCTCTTGATCGAGCCGATGCTCTAAAAAATCTTCAATAAACATACTTAACTTCCTCGTTGGAAAAGTCATAATTTTATTTAATAACCAATCATGATAGCCCCATTTCATTGGATCAACCTGATTGTGTTTTAATTCCGCACTAGGGGCAAAGTCATAATGAGGAATCCCGCCAATCACATTAGCAATTAAATTCTTAGGAATAATATCGTCGTTATATAGATGATTAATTTCTAGTGATAACTCGTTGACTTGCATTTTTGTCAAATCACCTAAAGGAGACAGGGCACCGATCGTGTCGCCATATAGTGTGCAGTAACCAAGGGCCACTTCGAGCTTATTGCCATTATTACAAATTACGCCACCATGAGTTTGGGCGAGGGTTGATAAGACGTGACCACGTAAGCGTGCATGAATGTTTTCCTCAACGGCTTCACTTACTGGACTGGTGAAAAGTTCTTTACTCGCTTTTATTAAATTTTCAATTGAATGTACTTCAAGATTAATTCCTAATTTAGTAGCGATTTGCTGTGCATTATCAATTGTTTTACGGGAGTTATAACGACTTGGGAGGTTATATGCCAAGATTCTATTAGGTCCTAACGCCATCGTTAATAAGGCTGCGTTAAGGGCGCTATCGATCCCGCCTGAAAGACCAATAATCCATTTAACTTTGGCTTTGAACATTGTTTTATCAAATTCTTTAATTGCAAAAATTAGTGCGTCTAACAGTTTTGTGTGTTGATGAGCAAAGGATTTTAAGAAGGGATTGTCGAGATCAACGATTAAGTGTTCTTCGACAAATCTATCGTTTGCTTGTGCAATTTTATTGCCGTTTGCGTCATAAACTAATGAGCCTCCATCAAGCATCAATACATTTTTGCCGACATCTTGCATGCTAATAGCGTTGACATAGACGGTCATCACTTTTGCCTTGTTGCTAAGGTGTCGTTCGCGGGCCTTTTCTTTGTTTAGAGTCCATGGTGATGATGAAATATTTACTAGTAAGTCAGGATTTTGTGAAGAGATTGTACTGGTCACTTTAAAAGTATAATCATCGTCCCAAAGGTCTTCACACACTTCGAGACTAATTTTATATTTGTGGGAATTTCTCGTAAAGATAAAGGGCTTTAACATGCTTGAGAGCAGTTCATCATTACTGCGCATTAATTCAAGCCCACTGAGGAAATAACGGGAATCATCAAACACACGATAATCAGGGTTTAAATGTTTGATATATAAGCCAGGATATTCGCCGTCTTCACGGTTTACGTATTCCTTGTTGTATGCAAAAAAAGCGGCATTATAGCGTGCTGGTCGCCCATCTCGTCCCTTGTTTATTCCATCAATATTGCCTAGGTAGATGTTACCCCAAATAATGCCAATGTTTTGTGAGAGTGCCAAAATCTTGTCATTAAATGTTGCAAGAAAATCTACGTAATCTTCATCAAGATAACGGTCACCAATAAAATATCCGCCGACACACATTTCGGGAAAAACGATAAGATCAACTTTATTTTTGATTGCTTCACCAACAAAAAGTTTGATAGTTTCAAAGTTTTGGCTTGGTTGGCCGGCAATTACTTTAATTTGCGCGATACTAATCTTCATAATTAATCCATCTTTCTATGTTATTTTACCATAAGCAACTAAGCATTTATCCACTTATAACAATAGATATTTATCAATATCTAATAAAATACACTAAATAAGAATATAAAAAGGTGTTTGTGTATATTTTAGCCGCCATTTTTAGTACAATACTAACTATATGACGCTTATAATTAGAGCATTAGTAAAGGTGGTGACAAGATGTCGGCATTTGAAAAAATTATTAAATTAGAACAAGAATTTGACAATCGTAAAGTTGAACTTCAACAAATTCGTGAACACAAGATTAGCAAAGCTAGCGATAAGATTAGAGCAAAACGCGAGGCTCTTGATAAAGAGTTAAAACTAGAGGTTGAAGCGATTAGAAAAGCAACGGAACTAGAAGTTGAAAAAATGCATCAAGAACTTAAGGCAAAACTTGCAGCCAATAAAAAGGCTTTTTCGGATGCATTTATCAAGGACAAGGTCAAGATTGTCGATGTCGTTTTTAACGAGGTAAAACAATTATGATTGTTCCTGTTAAACGTGTTAACCTCGTTTTATTACCGGAGGAGAAAACGAAAGTATTCCTTGAACTCCAAAAGCATGAGTTATTTATGCTCAAGAGTTTTAATCTCGAGAATCACTCGCTTTTCAATGCTGAGCATTTGGTAAAAACGCAAAAGGTTATCAAACTTCTCGAATCCCATCAAAAAAGAAAAAATCCCTTCGCCACAATCAGTGTTGATTTTAAAACACTTGATGAGGTTATTGAAGACGAGGGAAAAGTCGTTGATGAAATTATTGAACTTGAAAATCGTATTGGTGACCTAAGCGAACAGGTTAGAAGACTTACAGAAACAAATACAAGTTTTGCGGCTTTTACCTTTTTAAGCGTGAGCCAACAAAAACTTGATGAAAGTGAAATAGTTGGTTTTAATTCTTATGTTGTTGATGAAGAGAAAAAGGAATATTTACAAAACGCACTCGATAAACTTGGCGTTGATTATGAATTTGGTGTTTTTGAGAAGAAACTTCATGTTGTCATTGCGACTATCAACGAGATTAAGACCGATTTAGCAATTGTTCTTCATGCAGTCGAAGCTAAAGAAATCGCTTTACCGCTTTCAACAGATCCTTATCAAATTGCAATTGATAATAACGCTAAGAAAATTGTCGCGTTGGAAGCTGAAATTGAAAGACTGGGTGCTTTAATTACGGAACACGTCGGGCTACTTCCACAAATAAAAACTTATTACGACAAAGAAGCTAACCGCTTGATTAGAGATAACGTTCCTCATAAAACAAGTCAACATTTCATTGTCTGTGAAGGTTATGTCCGGCAAGATCAAACCGCGGCTTTAGAAGAAGTCTTGCAAAAAGTCGCAACTACTTATGAACTTGAAATAATTGAAAATACAGATGAAGCGTTACCGACTGCCTTAAAAAACAATAAATTCGTCCGACCATTTGAGACAATTACCGAAAGTTTTTCGACCCCTAGCAATACGGAGCTTGATCCAAACGCGGCAATGTCAATCTGGTACTGGTTATTCTTTGGGATGATGATTGCAGACTTCGGTTATGGGCTCATTCTTTTTGTCGGTACGTTATTAATGCTGAAAATCAAAAAACCCCGAGGCGGATTTAAGAAACTCCTCCAAGTCTTTATGTATTCGAGTGTTTCAACAATGATTTTTGGAATAATTACCGGTTCGGTATTTGGGATTGGGTTTAGAGAAATCATTCCTAGTCTTCCAGCGATTTTTATCTCGCCTGTAGACGATCCAATGCTTGTGCTGATCGCCTCATTGGTCTTGGGTGTCTTCCATATTATTACTGCGCTTGTGTTTAAGGCGCTTATGCTGATTAGGGAAAAGGATTATCTTGGAGCGCTCGCGGAAGCCTTTAGTTGGATTCTCATTCTCTTCTTTGGTCTTATCTTTATCACCGATATGCTCTCTGTTATTTGGACCAAAAACCAAGTCGTATCAACCATTAGTCTGGGGTTCATCTTACTAGGTCTTGTCTTTATCCTTGTCTTCTCAGGACGTGGTAAAAAGAATCCGTTTGCTTGGGCCATGAGTGGTTTAGGCGGTCTTTACGGGGCAACTAGCTATCTTAGTGACGTCTTAAGTTATAGTCGTTTACTAGCCCTTGCCCTTAGTGGCGCGGTTATTGCTTTTACAATGAACTTACTGGCCGGAATGGTCGCGGGTAGTTTATTTGGTCTAGGTTATGTCTTTGCACTATTAATTATTTTAGTTGGTCACCTCTTCAATTTTGCGATGAGTTTATTATCAGCATACGTTCACGGAGGCCGACTTCAATATCTAGAGTTTTATGGCAAGTTCTACCAAGGTGGAGGATTTGCATTCAGACCATTAGGTTATGAATTAAATTACATCAACGAAATAAAGGAGAAATAAGTTATGGAAATGGGTGTAGCATTAGCGGCAATTGGAGCCGCATTAGCAGTTGGTCTTGCGGGAGCGGGATCGTCAATGGGCGTTTCGACCGCGGGAAAATCTGCGACAGGCGTAATTAGTGAGAAACCAGAACTATTTGGTCGTGTGTTCGTTTTACAAGCACTTCCAGCAACACAAGGTATTTATGGCTTCTTAATTGCAATTCTAATCATGCTAAAAATTGGTTTATTAGGCGGAACTCCTGAAGTTCTAACCGTTGCACAAGGATGGGCCTATATGGCTTCAGGCTTAGCAATTGGAATCTCAGGTTTGGTTTCAGGCGCTTATCAAGGTCAAATTGCCGGATCAGCAATTTTGATGACAGGCAAAAACCCAAGTTTAAGTACGCGCGGGATGACAATGACAGTCATGGTCGAAACCTACGCAATTTTAGGTTTACTAGTAAGCATCTTGATTTACTTTGGAATATAAGGGTCGAGGCTTAAAATGAATAACACAAAAATAGAAAGACACATTCATAAAATTGAGAAAGATTTTGCCCTCAGTTATGAAGCGGAAACAGAAAGATTACTTGCTAAGTTGCAAGCGGACTTTAAGTCTGAAGCCGACGAACTAAAAACCAAAACATTGGCTAAATCTAAGGGTGAGCAAAAAGAGATCATCGCAACCACAAAGCAAGCACTTGATTTTGAAGAAAAATCCAAAGGTGAAGCGCTAAAGGCCTTGATGATTGAAGAAATTTATGATGATGTTTTTGTCCGTCTCCACTCACTGGAAGGTAAAGAACTGCTTGATCTTGTCAGTGGCTTGATTGCGAAAGAAAACCTTAAAGGCGATCATCGAATTTTAGTAAGAAAAAGCAATCTCGCCAAATTCAGTAAAGTTTTAAGTGACAAGAGTAATTGTGATCTTTTGAATGCTAAATTTAAAGATGCGACTTTTAGCCTTGAAGTGTATGATGATGCAGTTGAAGAAGGCTTTATTGTTGAAGACAAAGTATTTGACTTATATTTTGATTTTAAAGCACTCGTTGATAAGCATAAAGAAGTTCATGCATTTGAGATATATCAAAAATTATTTGGAGATAAATAATGGATTTTGCCTATGCAAGTGGAAGTTTAAGCGTCAAGGTTGCCGAGCTAAAAAAGGTTGAGAGCCAATTAGCTAACCTTGGAAATAAGACTAATGAAGAAGTAGTCACTTTTTTAAACCACTTACAACTTGCGGGCACGGTTGAAATTAGTAACTTTGCAACCTTAATTAATCAAAGTGAAAAAGTTCTGTTTAATCAATTAGTTGCGATTTTAAGCGACGACTATTATTATCTGCTCGACCTCGTCTATGCAGATGAGATTATTACCTTCTTAAACCTAAAATTAAATGATGTTAAATTCGAAGACAAATTTAAAGAGTTTGATTATCTACATTTATCCCTTGCTAAATTACTAGAGGGGAACCTCATTGGCATGCAAGATCATTACGCTGCAATTATGAATGCGACAAGAAGCGAATTTAAAACCAAAGGTTATAAGCAAGAAGCAATCCTTAGCAAGGTATATTATCAATTTTTAAAAGACAAAGTTGGCGATAATCTTTATTTAGATAGCAAAATAACAATGATTAACTTAAGAACTTTATATAGGGCAAAAAAACTCGACTTAACGATTGAAGAGTTTGAACTGGAATTAATTGGCAGCTACATTGAAAAAGAAAAGTTTGTGAGCTTTTATCGATTGGATAACAAACAAATCATTTCCTCATTAAAAGATAGAGTCGACCATGCCGCCTCTGCAACTTATGAACTGATCACGAGCAATTATGTCAATATTGATAAATATTTAGATGCCTATCTCGCTGAGAAGGTTAAGAATTTGGTGTTTTCAATCGAATTTAGTGAGCTCTTTATTATTTATGCCTTCCAATTTAGACAACTGATTAAGACACTAAAGAAAATTTATAATAGGGTGGAAGAATATGAAACAAATCGCAATAATTAGTCCACTTGATGCGATTGAAATTTTCCGTCAATTGGGTTTTGATACGCTTGTAAGTCGCGATGTTGATGTTATTACAACCTATATCAAAGCGCACATTTTAGAAACAAGAGTGTTTATTTATGATATTGAAGTTGATGAAATTATCAAGCCAATTAAAGATGAATACAAAACGCAAGCCTTCCCAATTTTTGTGGCGCTAGCGTTTAGTGAAGACAAAATTGAACTGTCCATTGCGGAGGCTAATCGCCAAATTGAAAACGCAATCGGAATCAAAATAGAATAGGAGAAGCGTATGGAAAAACATGGTTTTATAAAAAAAGTTGCTGGTCCTTTAATCGTTGCTCGGAACATGGAAGAAGTCCAAGTTTACGACGTCGTTAGAGTGGGTAAAAAAAGATTAATTGGTGAAGTTATTGAACTTCGCGGAGATCTAGCCAGTATTCAAGTTTATGAAGAAACAGCCGGGATTGGTCCAGGGGAGCCGGTTTATTTTACTTATGAACCACTTTCAGTCGAACTTGGTCCTGGGCTTATTGAAAGTATTTATGATGGAATCCAACGACCTTTGACCGCAATTTATGAAGCGGCTGGCTCACATATTCCGGTGGGCATTGATGTTCCTAAACTTAATCACAGCAAAAAATGGCACTTTACACCAACCGCTAAAGTTGGAACGATGATGACGGGGGGAATGATTTTAGGCGAAGTCCAAGAATCAATTTCCGTTAATCATAAAATAATGATCCCGCCTAACCTAAAAGGTGAATTAGTGGAAATCTTTGGTGGCGAGAAAACCGTCGCCGAAGTTGTCGCAAGACTTAAAGATAAGGATGGCGACTTAATTGATATTACGATGTCACAAAAGTGGCCGGTTCGGCGCAAACGTCCATATGCTAAAAAGTTAGCGCCAACACGGCCAATGATTACCGGTCAAAGAATTATTGATACGCTCTTTCCAATTGCGATTGGCGGTATTTCCGCAATTCCGGGCCCATTTGGCAGTGGAAAAACGGTTGTTCAACACCAATTAGCGAAGTGGAGTGATGCTGATATTATTGTTTATATTGGTTGTGGAGAACGCGGCAATGAAATGACCGACGTCCTTAATGAATTCCCAGAACTTATTGACCCACGGACGGGTGCCTCATTAATGAATAGAACAGTCTTAATTGCCAACACATCCAACATGCCGGTTGCCGCGCGTGAAGCAAGTATTTATACCGGGATCACAATTGCCGAATATTACCGTGATATGGGTTATAAAGTTGCTGTCATGGCGGATTCAACTTCACGGTGGGCGGAAGCTCTACGCGAAATGAGTTCACGTTTAGAAGAAATGCCTGGTGAAGAAGGTTATCCGGCTTATTTATCAAGTCGACTTGCTGAATTCTATGAACGGGCTGGACTAGTTGAAGCTTTAGGCAACCACTCTATTGGTGCAGTCACGGCGATTGGTGCGGTTTCCCCTCCTGGAGGCGATACAAGCGAACCAGTTTCGCAAGCGACTTTAAGAATCGTTAAAGTTTACTGGGGTTTAAGTTCCTCACTAGCCTACCGCCGCCACTTCCCAGCGATTGATTGGATAAAATCATATTCGCTTTATAGTGATGTGATTAGAAAATATATTAGCGAAGAATTTGACAGCGCATGGCAAGAACATACGAAACGTGCATCAATCATGCTTCAACAAGAAGCCTCACTTTTAGAAATTGTTCAGTTAGTCGGAATTGATACTTTAAGTAGTAAAGATCGCTCGACCCTTCACGCGGCGAGAATGTTAAGAGAAGATTATCTCCAACAAAACGCCTTTGATGAAACCGATACTTATACATCACTTGATAAACAAACCAAGATGCTAGATATCATTATCAACTGGTATGATAACGCCTTAGAAGTTGTTGCTAAGGGAATCAAATACGAAAAGATTGAATTTTTAGATGTTAATGAACGCATCGGAAAAATGAAATATGTCAGCGAAAGCGAATTCAAAGAAACTTATAAAAATATCTTAGAGCATATTGAATTCGAATTCAAACGACTGGTAAAGGAGTAAATCATGGCAGTTAGAGCATATAAAACAATCAAAGAGGTTGTTGGTCCACTCATGTTAGTGGAAAAGACCAAAGATGTTAAATACGATGAACTTGTCATTATTAAACCTTATAAGTCGCCAGAAAGATTAGGACGTGTTCTAGAAGTTGATGATGATAAAGTTCTTGTGCAATTATTTGAATCAAGTCAAGGTCTCAAGATTGATGACGCCAAAGCAATATTTTTAGGTAAGAGTATTACGCTTGATGTCTCTGAACACATCTTGGGGCGTGTTTTTGATGGTCTCGGCCGGCCGATTGATGAGAAGGGTCCAATTATTGCGACGAAACGTTTAGATATTAACGGGAGCCCTTTAAATCCTGTTGCCCGTGACTATCCTAATGAATTTATTCAAACTGGTGTTTCTTCAATTGATGGATTAAACACGCTAGTTCGCGGACAAAAACTGCCTATATTCAGTGCAAGCGGACTTCCGCATAATAAATTAGCCGCGCAAATCGTTAAACAAGCTCGTGTGTTAAATAGTGAAGAGAAGTTTGCTGTTGTTTTCGCAGCAATCGGGATTACCTTTGAAGAAGCTAACTTCTTTACTGAAACATTTAAAGAAAGCGGCGCCCTTGCTAAAACAGTCATGTTTATCAACCTCGCCAATGATCCCGCAGTTGAACGGATAGCAACCCCACGGATGGCCATTACCGCGGCCGAATTTTTAGCTTATGATTTAGGGATGCACGTCCTTGTTATTTTAACGGACCTTACTAACTACGCTGAATCGCTCCGAGAAATTAGTGCGGCGCGGAAAGAAGTTCCTGGGCGCCGGGGTTATCCTGGCTACATGTATACAGACCTTGCTTCACTTTATGAAAGAGCAGGCCGGATTAAAGGTGTAAAAGGATCAATCACTCAATTGCCAATTTTAACAATGCCAGAAGATGATAAAACTCACCCAATTCCTGATCTAACCGGTTATATTACAGAAGGCCAAATTATCTTAAGTCGTAGTCTCTCAATGCAAGGGATTGAACCTGCAGTTGACGTTTTACCATCACTCTCGCGTCTTAAAGACAAGGGAATTGGCGAAGGCAAAACTAGAGGCGATCACGCTAATGTAATGAACCAACTGTTTGCTAGCTATGCGCGCGGAAAAGAAGCAAAAGAACTCGCAACAATTCTTGGTGATAGTGCGCTTTCGAAAACCGATCAAACATATGCACGTTTTGCAGAAGAATTTGAAAGAAGATATGTTGGACAAGGCTTTGAAACCAATCGCAGTATTTTTGAGACACTTGATTTAAGTTGGGAATTATTATCGATTCTTCCTAAGAGTGAACTCAAACGAATCAAACAAGAATTTATCGATAAGTATTATCTTGAAGGCAAGAATCAATAATGAGTGAGACAGTCAACCACACACGGATGGAGTTGCTCAAGCTTAAAACGAAGCTAGCAACAACTAGACGTGGCCACAAACTCTTGAAAGATAAACAAGACGAAATGATTCGTCAGTTTATGGAATTAGTTGCGGACTATAGGCAACTGAAACGTCGTGTTCAAGAAGACATGGTCAAACTTTTAAAGTTGTACCAAAGAGCCAAAGTTTATGAAAATGACTTACAACTCTTTAGTAAGACTTTAGGGATAAACACGACCTTAAAACTAACTATAACCACTAAAGAAATGATGGGTGTTAAAATTCCTCATTTAGTTAAAAGCGAAGAAACTAAGAAACAAGCCAATGGATATAGTTTAAATAACTCTGCCGGTATTTTTGATGAACTCTTACGCTTAGCCGGCCGTATTTCTGATGATTTAATTGAATTATCTAGTCTTGAAGGCAGTGTCAACGTCCTCAGTGAAGAAATTAATAAAACGAGACGTAGAGTTAATGCAATCGAACATATTGTGATTGAAGATTTAATTACTAACATTAAAGTAATTGATCAAAAACTTGCTGATAACGAACTCAGTAATACGATTAGAATTATGAAGTCAAAAGACATTATCATTAAACGCAATATTGAAAAAAACGCACAATAGTAAATTTTTAACCTAATGTTATTGTGTTAAAATTAGAATAATTAGAAGTGAGGACATATGAGAAATATTTTTGCAGTCAAATACGAAAAAAACCAAGTCGGGCCAGCACATCTAGATGGTGAACACTTTATTGTTAAGGAAATCGATGAAGCGCAATCAGCTCTAATCGAGGGTTTTGACAAGAAAATAAAGACGGTCAACCGTCAAGTCAAACTGCCAATCTCCATCCTCATCATTTATTATGCGGCGATGTTTCTTTCGGTGGCCTTTGTTTTAGGCATTATTGGTGCGCTTCAAGAAGTTGATTTAGCTACGGCCTTTGCTAGGGGACCAATGTTATTTATTGGCTTACCTTTCACGCTTATTATTTGGGCAGGAATTGCAATCTATAAAAGGACCAGGGCGCGTAAACTAACCGAAAGTGAAGAAGTAAAAACGCTCCAGGCCGAAGCCGAAAAAATTATTGCGGATTCTCGCCTACAATTAGGAATTGGTGAGGATGCTATTAAAATTGACACACTACATTTCTTTTATGAAGAAAAAGATGGAAAGAAAAAACTCAAACACGGTTTGGGAGCGCAGTATTTTAATATTGAAATGAATATCTATGTTGATGATCAAAATTTTTATCTTGCAGATTTAGCACGTGTTTTTGCTTTTCCTTTGTCATCATTAAAGACCCTGACCGAGTTAAAAAATACGGTTTCGATGGATATTTGGAACAAGAAGGTTCCCTATAATTCCAGTGAATATGCCGATTATAAACTTAAAACCAATTCCATGGGCGCAATCTTCTTACGTCAACATTACCGCTTAACTTTAGAGATAAACGGCGAAGAATATACGATGTTATTTCCACCATATGAGTTAAAAACGCTAACTGATTTAACAGGTTTAAATGTTAGCCAAGATATAGTCGAAACTATCGACTAAATTATTTGTATTTAGTGGCGATGCCCTTTATACTAGTTTAGTCTTTTAGATTGGGAGGTCTTATGAAAAAGTATTTTTTAGTATCGCTAAGCGCATTAATGGTCCTATCGGCCTGCAATGTGAATAATAGCCAAAGTGAAAATTCGGCAAGTAATATGACTAGTATAGGTGATTCCACCTCAAACGAAGTTACTAGCCAAGAAAACTCTAGTGGAGAAATTAGCAGTGAGGATACACTTCCACCTGTTAGTGGCGAAACATCAAATTCAACTTCAACGCCAACACCAGTTGAGGGCGTGTTTTTAGATGAACAATATGAATCTTTCCATTATTATGATCCGCAAAGTTATGATATTACCGAGGTAATTCCATCTGCGGACCCATATAGCCAAATCGATACAAAAAATGAAAGAACAGCCTTTCATAATCAAAATTACACTCGTGCAACCTCCTATGAAGATGCGATGTATCGAACCAATCATTTCCTTATTTCTGGAGATGTTAAAGACACACCCGAGGAAGCCGCTTATACAATTAACCATTTTCCTAATCGTCGGTACAAAAATTTAGCGGTCTATCGCATTGATGAAGGCCAATATGAATATAACCCTGACTTGAGCTTCAAGAGCTATACAATTAATAACTTAGAAGGTAAAAATAAGGATATTTATTATGGCGCAGCTTATGTAACATTAGAAGATGTTGCTGCCTACCTATTTGCTTTTGCAGAAGCACCGGCTAACTGGAAAAGCTCAAAGTCAACCTCAGTGTCGACCAATTGGGACGTTTATGAACGGGCCAATAACTCATATTTCAGTGCCAATACCGATGACTATATGTATGAACCGGATGTTCCGCGCACCGACTTTGGTGGGGAAAGAAGTGGCGAAGGAATTTATAAATATTATGAGATTGACTTTGGTTACACTCAAGTGGATTGGACTTTAGGATATACAAATTACAAGGTCCCTTATAACAATGGAAATAAAATCACGCGTGGGCCTGTGCGCTTTGTTTACACCGCTAGAGATACTGAAGGTAACGTTGGAGCCCAACACATCCCACTCGAACACCGTCATGTATTTCTAACTTATAACCACTATAACGATTTTGTTGAATATTTAAATTATGAAAATGGTTGGGGCGTGCCGTTTGGTTGGATGAGCGCAGGTAATGAATATTGTTCCGGAATGAGTGCGTCGGAATTTGGTAAAGGATATTACGAATTTAGCAATCCAAATCCAAAAGTGGAATACACCGATAACGAAGTGTATAGAACCGATTATCAAGGCGTACTAGACTTATTAGCTAGTTTTGACGCGTAAATATAAAATTATTATTATTTGAAGATTGAGGGCAATAACTAAAGCCCTCAATTTTTATTTGTTTTAACTCGAGTAGATTATTAATGTTATTTTCTATTAAATAACGTGTCATTTTCCCGCGCATTTGTTTGAGCAAAACACTACTAATTTTCTTGTTAACTACTGCAAAATCTACACGAATTACATTTAATTCACTGGGAATTAGGGAGGAAAACTCATGACTTGTGAGATCGATTAAAACATCATCTTGATGATGAGTGTTTAAATACTCAGCGATAATATTTTGCCAATAATCATAGAGATTACCAAGAAAACGCATCGTGAAATCAAGGCGGTAGCGACTTATATTATCATGCGGGCGGACGAGACCGTACAGCGCATCAATGATGTAAAGTTTATCGTTTTTAACGTTTAGCTTGTCTAGTTCCATCGCTTTATAACTCACACCGGAAAATAAACTGCTTGCACGTCCTGAAGTAGGCTCACGCAAGTAGTCATATACTTGTTGGGCTAATTTAGGTGATAAACCCATTTTATCTTGGAGTGTGGCTGCGGACATGTCTAAAAGTTTTGATTTTAAGACAGCAGATTTTTCCATAAACAAAGGCGAACTTGTCCCTTTAATAAATGCGAGGTTAAAGGTCTTACTTGGTGCGATAAAAATTACTAATTTCATAAATTTACTATAACATTAATTTAGGCACGACTCATCGACTTTGAGTGTTTCTTTTGCATTATAAGATATTTTTTTCTATATTTAAGTTGACAGTAGAAGAAATGAGGAATGTATATGGCGGTTCTTATTGTTTATTGGACTAGTTCCGGAAATACTGGAATGATGGCGGATGCGATTAAAGAAGGTGTCCTAAGTCTTGGCAAGCAAGTCGAGATAAGAATGGTTAGTGATATTAGCGCTAGTGAAGCCGCGAAATACGATAAAATTGCGCTAGGTTGTCCTTCAATGGGAATTGAACAATTAGAGGAGTATGAATTTGAACCATTTTATAATGAGTTAAAACCCTTACTTTTTGGTAAGAAGATTGTTCTATTTGGTTCCTATAGTTGGGGAGATGGAGCGTGGATGCGGACTTGGCAAGATGATGCAAGCACGACAGGAGCGCAAGTCCTAACCGCCGGGGTTATTGCCAATGAAACTCCTGATGATGAAGCATTAGAAGCCTGTAGATATCTAGGTGAGATGTTAGCGAAAGCATAACGTAGAGAAAACATTTAGCCATAAAATGAGCGATTACTAACTTACTCATATTTAAATAAATTAAAGTTTGGGTTTTTTGATAGGATTATATTATGAATGAAGTGTGTGGTTGGGCTTTAAGTAGTCCTTTAATGAAACAATATCATGATCAAGAGTGGGGTAAACCCTCCCATGATGAGCACTACTTATTTATGATGCTTATTCTTGAAGGAAAACAGGCCGGACTCTCGTGGGCGATAATTTTAAAGCGCCGTGAGGGTATGATTAATGCATTCTATAATTTTGAACCCCACGTTTTGGCCAACATGGATGAAACGATGATTGAAAAACTTTTGCAAGATGAGCGCGTAATCAAAAGTCGTAGTAAAATCGAGGCCGTGAGAGAAAATGCCAAAGCATATTTAAAGATTGTTAAAGACTACGGCTCACTCTCACACTTCCTGTGGGGACATGTTGACTATAAGCCTATCATTAATAATGTCCAAGCTGATAGTGAACCCATAACTCAAAATGAACTATCAATTATGATTAGTAAAGAACTTAAAAAGTATGGTGTCAAATATATTGGTCCGGTGATTATGTACTCCTACCTACAGGCGATTGGAATCATTGATGATCATCTAAATACCTGTCCAAATAAAAGTAAAAAGAAAGCTATCATTTAAATGATAGCTTTTTCTTAAGTGATGAAGATGATTAACTTAAAGTGGAACAAGAGATAGACAAGAACAACTTGGAGGATACTAAGGATAATTCCGCTGATGAGGAATGAGCGCCTATTTAACTTGTCCTCCGCTCTAAACTCCTCAAAGATATAAAACAAGATTAAGATGGGACCACCAAAGAAGATATTTGCTAGAATCACTTCTATACGTGGAAAGTTTTTATTGTTATTTCTCAGCTTCTTTAAATAATTTATATCAACGAGATAACTAGTGATAAACCCAAGCATAATGACAATGAAGAGAAACTCTATTTTCATTATAATTATTTTTTCCGGAGGTATTTAAGGGAGTCAAGGCAAACAGCCGCCATGATAATAATGCCCTTAAAGACGAATTGAATGTTAGGATCATACCCTAAGTATGTAAGTGTATAGGTAATGCCAGTAAAGATAATTGTACCAATGACAGCACCTCTAATTTTACCAATACCGCCATTAAAGGAAATACCACCGACAACACACGCGGCGATCGCATCAAGTTCCGTTCCGGCACCAGTATTAGGTTGGGCAGTTCCGACGCGGATTGCTTCCAAGAAACCACCAATACCATAGAAGACACCAGCCATTACGAAGATACCCATTGTGACGGCAAAGACATTAATACCTGAAACTGTTGCGGCTTCAGCATTACCGCCAACCGCGTACATGTTTTTACCAAACTTAGTTTTATTCCAAATAAACCATAAGACAGCAGTCGCGACAACGGCGGCAATAATGATATTACTATTTCTCGTACCGGCTAGCGCATTTTTTAGCCCGGAGTCAATCCGAAATGAAGGGACGTTTGAAAAGAAAATCATCATTAATCCGAAAATCAATAATTGTGTGGAAAGAGTTGTAATAAAGGGGTGCATCTTAAATTTAGCGGTAAAGAAACCGGCAAGTGCCGAGAACGCGACCGCGAAGACGATTGCAAGCATTAAAGCGACACCAACTTTACCAATATCGGGTAGGGCCGTAAAGTCAAGAATCCAGCCTTGATTAGTCGTAAATACACGACCTGACATAACAATAGAAGCAACAATCGCCGTTAGGCCGGTCATTCGTCCGATTGAAAGGTCAGTACCAGTGATAAGAATTAAACCGGCAACACCAAGAGAGAAGAAGAGTTTCGTCGAAGTTTGCCCGGAAATGGCGATGACATTATTCCAAGATAAAAGCGAGCCTCCTGACATTATAATTGTTGCGGCAAAGTAAATAAGAACAATAAAGTATAAAGCGTTACGGAGCATATAGTCTTTAAAAACAAAGTTGTAAATGTAACTGCGATATTTGTATTCCATTGCTTCCTTAACACTTGATCGATTACTTCGAGTATCGTTTTGAAAGCTATATAAGTCAATATATGCGTTAAATTGGTCATTTTTAGCATGTTCAATTTTTTCACGCTTTTCATTTTTAGTTTCATTAATTCTAACTTTATTTAAGGTATGGATGGCTTTAAGTTCAACTTTATGATTCTCTTTTTCAATCTTAGTCGCACCATTTTCAAGTGGCGTGACTTCTTTGAGATTAGCCTTATGTTCTTCAATAAGCCGATTTTTTACCGTATTATATTCTAATTTAGCTTCGGCGATATTCATAGCTGCCTCAGATTTAACTAGTGCAAAATAATTACGACCGACAAACTCCGAATATGCGATCGCATGTTTTACCAATTCCTTAACGATGGGTTGATAGAAAAATTTAGAAAATTTAGCATCAGCGATTGAGGCTTTATTTGTTTTAATTGTTTGTTTTTTTAATTCAGGATCAATTTGTTTGTTAATTTTGATATCGCGATTTTCGGTAATTAAGTGTGTAATCCTTGTGATACCGAGTTTGCGAAACATTTCGAGAGTGTTTTTATAGGAGTAAATGTAGATGTCGTCTTCAAAAGGGGAAACTTCGGTCGTGACTTCATAGGCACTGGCAAGATAAGTTTTTGCAATTTCTTGGATGTGCGCAATGCTACGATTCATGAGTTCCTTGTACTCGTTTTGATGTTTTTTAAGCGACTTTTTATCGTTAAAACGAATTTTGAAACTTTCAAGTTCCGTAAAAAGCGCTAAAAATTCAGGGCTCTTAAATAGATCGATTCTTGTTGATTTATCATTTGCCATATTTATATTCTCCTAGCATTTCTTTATAAATATTTTGCACACATTTTAAGTAGTGTTTCTTCATCAGCTTTTCTGGTTTCAATCTCACCGGCAATTTTATAGTTGGACATGACAATGATACGGTTGGTGATTCCAAGAATCTCAGGCATTTCGCTAGAAACCATGATGATTGTCTTGCCTTCATTGGCTAGTTTAATCATTAGTTCATAAATTTGATATTTAGCAAGGATATCAATACCTCTAGTCGGCTCATCCATTAAGAATATATCCGGGTTTCTTTCTAACCATTTGCCGACGATAACTTTTTGTTGATTACCGCCAGACAGTGCAGAAATTAAGTCATCAACGTTATTACATTTTACGCTCATTTGGGCGATTTGTTTTTTAGTCGCGATGTTGATTAAACTATTGGAGATTATGCCAAAACGTTTATATTTATCAAGGTTTGTAATACTTGTATTGAAAAGCAAATCACCTTTTGCAAACATGCCGTTTACTTTTCTCTCCTCGGTTATAAACGCGAAGTTGTTGTCCATTGCTTCTCTAGGATTCTTAAAAAAGATTTTTTTACCCAAATATTCGATGTCACTATTTGCGACAGTGCGGGCGCCAAATAAAGCTTCAAGAAGTTCACTGCGACCAGATCCAACCAGGCCATAGATGCCAAGAATCTCACCTTTTCTCACAGTAAATTCGAGATTTTTCATAATAGGTTCATATTTTGTTGTTAAACTCTTAACTTTTAAAACAATTTCGCCGGGTTTATTAGTTAATTCAGGAAAACGATTTTCGAGGCTGCGACCGACCATTGCCTTAACGATTTCATTGAGATCAGATTCTTTAGTTGGTTTACTTAGAGAAACTTGACCATCACGTAATACTAGTAAATCGTCGCATATTTCTATAATTTCATCCATCTTGTGGGAAATATAAATAAAACTAATACCTTTGTCTTTTCTTAGTTTACGAATAATTTTAAATAATTTGACGACTTCACGTTCGGAAAGTGAAGAAGTCGGTTCATCCAAAACGATGACTTTAGAGTTATAACTGACGGCCTTAGCAATCTCCACCATTTGGCGTTGTGAAACAGACATTGTCCGCATTAAAGTTTTAGGGTTAAAGTGCATATCAAGGCTCTTGAAAAGATCGTTAGCTTTTGTCGTCATCACCCTTTCATCAACAATACCGAAATTAGTCGGGTACCGCCCCAAAAATAAATTATCAACAATTGTGCGGTTTAAGCATTGATTTAACTCTTGGTGAACCATCGCCACACCATGTTCCAATGCGTCCTTAGGACCCGTAAAATTAATGGGCAGCCCATCAAGTGTAATCTCACCACTATCCATTGAATAGATACCAAAAAGACATTTCATCATTGTCGACTTACCGGCACCATTTTCGCCCATAAGGCCCATAATGGTCGCGGGTCGTACATACATTGAAACATCTTTTAGTACTTTATTTTTACCGAAGGATTTTGAAACACCTTCCATTTTTAGGATATATTTTTGTTCATTCATACGTACTCCTAATTACAAGCAAGGTCTATGCCGTTAGACATAGACCTTGCCATTAGAATAAAAACTAGATTATGCGTCTAAACCAGCAAAATAATCGACGATCATTTCACCTTGTAATTGTCCACCTTGGATAGCATCAAAGCCAAAGTAATAAACGTGTTCAAAGCGTTCATCGGCCATAACTGCGGCATCCACGGCACCAGTATCTGTTGTTGCTTGTCTGTTATAGAAAATAACAGGAACAGATGTTGGATCTTCAGCGTCTGCACCGTATGCTTCAGCAATCTTGTCTAAGTAGATTTCTGCGGCATTGGTTCTGACCATGTTAATTAAGTAAGCGGCTGGTCTTTCAGCTAATGGTTTAGCTAATTCAGTATCAAGTAAGTTTGTAACTGATGATTCGTCAGCGCCATTACCGGCTTGGTATATCATGTTGAAGTTAAATTTAGGAGCATAAGCTTCCATGAATGGTTTGACGTTTGAATTTAAGAAAGTATCGGTTTGAGCATAAATGTCTAACCAAACTTTAACTGTTGCAGTTGTACCCTTAGTAATTGTTGGTTCTAATTGTTGAGCAACTGTTTTGCCTAAGTGATCAGCGATGTTGTCTTTTGTAATGGCAACGTTGCTAACTAACATTGACTTGTTGGTTGCGTTCCAAGCGGCTGCGGAAGTTAATTTTCCATAACCGTTGGCGTTAGGAGCGGTAAAGCCCTTAACAATTGCTTCTGCTGGTGTTGCACCATCAATAGCATTTCTAGCTAACATATAAAGACCACCAACTTGAGCTGGAACGTTTTGATCGACTGTTCCCATGACTTTGCCTTCATCAATTAATTCTAATGTTGAGGCGTTGGCATCGTAACCAAAGATAGGAGTTCCTTCAATCCAGTTTGTAGCGCCAATTGCGCCTTCGGCCATTCCGTCATTATTGGAGACGAAGAAGTCGATTTTTTTACCGTGTTTGTTAATCCATGCTTCGGCGGTAGAAGTGGCGGTAGCTTGATCCCAGGTTGCTCCACCTTGTGCTTTTTGTTCGGCGTGTTCAAGTTCGACAGTCTTGTATTCTGTCGTCCCTAAGGTTAATTTACCTTCTTTAGGATTTTCAGAGTTAGCATTCGCAGTTTTGACGGTAGCTCTTGTGCCTAACGCATCACGAATACCAGCAGTACGAGCGGCGCTGTCATTATGGTCGATTTGACCAATGAGAAGAACGTAGTCTAATTCGCCATCGGCTTTAGCTGCGTCCCATGACCATGCGACTGCGCCACCACATGCAGCTAGAGTCATGCTGAAAAGTGTCGCGGCAACGAGCGGTAGTGTCTTTTTTTTCATTTAGATAGACCTCCTTATTCTTAAATGAATGTCTTATGAATATGTGGGCAAAAACTATGTTTGGGACCAAAATGATAGGTGATAGTTTTCGCGGTACATCTACATTATGAGATGTAAGTGCTTACAATACAAGCGGAAAATGTTATTAAATTTGTATATGTTCATACTTTTTACATAAAATCTATAATTTTTTACCATTCTCAAAAGTGAATGAATGTTCAATTTTAATATGCAAAATATATGGGAATATAATAGATTTATTATGTAAAAATCTACGATTTTTCTCTGTTTTTGGCCGTTAAAGGAAGTTATTTTAAGCACTGAAAAATCTCTTTTTTACTCATTTTATAGC
>DATESG010000006.1:0-14904 GCA_035270925.1 Bacilli bacterium | reverse complement strand
TCCCTAACATCAGGAATTGCCCGTGAGACAATGACCGACATCGCATAGTCGAGGAAGGCGCTTTTAACTTCGTGGGCCACTTCAACATCGTGAATTCCCGCTTCAATCCCGTGCTTAACTTCCGGGGCTGCTCCTTCGACTGTTTCTTCGACTATTTCTTCATCTATTATGTTGTTTTCATCATCAATCATGATTTAGGCCTCCTTAAATGTCGAGGTTCTTAACAAATTGTGCGTTTTCGTTAATGAACACCCTTCTTGGTTCAACTTCTTCGCCCATCAAATCTTCAAAGACTTTATCGGCTTCCATCACATCTTCAATCATCACGCGAACAAGTTTTCGCTTGTCTGGATCCATGGTGGTATCCCACAATTGTTCGGCATCCATCTCCCCCAACCCTTTATAGCGTTGGAACGGATAGCCTGGGCGTAAATCTAATTGCTTCCGAACATCATCAAGTTGTTTATCGTTATAACAGTAATATTGCTTGCCTCTAAATTCCACTTTATAGAGTGGTGGTTGGGCAATATATACATAGCCGGCTTCGATCAATGGTCTCATGAAACGATTAAAGAAAGTTAACAGTAAGACACGGATGTGACTACCATCAACGTCAGCATCGGTCATGATGATCACTTTATGATATCTTGCTTTGGCGATGTCAAATTCTTCACTAGTCCCGGCGCCAATCGCTTGGATCATGTTGCCAACTTCGGCATTGTCATAAATGCGTTTTTCTTGGGCTTTTTGCACGTTAAGGATTTTTCCGCGTAATGGAAGAATAGCTTGCGTTTCACGGTTACGACCGTTTTTAGCACTACCACCAGCAGAGTTACCTTCAACGATGAATAATTCACAATCGGCAGGGTTTTTGCTTGAACAATCTGCTAATTTACCTGGTAGAGTTGTGAAGTCTAGGGAGTCTTTTCTTCGGACTGTTTCGCGCGCTTTACGGGCGGCAATTCGCGCTTCGGCGGCATTGTAAATCTTCTTCATCACCTCTTTAGCTTCGACAGGATTTTCAAGGAAGAAACGTTTTAATTGTTCACCAACAACTTGGCTGACAATCGCTCTTACTTCGGTGTTACCTAATTTAGATTTGGTTTGCCCTTCATATTGGGGGTTAGGGTGTTTAACAGAAACAATCGCGGTGATGCCTTCAAGGACGTCGTCGGTTGTAAAGTTTTCTTCCCCATCTTTTAAATATTTATTAGCACGAGCGTAGTTATTAATTTCGCGGTTAATTGCGAGTTTAAATCCAGCTTCGTGAGTTCCGCCTTCTCTAGTCCCAATGTTATTACAAAAGGTATAAAGACTGACGTTATAACTGTCGGTGTATTGAATCGCACTTTCAACGAAAATGTGACCTACCCCTCCGCCAACTTCAACTTCACCACGACCTTCACAATAAATGACTTGTGGAATCGTCGGTTTTTTATTTTTATTAAGATCGATAACGTACTCTTTAATTCCGCCTTCGTAATAATAATCAATAACTTTTGGTTCCTCACCACGTTTGTCTTCAACTCTAATTTTAATTCCGCGATTTAAGAAGGCCATTTGTTTGAGGCGATCTGAAATTGTTTGAAAACTAAAAACTTGGGTTTCCAAAAATATTGTTGGATCTGGTTTAAAGGTGACAATCGAGCCACTCTTTTTGGTTTTTCCAACAACCGCAATGTCGCCAACCGCTTTTCCACCATTTTCAAAACGAATAAAGTATTCAACTCCGCGTTTATGGACATTAACTTCAACCCACTCGCTAAGAGCGTTAACAACTGAGGCACCAACCCCATGTAAACCACCCGAAACTTTATAGGCGCTATCATTACTACCAAATTTACCACCAGCATGGAGCACGGTGAAAATTGTTTCAACGGCAGATTTACCGGTTTTTTCCACAACATCAACCGGCATTCCCCGTCCGTTATCTTCAACAGAAAGTGATTCATCTTTGTTGATTGTGACGGTGATCGTGTCACAATATCCCGCTAAAGCTTCATCAATGGAGTTATCGACAATTTCCCACACAAGGTGATGCAGTCCTGTTTCTCCGGTCGTTCCAATATACATCCCCGGTCTTTTGCGGACCGCTTCTAGTCCTTCTAAAACTTGGATTTGTTTGGCGGTATATTCTTCGTTAGCCTTTTCATGGACCCGCTCTTCGGCGAGTTCACGAGATTGTTGTTGTTCTAATGTTTCTTTTTCTTTTTCGATTTCACTCATTAGATGTTCCTCCTTGTTATTTGTCCAGCCGCGACATCATAAATGGCCGCAGCATAGTTTTCATATTTAGTTGTCGTCACAAACGCTTGAGACATTTGGTTTAATAATTCAATTAACCGTTCTTGGTGCTTTTCATCTAGCTCGGATAAGACGTCATCAAGGATAACGACCGGTTTCTTGTTAGCATCCGTTTCCATAAAGTAGGGGGCAATTTTTAATGCAATCACAATTAGTCTTTTTTGTCCTTGTGAGGCATGATCTTTAACATCTTTACCTTGGAGTACGGCGGCTAAGTCGTCGCGGTGTGGTCCTAGTGTTGTCGTTTGTAAGATTCTTTCTTTCGCACTAATTGCGACAAATTGTTTGCGAGCATTTTCTTGAAAGTCATGGCCCGGTCTAAGAGAAGGTAGATAGCGAAGCGCAACAACCATTGGTGTTCGCGTTAGTTGCGACATGACCTTGTTGAGGACTGTTTCTATCTTCCTGACGTATTTAGCTCGCTCTGTGACGATTTTTTCGGCTTCTTTGAGTAGTTGCCCGGTCACGATCTCTAAGCGCTCATCTAGCGCCCCGCTTTTGAGCAGCGCGTTTCGTTCTTTTAGCAACTTTTCATAATTAATGAGGGCAAGTAAATAAAGTTCACTCTCTTTGCTAATGCGCTCATCGAGAAATTTACGGCGGTTTTTAGGCTCGCGGTCAAAAAAGAAGACATCTTCAGGAATAAATGTTGTGAGGTTAAATAGTTTATTTAATTCACTTGTTTTTCTTAAGATTTTACCATTCACCGTGATAATTTTGGCTTTTGGTGTGATATCAAACTCTACGACAGTCTTGTAAGGAAGGCTGATTATCGCTTCAATGTGCGCTTTGGGTTTTTCCTTTTGAACGATGACTGCGCTATCCCTCGTGCGAAACGAACTAGCAAAGCCCAACATATGAATTGCTTCAACAATATTGGTTTTACCCGCCCCGTTTGGGCCTACAAGCACATTGAGCCCTTTGACAAAACTCGTTTCAAGACTTTGGTGATTGCGGAAGTTATAAAGACTAAGGTTTGTTATGACCATTTACAATTACTACTTCTTGCTCAGCCACCCTAACTTTTTCGCCGCCATAAAGTTTGCGACCACGTCTGGTGTCAATGATTCCATCAACAAAAACCTCGCCGTTAATGATTAAGGTTTTACCTTCCCCACCGGTCGCAACAAGGTTGTATTTTTTTAGGGCTTGGCCTAGTGTAATGTAGTCGTCTTTGTTCTTCTTTTTCATATGTTTTTTTCTACTTCTTTTCTATGCTTTATTTTACCATAAAACAACAAAAAAAGGGAATATTAATATTCCCTTAAACGGCTTAGTTAAACGTGCTTGTTTTTAGGCTAATAAGTACGGACTGGCGTGACAATTTGAACGTGGGTATGGTCATTGGTAACCTTGACACTAAACGGCTTCATTTCGCCCAAAAAACCCAGGTTAACATCTTCAGCTTGGCAAGCTTTTACGGCCGCGCTAACAAAAAGATAATTGAAGGATATTTCAAGGGGATCACCTGAATACTTACTGGTCGTGATTGTCTCGGTTGCACTACCTGAAAGTGGGCTTCTTGAAGAAATCACAACTGCATCTTCGCTCATCGTGAGTTTGACAATATTCTCTCTTTCATTGGCGGCTAGTAAAGCGACCCGTTCCATCGCTTTTAAAAGTTCGCTTGAGTTGATTTCAAGAAAACTGTTATATGTCTTGGGAATAATGTTTTTGGTGTTCGGATAATCGCCGGCAATTAAGCGTGAAGCAATCACGGTTCCGTCAAACTCAAAGAGTATTTTCTTATCACTAACGGAAATTTCGACAACGCTAACGCCTGGCGTGGTTTCGATCGTTTTGGCGATTTCTAGAAGGACGCGGGCTGGAACGTTGGCGGAGAAAGTCACATTGTCCTTAAGCTCGATCGTCTTTTTGGCTAAACGCGCGGAATCAGTCGCGATTGCGGTTAATTCTCCTTCGCTGGCTTCAAGATGAACAGCGGTCAAAATCGGACGTTGCTCTTTGGTGCTGGCGGCAAACGAGGTTTGGTCAACCATGCGAATAAACTTTTTACTATCAACTTCAAAGTTGATCCCGTTTTTCTCTAGGTCGATTTCTGGATATTCTTCAGGGCGGACGGAATTAAGATTATATTTGGTTCTTCCATCTTCAATCTTGGCGATTGAACCATCAAACAGTTCAAAGTCAATTTCGTTGCCTTCAAGTTTTCTAATCATTTCAGTGATGATCTTGCTCGAGACAAGGCATTCACCTTCGGTATAAACCCTAATCACTTCAAGGTCATTTACCTTCAAAGGAATTAAGGTCTTGATTGCTAGTTCTCCGTTGGAGCCTAAAAGGTGTAATCCTTTTTCATCAAGCGTTAACAAAATGTTACCAAGAACAGGAATCGGTGATCTTGCTGTTGTTGGTTTAGCAGCGACGGTTAAGCCTTTTAAAAACTGCTCACGATTTATTTTAAATTTCATATATTGTTATTCCTTTCAAACAATAATAATAATAAGGGCTGTGGTTTCTGGGGATAACCCAGTATTTACTACAAATATTTTACCATAAACCAGCGATCAATGACACACCTTTATTACATAAAACGACTATTTTAGCCTATTATTGAGGTCGTCGATAACCTTCTTAAACGAGGGGTCATTTTTCAACAATTTCTCCACTTTTTGAATCGCGTTCATCACAGTCGAATGGTCTTTGCCCCCAAAGGCTTTTCCGACCTTTGAGAATGGTAGGTCTAGCAGCGTTCTCATCAAGTACATTGCAATGTGTCTTGCCATACTTACCTGGGTAGTGCGATTACGGCCGGTCAGCTGGGTTGGCGTAAGGTTATAATAATCAGCGACAACGGTAAGAATGCGTTTTTCGCTAAGTTTTGTTTGTGAGTCAAGAACACTTATGAGCGATTCCACTGATTCAACCGCAATATCGTATGTAACTTTCTTGGTTGGGCGAATATTGATGATATAGAAGAGGAGCCGATTAAGCGCACCTTCTAGATCTCTGACGTTATTGCCGAAACGTTCCGCAAAAAACTCAAGCACATCATCTTCAAAGTCTTCGACATCAAGATTGTTAGCGCTGATTTTCTTTTTAAGAATTTGTTTACGTGTTTCTAAATCAGGAATCGAAATCGAAATTTGTAAACCCTGATTAAAACGTGATACTAAGCGGTTTTCTAAACCCTTTAATTCGCTAGGATGACGGTCGCTTGTTAAGACGATTTGCTTGTTGGAGTTGACCAGAGAATTAAAGATATGGAAGAACATCTCTTCGGTTTTAGGTTTTTCCGCTAAAAATTGAATATCATCGATTAGTAAGACGTCAATTGCTCTAAAGAAATCCTTTAAAGACTCTTTTTCTTTATCACCGTGAACAAAACGGATATATTCTTCAACAAAATCATCAGTGGAAATATATAGAACATTAAGTAATGGTGTGTTTTCTTTAATATAGTTGCCGATTGCGTGCAGTAAGTGGGTTTTTCCTAAGCCTGACGAGGAATAGATAAATAAAGGGTTATACATCTTACCAGGAGTCGAGGAAATCATTAAGGCAGCTTGATAAGCTTGAAGGTTAGAGTTTGGACCGACTACGAAGTTGTCAAAAGTGAATTTTGAGTTAATTCTGGAGGTTTGAAAAAACGAGGAACGAGCCTTTTCGATAGGCTTTTCAACGGTTTTGGTGATTTCTTCACTAATTATGAAATCGACACGATAATTTGACTCTGTAATGTCGCCGATTGTTTCTTCAATTAAGCCTGTATAAGTTGAAGAAAGCACGGATTTTGCAAGACTTGAATTTGCTACAATCGAAATTTGGTCACCGTTGATCGCATTGATATAAGTATTTGCGAAAAAAGCATCATAAACATGCCTTTCAGTGATTTTTTCTTTTATTCTAACAAGCGCGCGGTCCCACAGTTGTGTGATTTCAGATATGGACTTGATCATAAACTTAGCCTCCGTTTAACTACAAAGAAATTTTAACATATCCACAATCTAAAAAAAGAGGAAAAAAGGTCATTTTAATTTGTCCACAATTGAGTAGATAAAAAGGTACGATTTTATAGAGTTATCCACACTTTCCACAACTTTTATCTGTGGACAAAGCTGTGGGCAAATCTCTCAACGTGGATAAATGGGGATATTGGTGAGAGTTATCCCCAAGCGCTAAAAGTTATCCACAATATATAAGCGTCTTAAATTCGAAACTATTACAACATAATCACACAACCCGAGCACCCAATCCACAGTTTTTGTGGACAAATTTTTTTAGGCTCCTAAAACGATGAATTTCGCTGTTTTTATAAGTTTTTTATTAATCGTTTGACTTTACATAGTAAATGAATATACAATTTATGAGCACAACTTTATGTTGTATTTCTTATAACAAGGAGAAAAATTATGAAAAGAACTTATCAACCAAGTAAAATCAAAAGAGCTCGCGTTCACGGTTTTAGAGAAAGAATGTCAACCCCTAGTGGTCGCAAGATTTTGGCCGCCCGTCGCGCCAAGGGTCGTTATTCATTAACAGTTTAATTATAACGCCGGTTAAGTCCGGCATTTTATTAATGGAGGAGGGGTTTTAAGTGAAGAGATTTAATCGCGTGACTGACAACAAGGAATTCACGAGAATCATTCAACAAGGGACCGCACTCAGGACTAATGCAATGGTGTTATATTATACTTGCAACAGCGACCATCTCAAAGTAGGGTTTGCGGTTGGCAAGAAAGTTGGCAATGCTGTAGTCAGAAATAAAGTTAAACGACAACTAAGATCGATTTTTAGCAATTATGTTAACAAATATCCTAATTTCGAAATAATTGCAGTTGTTCGTAAAAATTATCTTGATTACTCTTATCAACAAATAACTGAATTGGTCGAAAAAATGTTAGCCAAAACGGAGATAAAAATTAATGAACAAAAAAACTAAACGACTATTAACACTCGGCGGTTTAATTAGCGCTGTTTTTGTGTTATCCGGATGTACTGCCAGCTTTTGTGCGCCTGCTGATACGGCACACATGCTATATAACGAAGATAGCGGATTAATTAAAACTGTTGAAGGAAGCGAAACAACCTATGCCTATAATGATAATCTTCAATCAATTATCACCAAAGCCGAAGCGCAAGGGTTTGCTGTTCCAACCGAAACTTTCTGGGTTCGCCTAGATGAAGAAGTTTTAGAATTAGCCACCACTTATTACTCAGCGAACACTGAACTAAGTGTCGAAGAGAATAACGCTGCCGCACTTAAAGAATATGGACATCTTAAATTCTTAGGAACAAAAGATTCGACCACAACCTCTCGAGGAACAGACCTCTGGGGTAACTTTGACCTTTGGGTTTATGACCTCGGCCAAGAACTTGGTATTGAAAACGTTCCAACCGCCGACTTTAATTCACTATATAAAGCAGAGTTAACTACTAAGGTTGGTAGATATCGTGCTTGCATCGCGCTTGATGAAGGACAATATGGACCTGAAGGCGAAAAGATTACTGTCACCGCCAAAGATTGGGGTTACGCATTCAGCCGTGGACCAATCGAAGGATTACTCGTTTATCCAATCGCAGCTTTTGTTGAAGTACTCACCACTTCTTTTGGAGCCGGTGGTATTGGTCAAGTTTGGGCGATTTTAATTGTTACTGTTACTGTTAGAAGTTTAATGATTCTCGTAACCCTTAAATCAACAGTCTCACAACAAAAAATGCAAGCTCTTCAACCTGAACTCGCGAAGATTCAACAAAAATATCCAAATTCAAATACAAACCAAAGTGAAAAACAAGGTCTTGCCAATGCGCAAATGGCTTTATATAAGAAAAACAACATCAATCCACTTAGTTCGATTCTTGTTATGTTCGTCCAATTCCCAATCTTTATTGCGGTCTGGGGCGCGATGACAGGAAGCGCATCGCTTGCTAGTGATTCGGTTTTAGGTTTAAACCTTAATGCCCAATTAGGAGCTTCGATGATGTCTAACTGGTTTAGTTCTAGTTGGTGGACTGCCGCAGGCCTCTTCTTGTTGATGGCCGTCGCTCAATTCATCGCCACAAGAATTACGCAATGGCTGACAAAGAAACGGGTTAAAAAAGACGTTGTCAAAACAACTGTTAACCCAGCAGCCGATAAACAACAATCACAAATGAAAATGATGACCTGGTTTATGTTCATCATGATTCTAGTTATGTCGTGGTCATTACCAGCCGCGATGGGCATTTACTGGTTAGTCGGGGCACTTATTTCAATCGCTCAAGCAGTGATCACACACGCTGTCCTAGAAAAAAAGAGGACTAAAAAATGAAAACGTATGAAGCAAAAACAATAGAACTTGCATTAGCGCAAGCTAGTGAAGATTCAGGTAAAGCCGTTGAAGAAATCATTTATGAGTTTGTCGAAGAGAAAAAAAGACTGTTTAGAAAAACATTCGTAATTAACGTCTTTGAAACCAGCGATATCATTGAATACCTAAGTGACTACTTATGCAATATGATTAAGGCCTTCGACATTGAGCCTACTGTGAAGTCTTCTATTGAAGAAGATCTAATTAGATTGGAACTTGATACAAGTCATAACTCGATCTTAATTGGTAAAAACGGCAAGACACTTGGGGCAATTAATCAATTAGTTAAACTCGCAGCGACGACACGTTACAAAAAACGAATCCGGGTGTTAGTTGATATTAACGATTATAAAAATCAACGATATTCAAAAGTTGTTTCCATTGCCAAGCGGCTTGCACGCGAAGTGAAGAAAACACAAATTGCTGTCACACTTGATCCGATGTTAGCCGATGAAAGACGGGCGGTTCATAACGCACTATCAACATTTGGCAATATTAGCACCGAATCAATTGGAGAGCGGAACGAAAGAAGAATCGTCATTAAGTATAACGAAAAAGAATAACCACCTTAGGTGGTTTTTTTCGTGGCAAGCAGTGTGTATGATAAAATATAAACGAGGTGAAATTTATGGTTAATACAATTGTTGCACTTGCGACGGCGCCACTAAAAAGCGCACTCGCAATCATTAGGGTTTCGGGAGCGGATGCACTCACGACTTTTTCTAAAATTTTTAGCGAAGACGTCAGCGAAATTAAAGAAAAAAAGATTGTCTATGGCCGTATCCATGATGATGGAGAGGCAATTGACGAGGTAATTGCTCTGCTTTTTGTCGCACCTAAATCATTCACCGGTGAAAATGTTGTTGAAATAATTTGTCATGGCTCGATGCTAATTGCCAATCAAATTATCGAACTCTTTTTAAAACACGGGGCCCGGCTAGCGGTCCAAGGTGAATTTTCGAGTCGTGCATATTTAAATAACAAGATTGATTTAATCCAAGCTGAGGCTATAAACGATATGATCAACGCAACTTCTAGCGAAGCCAAGAAACTTTCGCTTCTTTCACTTGAAGGCGAAACCAGTAAGATAATATATCCGATCAAGACTAAAATTGCAGACTTATTGAGCAATATTGAGGTTAATATTGATTATCCAGAGTATGAAGATATCGGTGTTGTCACCAAGGCACAAGTAATTGATCATATTACCAAAGTAAATATTGAAATTACTAAGCTTATCTCCCAAGGACAACAGGGGAAAATTATTAAAGAGGGGATTAATGTTGCGATTGTCGGTCGACCTAATGTTGGCAAGTCATCACTTCTTAACGCGCTTTTAAAAGAAGAAAAAGCAATTGTAACTGATATTGCAGGGACAACCCGTGATATTGTTGAAGGCCAAGTCAAAATTCGCGGGATTACCCTCAATTTATTTGATACTGCGGGCATAAGAGAGAGTAGCGATGTAGTTGAATCAATTGGTATCAGTAAAGCCAAACAATCAATTGAACATGCTGACCTTATTATTGTTGTCCTGGATGCTTCGCAAGAGTTAACCCACGAAGACAAGCAATTAATTGAACTGACGCACAACAAAAAGCGGATTGTTGTTTATAACAAGAGTGATTTAATTAGTAAACGAGATAAGAACGCGGTGTATATTTCCGCGCTCAGTCACGATGTTGGCGAGTTAGAAACACAAGTGCTTGCACTTTTAGGAATTGAAGAGGAGAGCTATATCCGTCCAAGTTTAAATAATGCCAGGCAATTAGGACTTCTTTCTAAAACCAAACTGCTGCTCGAGCAAGCTAAGAGTGAGGCAATCAGTAATGTTCCACTAGATCTTGTCTCTGTAATTCTGCAAGAAGCTTTTTATACAGTTAAAGACTTATTGGGCGAAAATAACGATGATGATCTATCTAAAGAAATTTTCGCTAGATTTTGTGTGGGTAAATAAGATGGTTTTATTTGATACACACTGTCACCTTAATGCCGATAATTTCAAAGAAGATATTGAAGGCTATTTAAAACGCGCCCAAGATAATGGCGTCAGTTATTTCGCTGTGGTTGGCTGGGATTTAGCTTCAAGCAAGAAGGCAATCGAAATAGCATCCAAGAATCACGGTGTTTACGCCGTCATTGGTATTCATCCTAGCGATTGTTTGACGGCAACTGCGGAAAATCTATTAGAGTTAGAAGCACTTCTTACACAAAATAACGTTGTCGCCCTAGGTGAAATTGGTCTTGATTATTATTGGCACAAGGAAGCGGCTCAACATGAAATACAAAAGTGTTGGTTTATTAAACAAATCAATCTCGCAAACAAATATAACTTACCAATTGTCGTTCACATGCGTGATGCGGCTCAGGAGACACTTGAACTGCTTAAAGACCATCCGGTTAATAAAGGCGGAATCATGCACTGCTTCTCCTCATCAAGTGAAATGGCATTAGAGTTTATTAAATTAGGGTTTTATATTTCGCTAGGTGGTCCTGTCACTTTTAAAAATGCAAAGGAGCCAAAACGTGTCGCTAAAGAAGTGCCGCTTGAGAAGTTATTAATCGAAACAGATAGCCCCTTTCTTGCCCCACATCCAAACCGCGGCAAACAAAATGAATCAAGTTATCTCCCGCTCGTTTTACAAGAAATTGCCGAAATCAAAGACATAACACCTGAGAGTTTAGCAAAACAACTTTTAGAAAATAGTTTCAAAGTGTTTCATGTGGAACATCAATGATTTCGACTAACTCGGTATTTATTGTCGAAGGTCAAAATGATAAGGAGCTATTGTCGAGGTTTTTTAATACCGAAATCGTAACAACTAACGGAAGTTATGTTTCACGTGAAACAATAAAATATATCGAAGGTTTGAAAAAGCACCATGATATAGTCATTATTACTGATCCTGATGGTCCCGGAAAAGCAATTCGTGAAAAATTACTAGACACCTTTCCTGAGGCTAAAGTAGTGTTGATTGATAAGAACAAAAGCATTAGAAAAGGTAAAGTTGGACTCGCGGAAACAGAAATCGCGCCCTTAATTGCACTCATAATGCCGCTTCTTAGCGCGGAGAAAAGTTTACCAACGAAATTAGAACTACGAGATTTAATCGCCTTTGCTAAGATTAATCCCGATTTTAAAAAGATCATTAGCAATGACTATCCGGTTGGAAATGTTAACAACCGCACAATGATAAAACGGCTACAATACTTAAGGATTGAAAAATCAGAAATAGAGAATAAGATAAATGGATAAAATTAACACAATTGCCTTATTGGAGCGCTTAGGACTTGCCCCCCAAAAAAGATTTGGGCAAAACTTTTTAATCTCAAACACAATCTGTGAAAAGGTTACAAAAATCGTTATCGAGGATACAAGTACGCTCATTTATGAAATTGGTCCAGGCCTTGGAGCCTTAAGTGATTATCTTGCAGACGCACCCAAAAAAGTCAAACTCGTTGAAATTGATCACGGCCTTGCTTACTTTCTTAAACATCGCTATTTGACGAAGGAAAACGTTGAAGTAATCGATAAAGACATTCTAAAAACAAATTTTGAGGATGAAGCAATTAGTGTGATTAGTAATTTACCTTATTACATTACAACTTCAATTATCGAAAAAGTTATTCTTGAAAATCAAAAGCTTGTAAATTTCGTCTTTATGGTTCAACAAGAGGTAAGCGAACGGCTTTTTGCGAGCCCCCAAACTAAGGAATATGGACCTCTAGCGATTCTTCTTAATCTCAGCGGGACGATTAAACACGTCGTCAATGCAGATAGAACAGCATTCTATCCAGCTCCATATGTCGATTCTAGTGTTTATGTCTTCAAACTTAAAACCCACGGCCTCGAAATCAATAAACTCTATAAATTTATTAAGGCCTTATTCTTAATGCGGAGAAAAACAATCTATAATAACCTGATGACGCTAGTTGGCGATAAGGAAAAAGCAGTAACAATTATTGAAAAAAGTGGATTACTCGTCAATATGCGCCCGGAAGAAATTGAAGCTGCCGCTTTCGTTAAATTATTTGAAAACTATCAAAAATTGATAGCCACGGAATAGATTATCAAAGTTGAAACTTTAAACCATAAGCCTAAAAATAATGTAAACTATTAATTAGGACAATTCATTACAATATAAAGGAGAGTTTAGTACCAGTACTAACATAAATTTATGATGAAACTACACTCAATTATCCTTGCCGCGGGCAAAGGAACAAGAATGCGCTCACTTAACAATAATATCTCTAAAGTCGGCTACCCTATCTTAGGGGTCGCGTTAGTTAATTATGTTCTGGATTCAACAATCGGCCTTGTTGATGGTAAAAAAGTCGTTGTCGTCGGTCATGGCGGAGAATATACCAAGAGTCTTGTTGGCCCAGACGTTGATATTGCCTGGCAACACGAACAACTTGGGACCGGCCACGCAATCATGCAGGCTGCACCTATCCTTCGAGGCTTAGAAGGCACAACTTTGATTTTATCTGGGGATGTTCCATTACTTACTAAGGATTCCTTGGCTAAATTAGTCGAACACCATAGACGTTATCGTCTTGATCTCACAGTCTTAACGGCGACCCCCAAAAATCCTCATGGGTATGGACGGATTATTCGCGATGCGGATGAGCATGTTTCCGCAATCGTTGAGCAAAAAGATTTAGTTGGTGAACAAGTTAGAGTTAACGAGGTTAATGCTGGTGTTTATGTCGTTGATAACCAATATTTATTTGAACAATTAGATAATCTCAATACGAACAATGCCTCAGGCGAACTATATTTAACCGACATTATTGGGCTCTTTAATAAAAAGGGTTATGCCGTTGGCGCTTATATCTTAGAAGATGAAAATGAAATGTTAGGAACCAACGACCGCGTCCAACTTGCGGAAGCGGCGACATTAATTAAAAAAAGGATAAACCGCCACCACATGCTTAATGGCGTAACATTCGAAGATCCTGATCATAGCTATATTGGCCCGTACGTTGAAATTGGTCCTGATACTGTTATCAGTCCCGGAGTAACAATTCTTGGTAAGAGTAAAATAGGTAAAAACAACATAATTGGCCCTAATACTTATTTAGAAGACGTGCAAATTGGCGACAACAATGAAATTAAACTTTCATATTTGACGGAAAGCAAAATTGGTAATGATAACCACATCGGTCCATACACGAGATTCCGTGGCCATGTCGAAGTTCTTAACCACACCAAGATTGGTAATTTTGTTGAAGTTAAAAAATCGATCATTAAAGACGGAACCAAAGCTGCACATTTAAGTTACATTGGCGATGCGACACTTGATGAAAACGTTAATGTTGGATGCGGAGTCATATTTGCAAACTACGATGGCTTCAATAAATTCAATAGCTTTGTCGGTAAGAATGCTTTTATAGGCAGCAATGCAACAATCATCTCACCTGTAAATATTGGCGATGATGCCTTCATTGCTGCGGGTTCGACAATTAACAAAGACATTGATAAAGATGACCTTGCAATTGCAAGAGCAAGACAAGAAAATAAAGCCGGTTACGCTAAGGTGTTTAGAGCCAAAGCTAAAGCAATTAAAGAAAACAACAAGAAATAGTCGCACGCATAAGAAAAGGGCCTGAAAATTAATTCAGACCCTTTTTATTTTAGCTTGTAAGCTTACTTTTTCTTGTGAGTTAAAGCAGCTTGAGCGGCGGCTAGACGAGCAACTGGAACACGGAATGGTGAACAGCTAACATAGTCAAGCCCGACTTTATCAAAGAAATTAATACTAACTGGATCGCCACCATGTTCGCCACAAACGCCAACGTGTAAGTCTTTGTTTGCACCGCGACCGAGTTTAACGGCGGTTTCGACTAATTTACCGACGCCCTTTTGGTCAATGGTTTGGAATGGATCTTGTTCGAAGATTCTCTTTTCAAAATAATCTGGTAAGAACTTTGTTGCGTCATCACGGCTAAAGCCGTATGTCATTTGTGTTAAGTCGTTGGTTCCGAAACTGAAGAAGGCTGCTTCTTGAGCAATTTCATCAGCAAGTAAGGCTGCACGTGGAATTTCAATCATGGTACCAACATGGTAATCAAGTTTTTGTCCACTTGCCGCAATTAATTTATCTGCGGTCGCAACAACGACGTCTTTAACGTAACGGAATTCTTTCACATCAAGAATTAATGGAATCATAATTTCTGGATGGATAGGTTTTCCTAAAGTAATTTGTGCACGTAAGGCCGCGTTAATAATCGCAGTGGCTTGCATGACAGCAATTTCAGGATAAGAAACGTCAAGACGGCATCCACG
>DATESG010000005.1:0-2280 GCA_035270925.1 Bacilli bacterium | reverse complement strand
CTGTTAATGTAGCGTAAAATTATTTACAACTTATTAAGCATTGTTCTTGCTATATCCATGAAACTGGGTATAATCATTAATGCAGTTAACATTAACGGACTGCCCCCGCCCCCCCTGTGCAAAATTATTGTAAAAAGGAGGTGTTGCATATGAGGTTTCTAGAGAAACTAGCCAGAGCACTTATTGATCAAATATTAATGAGTGGCAATCGCGACTAACTAATAACAATTAGTTAGGCGCCCCGACGCTAAATAGGCGTTTTTTTTATACCCAAAACCCGAACTTATGTTACTTCTTATGCTAACTGCCATAAAAAAATTACTATATTATTTGAAAAAAATAGGAATTAGCATAAAATAATCATAAGGAGACTATAAATGAAACATAACAAATCACTCAGTTTTGCTGCCTTAGCTCTTTCTGTAGTGAGTCTATCTGGTTGTGGTATCCAAACGGCAATCGAAACGATGGCGTTAACCGCAGCGATGGATTTACCCTACATTGTCAATAATATAGATATAGACACTCAAGAACTCGCGCAATATGAACATATGCCAACGACAAGGGCCAAACAAGCCGACATTAAATATGTTCAAAACATTTTAGCAATTCCTAAAACAATTACTCTTGATCAGTTTAATGTAACAGTTAACTTTGAAATTACTTCACCCGATTTAACGAACTTTCTCATCTTTGAACAAGACCTTGCCGATTTAGGTGAGGGTGGCGCCGCCCCTGCAGGGTTAGAAGGCGTGGGCTTAACTGCCTTTGTGATGATTCCCGTTGGAACTGGCGATTATGCGTTTAAAGAAAACACGGAAGCCACTTCTTCACTTACAAACTTCGCTGACTATCTCAGTGGTAGTTTTGAAGTAATGGATGTTGTTAAGATTACTGAACAATTACAAAAAGAAATTAAAATTGATGTAACTGGTAAAATCGGTGGAGCCGAAAAAACCAAATCATTCTATTTTAAAATTAATCGGACTAGCTTAGACGATTTAGCCTCAATCGCCAACACTTCACTTGAAGACCTTGGCGTACCAGCTGAAATCGCCGAATATATCGCGGATTGGCCTGCTGAACCTCAACAAGAAGTTTTAGATTATGTCGCCGATTCATGGCCAGCCGAAATGCCTACTGAAATGCAAACACTAATCGATAATAATGAATGGCCTGCTGATCTACCAGTTGAATGGCAAGAAGAATGGCCAAGTCCTGAAGTTGCGGAAACTTGGATTGAAGAAAACTGGCCTGAAAACCTTAGTGATCTTGACTGGGCCGCTGCTGCTGGTATTCTCGGAATGATGGATATGCAACCACAAGGTCGTCTTCCTCGCGCATAACAGATAATCTTAGTAATTAAGGTAGTCACTGCGACTACCTTTTTTTATTGCATATGTTAAACTATTTCTATACTTTTTAATGGAGGAATTTATGGCAGATTATATTTATGGCACTACTAAGGAAGCCAAAAAAACAAGTTTACTTGCGCAAACCTTTGGTTGGGTCACAATTGGGTTAATTCTTACTAGTGTTATCTCGATTGGACTAGCACTTTTATTTAATACTCTACTAAATAATGCGGGCACCAATGCTGAACAAACAGCCTTAATGAACAATTATCTGATTGTGCTTGGGATAGCTAGTGTGATTCAAATTGTTTTAGTGATTGTAATTCAGTTCAGCGTGATCAGAAAAGGTCCAACGGAAAAGAATATTACCGTGCCTTATCTACTTTATGCCGCCAACATGGGAATCGTTCTTTCTTTTCTGGTCCTCTTAATGGAGTTTGAAATTCTAGTTTCCAGTTTAGCGATTACCGTGATTCTTTTTGCTTTAATGTATTTATTTGCCAAACAAACCAAACTCAACCTAAGACCCGCTGGCATTGTCGGTGGAACGCTCTTAATCGGTGGAATTATTTTGTCGATTGTTAATATCTTTTTACAAAGCAGTGGTCTTGACTGGTTACTCAGCTTCGTATTGTTTGGGGCTGTGATGCTAATTACACTTTTCGACTTATGGCAAGTTGCCAAAGCAAGTGAAGCTGGTGTGACCAGCAAGAATCTTGCCGTCTTCTTTGCGTTTAATCTCTTTGTCGATTTCATCTATATCTTTATCCGCATCATCTACTTTGTCTTACGAGCGCGTAGCCGTTAAGAATTTGTAGTTTGGTTCACCTGACAGTGAACCTTTTTATTAATAAACAATGAGAGAATCAGATTTATTTAAGTGAAGATTCTCCATTTATAGTAAACTATTAAACGAAGGTTAAAT
>DATESG010000004.1:0-2992 GCA_035270925.1 Bacilli bacterium | reverse complement strand
AATCAGGGGCTTGATCATCTCTTTCATGGGGGACCAGCGCCAAATTGGTTTCCAGGTCGTTATACTTTTATTTTCGGTTTCCTCCTTGTTTTTTATGGCGCGGAGTCATTTAAGAAAATTGAAAAATTACCTTGGTATAGTTTCTTCGTTCCCCTCGTGATTTATGGGCTATTTCTCTTAAAGCTAAAGGGTGATAACTATAGTTTTAATCCTAGCGGTGTGATTTTTTTCTTTACCGGCATAATTTTACTCTTAGCAATCTATCTCTTAAAAGCTAATATTTTCAAAAGTAAAAATCCTCGCAAGAAAGACCAAACATTTTTGATTAAGGTCACAACTTCAACAATCACACTCTTGTTGCTCGTCGCGAGTGTTAGTAACGTTTATGCTAATGCAAATATTGTGTTAGCCTCCTTCAACACGACCCTCAACCACGAGTCGATGGAAGTGTATCGTGAAGATGAAAAGCTCGCTGATGCGGTATCTTTTGTTAAAACGAGCGATCCAGGGCTTTATCGTCTTGAAAAATCCTTTATCCGGGATGGCACTTATAATAACGCAAATAACGATGCTATGTATTATGGCTACAACGGACTTTCACATTATTCATCGAGTGAAAAGCAAACAACAATGAACTATTTAAAGAAAATTGGTTATCACTATAATGGGTTTAATTTAAACTACGCTAACGGTTCAACGCTAGCGATGAATGCATATCTAGGTGTTAAGTATTTAATCGACAAAGGCCAAAATGTTAATTTTGATTTTGTAAAGACCCTCACTAACTTAAATTATGATCAAAACGGCATCTCGATTTACGAGAACCAATTTGCACTCCCCTTCTTATTTGCCATGGAGACAACAAATTATAACTATGTTGGTGAAGGTGCATATCTCCCCGATAACACGATTCATTGGTTCGATATGTTCGAATATCAAAACAATATTTTCAAAGCCCTCACTCATAGTGTTGTTGATGGGGACGGAGTTCAAAAGGATATTTTTAAAAAAGCTACTTATACGACGACACTTTCAGGCGTTGAAGTTCTCGACAGTGAATATGAGTATAAAGCCGAAAAAAACAGCGCGGTTAGTTATAAAGTCGATTTTGACCACGATACTAACTATTACTACTACATACACACGAAAAATGCGAATGATCTCCGCCTAAGTGAAAACGGCCGAAATAAAACATATTTCTCATACCATGGATATCAAATTAACGGGATGACTAAAGGTCCACTTAACGGCCGTCTTAGCGTTCTTATTGATGAACCCAAGGATAACGTTTATCTAAAAGAAGCAATATATTATGAAGACCTTGTCGTTTTACAAGAGTATATTGACGCAATAAAGGCCAATGCGACTGTTGAAATTTTTCAAAAGAAAACTTCAGCCTATGAAGCCGAAGTTACGACCAGCAGCGACAATCAAACAATGTTGATTAGTCTCCCTTATGATCAAAACATTAAAGTGACGGTCAACGGAAGATACGTTAAAACTTCGACAAGACAAAATATCTTTACCTCCTTTGTAATCCCAACTCAAGGGGTCAACAAAATTAGTATTAAATATGTTCAAACTTCATTTAATTTAGGAATCCCGCTTGGTGTTATTACTCTAGGGGCATCAATTGGTGTTGTCTTATTCTTAAAGAGTCCGCGGAAGAAGAAAGATATAACTACGCCATTGTAACTTTAACGTCGTTAGTCGTAACCTCATACTTTTCAAGAATTTTAGGCGCTTCATAAATTAAGTAAACAATTAGAAATAAATTGATTGAGGCCGCTAAACGCACACTATCCTGATCAAGGAACTTAAAAATATAACCGCCCATCAAGAAGTGGGAATAAGTTAAAACTGAGGAAAAAGACATTAATAGACCCAGCCAATATTTTCTTCTGTAAACAAGGACGTAAAGAATTACAAAGGCATCTGCCATGTAAAAATAGCGTTCATGCATATGTGGTAAGACAAATGGGGAGATTAATGAAAACAAGACCGCAACATAAATAATGTTTTTACGAGTGGCCGCAACTTTATAATGGAATAAAGCGAATAAGGTCATGCCAATTGCCGCAAATGCGCCAAGTAGACCAGCGCCGGCGTTAATTCCGTCCTTTAATCGCCCGAACTCAAAGAATGCATAAATTGAACCCGCCCCATAGTTTGCGCTCTTATAGAGGCCAGTTAGTTGTAAAAGGTACATATTAAAGGGCATCTCAAACGGCGCTCCAACAATATAACTTGGTATAAAGGTGGCAAACATTGCTAAGAACATAATTATAAACAGCCGTAGTTTGAATTTCTTGTTGAGCCACATAAAGATTAGGACTGGAAGGAAGAAGCTCGTTTGTAGTTTAATTGCAAGGGCGAGTCCGAGCAAAATCATGGCTGAGAAGTGTTTATTTTTAAGCAAGAGATATAAAGTCCAAACAACAAGCCCGACATACATTTGATCGGCCTGTCCCCATAGTGCCGAGTTTAAGATACTCGTCGGGAAGAACACGAAGACAGTAAAGCTAATCAGCGAAAAAGACCAATTTTTATTAAAGAGCCGGATGATTGCAATTGCGCCAAAGGCTAAAATGTAATCGAAGACGATGCTGGAATATTTGATGACTTCGATGCCCGCAATCGGGAGATAAGAAAGCAGGGCGAGCACATTAATATAGGCAACCGGATAATCACCAGGTTTAGAAATGAGGGAAGGGTCCCATGGGTAAGTTTGCATTGCTTTAAACCCGCCGTTGCCTTTTAAGAAGTTAAACCACGGTAAGAGTGCGCCGTTCATATCACCACTTAAATAGTCGAGGAATGCAAGGCGAACCAGGAGCGAGACTAAAAATATTACCGCAAAAACGATTTGAAGATAATACTTGCGAAAAACCTCCATAAAAATTTCATAAACGAAATCGAAAAACTTTTCGACTTTAATAATAGTGTTAGCCACTATCCTTTTTAACTTTTTCATCGTCGATCCCCTTATTAC
>DATESG010000003.1:0-4658 GCA_035270925.1 Bacilli bacterium | reverse complement strand
GACCTTCATCGTTCACGCGGCGTTGCTCGGTCAGGGTTTCCCCCATTGCCGAAAACTCCCTACTGCTGCCTCCCGTAGGAGTATGGGCCGTGTCTCAGTCCCATTGTGGCCGATCACCCTCTCAGGTCGGCTACGCATCCTTGTCTTGGTGGGCCGTTACCTCACCAACTAACTAATGCGCCGCAGGTCCATCCAATAGCGCAGCAAAAGCTGCTTTCTTTAGTAAGAGATGCCTCTCACTAACATTATCCGGTATTAACTAAAGTTTCCCTTAGGTATTCCAAACTATAGGGCAGGTTACCCACGTGTTACTCACCCGTTCGCCACTAGAGTAGAAGAAGCAAGCTCCTTCAGCTCTCGTACGACTTGCATGTATTAGGCACGCCGCCAGCGTTCATCCTGAGCCAGGATCAAACTCTCTAAAAGTTTTATTTCCTAGTTCATATTAATAAATTATTTTTGTTTATAAAAATTGACGTTGTTTATTTGTACATCTGTTTAGTTTTCAAAGATCAATTGCGTTTACTAACTTCCGGCCCTTATTACTTTAGTAATGGGTTTCGAGTTATTGTTTAACGCTTTACTAGGTTACCATCATGAACCCGCTTAGTCAACTACTTTTTAAACTTTTTTAAGTTTGTTTTTCGTTGTTTTTGCTTTTCAGATGATTAGCACTGTGTTCGTGCTTTACATATTTAATCATAAAGGCAATGCCATTTCAAGTGAAAAGATTACTTTTTTTTATTTATTTAAAAAATGCTCATAAACCTTATAAAAAAGGCAAGTTTCCTCGCCTTTTTCGGTGTTTTTTTAACTGGATTAATCTATGTTTTCAATTAATTGGCGGAAACTTTCAACCGCAAGCGATGCTCCACCAACAAGGGCACCATCAATATTGGGCTCAGCCATATATTCTTTGATGTTGTTTGGCTTCACACTACCGCCATAAAGTATTTGAATCTTTTCACTAACGTCCCCAAATAATGATCTAAGGACCCCACGAATAAAACCACAAACATCTTCGGCAATTTCCTTGCTCGCATTTTTACCAGTTCCAATTGACCAAACAGGTTCATAAGCGACGACAAGTTTCAAAGCGTCTTCACGGCTCACACCCAAAAGGCCTTCTCTTACTTGCGCCTCGACGATTTGTTTGGTTGCTCCTGCTTCAAACTCGGCAAGCGTTTCACCGACACAATAAAGTGGAGTCATCTTATGGCTTAATAAGGCTTTAACCTTATCGTTACAGCTCTTGTTTGTTTCATTATAATAACTTCTTCTTTCGCTATGACCAACAAGACTCCAATCAATGCCAATTTCTTTAAGCATTGGAATTGAAATTTCGCCAGTGTAAGCTCCGGATTCTAAATAATGGACATTTTGGGCGCCGACGATTAATTTAGGATTAGCTTTTTTTACCACATCAAGTGATAAATAAGTTGGGGTCACGCCAATTTGAATATTTTTACTTGTGGCAAACTTTAAGAGTTCCACCGAAGCGTGGGCAAATTCTAACGCTTCCGCTCTTGTTTTGTTCATCTTCCAGTTGCCGACTAATAGTTTAGTACGCATAATTACTCCTTTATAATGTCAATACCAGGGAGATGGCCATCATTTTCAATCATTTCTAATGAGGCTCCTCCTCCAGTCGAGACATGGCTAAATTGATCTTTGAAGCCAAATTGTGCAGCGGCAGCAGCGCTATCGCCCCCACCAATCACACTAAAGACTCCCGGTAGCTCGACAATCGCTTGGGCGACTGCTTTGGTGCCTTCAGCAAAGTCGGCTTGTTCAAACACGCCCATAGGCCCATTCCAAAACACCATCTTTGCCCCGGCTAATTCTTTAACAAATAGTTGTCTCGTCTTAGGACCGATGTCCATTCCCTCAAAACCGACCGGAATATTTGCATCAGGACTGACTTCTTTGATCGTCCACCCTTCAAATTTATCGGTATAGACACTATCAATTGGCAGGACAATGCGACCATTGGCCTCGGCAAAACATCTTTTTGCATAATCCAATTGATCAACTTCTACTGGAGATACGCCAACTTCGTAGCCTAAAGCCTTTTGGAAGGTGTAGGCCATCGCCCCACCAATGAGGATTTTATCGCACTTTTTAAGTAAAGCATCAATTACTTTAATCTTGTCACTAACTTTAAACCCGCCCAAAATAGCAACATAAGGGCGATTTTCGGCTGTGACGTCGACACAACGTGATAGAGCTTCGATTTCTTTTTCAACAAGGAATCCAACCGCCACATCTTTTCCCTCGGCTTTTAAGACCGCCGGGACCCCATAGGTCGAGGCGTGAGCACGGTGGGCACTGCCAAAGGCATCCATTACATAGGCATCAGCATATGAAGCCCATTCTTTGGATAAGGCTTCATCGTTTTTCTCTTCACCTTTTTCATAACGGGTGTTTTGTAAAAGTAAAACTTCGCCAGGTTGAAGCATTTGCACAAACTTTTGCGCCGACGGGCCACTTGAGTCTGGTGAGAATGAAACTTTATCAGCACCCAGAAGTTCACCCAGGCGTTTAGCAATTGAGACCATGTTGTTTTTCTTTTTCGCAACATCAACTTCTTCAGCGCTTAATTTATGTTTGATCTTGCCCAAGTGCGAAAACAAAATAACGGCGGCACCTTTTTCGAGTAAATATTTAATTGTTGGTAGTGCACTAACAATACGATTATCGTCAGTGATTGTTTCACCCTTACGGGGAACGTTGAAGTCGACCCGGACTAAGACACGTTTTCCTTTAACATCTAAGTCTTTAATTGTTTTCATATACCCTCCATTGTTTAATTTAAAAGAATAAAAGCGCCCGAAGGCGCTCTTAAATCTCGTTAGAACGACTACTTCAAGCCGTGAACTTTCGCGAGGTGTTCAGCAAGGCGAATGTATTGGCAGGTATAACTATATTCGTTATCATACCAAGCTGTTAATTTGACAAGTTGTTTGCCACCCTCGGTATTTAAAACTTTAGTTCCTGTTGCGTCAAAGATACTACCTGCGGTTGCACCGATGATATCGCTACTAACGATTTCATCTTCGGTATAGGCTAAGATATCTTTGAAGACACCTTTAGAAGCATCCTTCATAAGTTTGTTAATGTCGGCTTCGGTGACTGATTTCTTTAAGACGACGGTTAAATCAACGAGTGATCCATCTAAAACTGGAACACGGAAGGCCCCTCCATCAAGTAAACCTTTTAATTCTGGAATAACTAAGCCGATGGCTTTAGCGGCACCAGTTGATGATGGAACGATGTTTTGAGCCGCCGCGCGACCGCGACGGAAGTTCGATTTTGGTAAATCAAGAATAGCTTGATCATTAGTATAAGCGTGAATCGTGCTCATAAAGCCTGATTCGATCCCAAATTTATCGTTTAATAATTTAGCAACAGGGGCTAAGCAGTTGGTTGTACAACTCGCGCCACTGATGACGGTCATTTCTTTAGTTAGTTTGTCGGAGTTGACACCATAGACAAATGTTGGTGTTGAACTATCTGATGGAGCGGAGATAATAACGCCCTTGACACCTGGATCAAGGTGAACGCTAGCATCTTCTTTTCCTTTATAGCGACCTGTACATTCTAAAACGATATCAACGCCATAATTTGACCAATCGATCTTTGTAGCATCTTTTTCGCCGATGACAGGGATTACTTTTCCTTTGTAGACAATCGCTTTTCCATCAGCACTGACAGAAATATCATTGACCGCGAATGGGCCATGAGCGGAGTCATACTTTAAGAGGTAAGCCAAGTTGGCAGCATCGGTTAAATCATTGAGCGCCACGACTTCCATATTTTCTAATTCAGCAATTCTGCGGAATGATAAGCGACCAATCCGTCCGAATCCATTAATTGCAACTTTAATTGACATGTTATGTCCTCCTTCTTATGTTTGCGATTAAATTATACTACTATTTTCAGACTATTTGTATAAAAACAATAAAGTTATTTGAAAACAATGCATCTTTTTTAAAGTTAGGGATTTTTTTACCGATTTTCCTTCTCGTTGATGATTTCTAGTCCGAAAGTTAACTCACTAATTGACATATTAAAAGCCTTTGCCAGCCTCTCTAGGATTTCTAGCGTCGGATTTCTTCGTCCGTTTTCAAGATCACCAAGGTAATTTCGATTAATGTTTGCCCGCAAAGAAAATTCGAGTAAACTCCATTTACGTTTTTTTCTAATTTCACGAATTTTAATTCCGAGTGACTGTTTGATTTCCATTGAGTTTATCCCCGATTTTTATATGGTTCAGCGAGACTTTTGAGTTTAATAAATAGATGATTGATATTGCCTTTACTGATCGGCTTTTCCGTATTTAGTTTTTCACTCAACAAATCGGCTAGTTCTTGAAGATTGGCATCTTCGTGTTCAAGGCGCAATTTCATCAATGCTCCAAGTTTTTCATTACCTAGCGGTTTTTCACCATAATATTTGGAAACTATCTCGATATTAGCAATTTGTTCATTCGCGCTTTTAACAGTCTTTTGATAATTTGCGTTATCGCAAATAAACATTCGATTCGTAATGTTTTGCATATCTCGATCAATTCTAATGCTTTCATATTCTAAACTTGCGTTACTAGCACCAACGAAAATTAAGAATTCGCTAATTTGATCACTCTTCTTTATATAGAT
>DATESG010000002.1:0-12613 GCA_035270925.1 Bacilli bacterium | reverse complement strand
CCCGGATAGTCAGACTGAAGAATTGCCCCACAGCCTGGGCAACGGACAATTTTATCGTTGTTTCCCATATGTATCCCTCCAATTCTTTAATTGATTTTTACGTATTAGTCGTTTTCTGATTGGTCTTTCTAATAATCGATTGATTCTGGTCGTCCATTGGTCTTCGACAACTAACTTGTCGACGAGCATCGACTTGATTCCAACCCGATTAGCAACAAAGACATCAGTTAGAAGTTGATCTCCTATTAATATTGTCTCATGTTTTTCAAATTTTTTCTCATTTAAAATGCGATTAAATTTAAATTTTAAGGGCTTCCTCATATCCGCGCGATATTCTATGCCGAGACTCGCGGCATAAGACTTTACTCTTTCACCCCGATTATTACTAACTATTATTAGATTAAATCCAGCATTTAAAGCTGATTCTACAAATGCTTTTGCCTTTTCATCAGCTTGATGTTGCTTGTAGGAGGCGAGCGTATTATCTAGATCTACAAGGATATTTAAAATACCCTCGTTTTTAAAAAAATCGAGTGGTACTTCATAGATTGATTTGGCGTGATAAGTTGGGGTGAATTTTTTCATAATAACCTCGATATTATTTTACACGAAAACCATGACTTTTTGAACGAATAAACCGGATTGTCCTAAAATTAACCATATTGATAAATTGTTTTAAGGGTTTGCCCACTTTTTTACACCTTTGCGAAAAAAAATCGAGTTTTTGCTAATGGCTAATTTCTTCTAGGGCTAATCAAATTATTAGTCTTATAAAAACGTCTTGTTTCATATATAATAAAAGACATGAATGAAGCATTTGAAAAATTAATTAAATTTAACTACTATAAAAACCGCATTTTCACAACAATTGGCTTGATAATTGGGCTTTTTAATCCACTTCTTGGGTTTCCCATTGTTGCAATTACTTATTATTTCTATCGTAAAAGCGAAATTTATTCACCGATTAAACCGCGTAAGGAGGATAAAGTCTTCATACTAGTATCACTTATCTTGCTCGGGGTCTTCTTGGTAATTTATTTTGTAAATATTATTGAGGCTCTTAAAACAGTTGATCCAACAACAAGCGGAAGCTTACTAAACTTAATATTATAGAAAACCGACCACAACTTAATGTGATCGGTTTTTTTTATTCTTCGTCAATAACGTCGAAGATGGAGATTTGCTCATAAGCATCATCATCGATTGAGGTGCTCACGGTTGCAGATGCGACTTTTTGTGGTGGCTCTTCACTTTTAACCTTATCATCGATTGTTTTAGCTTCGAGCGTGAATACTCCGAGGATACTTTCATCATCACTTAGGTTATCTAGGTTGCGTTTGGCATATTTATCTAGCGGCATTGGTCTCACTTCTTCAAGTTCGACTGGTAAAATATTATTAGCCGAAGTCAGAAGATTAACCACGGGTTTATCCTTGTTCTTTGGATAAGTAAAGAGACCAACAATATCATGCGAATCACTCTTAAACACACGCATCACACTTTGGAGTTTACCTAAACGGGCTGTTACTTCAAAGTTGTTTGTATCAAATATTCTGAGGTGGGCATTATCAGTCACAAAGCCAATACGGATTTTTTCATTGCTCCACACACTAACAAGTCCACATATATGCGCACCTTTTAGTTTGCTGATTGCTTTAACCCCAGCAGCTTTAAGACTAACAAGCGTGACATCATTCTCATTATAAAAACTTGCAACGCCGTTACTGGCAACCACAAGGACTTCGCTATTACCACTTGTAAGCGCTGCATCCGCTAAGCGGTCACCTTTGCCGAGTTTTATCGCTGTTAATGGACGTGAATATCTTTGAGCAGTAAATTCACTGACAGGACTACGTTTAATCAGGCCTTTTTTCGTGACCATCACGAAATTAAGGTCACTTCTAAAGTCTTTAACAATAAAGGTCCGGACGATCCGTTCATCATTATTCAAAGTAACAATGTAACTGAGGTATTTACCTTCATCCTTCCATTTACTATCACTGATTTCATAAATAGGGATAAACAAATAGTTGCCAAGGGTCGTAAAGGCAATTAGAGTATCTTTAGTCGAGGCCATATCCACAAGCATGAATAAGTCGCCTGTTTTAATAGCAGGTAAGGCGTTTTCGCCGCTGCTACGATACGATTTAAGGGAACTGCGTTTAATGTAGCCATCTCTAGTAAGCGCAATCATCACATCTTCTTCAGCAATAAGATCACGTTTATCAACAGTGATAACTTCACCTTTTTCAACAATTTTGGTCCGACGTTCATCACCATATTTGAGTGCAATTTCTTTTAAATCGTTAATTAACAATTTATTTAGCGTTTTTTCATTCGCTAAAATATCTTTTAGTTGTTGAATTTCTTTTTCAAGCGCGGCCTTTTCGTTTTCGAGCGTTGTAATATCAGTATTAGTTAATTTATAAAGTTGCAACATCACGATTGCTTCGGCTTGTTCACTGCTGAAAGCAAATTGTGCCATGATGTTTTCTTTAGCATTGGCCTTATCTTTACTAGCTCTAATTGTTTTAACAACTTCATCAACGACACTAATGGCCCTAATTAAGCCAGCAACGATATGTAAACGTTTCTCTTGCTTGGCTAAATCAAACGCTGAACGGCGCGTAATCACACTAATTTGATGGACCAAGTAAGCATCAATCAAATCAAGCAGATTTAATGTTTTTGGCCGGTTATCAGCAATAGCCACGACGTTAGCGGAGTAATTAGTACGTAATTGGGTTTTATTTAGTAGGTATTCTAGTATAATTTCAGCATTTACTTCTTTTTTGACTTCAACGACAATCCGTAATCCTGTTCGATCACTTTCGTCCCTAACTTCAATAATGCCATCAACACGCTTGTTGTTCGCGATGATACCCATCTCTCTTAACAAGGTGGATTTATTTGTTTGATAAGGTATCTCGTGAATAACAATAAGGTTAGAAAGTTTGTCATTAACAATTTCGGTCTTGGCTTCAATTTCAATTTTACCGCGACCGGTTTGATAGATTAAATCAAGGCCCTCGCCAATAAAGACCTTACCCCCGGTAGGGAAATCAGGGCCTTTAATAAATTCACGTAAATCAGCGATTGTACAATGCTTATGGTTTACGCGGTAGATAATCGCATCAATCACTTCTCTTAAGTTATGAGGAGGTATTTCTGTGGCCACACCAACGGCTATGCCTTGGCTACCATTAACTAAAAGGTTAGGGAATCTGGCTGGTAAGACTGTAGGTTCAAAAAGCGTATCATCAAAAGTTAATTGTTGATCAACAGTGTCTTTTTCAATATCAAGCACGAGCAGTTCAGCAAATTGATTAAGGCGTGCTTCCGTATAACGATAAGCCGCTGGTGAATCGCCATCGATACTACCGTTATTACCTTGGAAATCGATAATTGGATATCTAAGGTTCCAACTTTGACTCATTCTTGCGAGCGCTTCGTAAATAGAACTATCACCGTGTGGGTGATATTTTCCCATGACTGCTCCGACTGTATGAGCACATTTTTTCATTGGACGTGTAAAAAGATTGCCTTCATCGTACATTGCAAAAATTATCCGGCGTTGAACAGGTTTAAGTCCGTCCCTTGCGTCGGGGATGGCCCGATTTTGAATGACTTCCTTAGCATATTTGCCAAAGCGATCACCCATGACTTCGTCCATTGGAAGTTCCAAAAAGTGTTCTTTGATTTCAACTTCTTGTTTTGGCGCAATTTTTTTCTTTGCCATTATTTGACCTCCTTAATGAAAGTGTCAACTTCATTAAAGTCGATATTCTCTTCAATCCACTTGCGGCGATTGCTTGCATCTTTCCCCATGAGGATCGAGACGCGTTTTTCAACTTGAAGTGGATCATCAATATTAATGCGAATTAAAGTCCGGGAAGCTGGATTCATCGTTGTTTCCCAAAGTTGCTCGGCATTCATTTCACCAAGACCTTTATAGCGGTTGATTTTAAAGCCAACGCCAATTTCCTTTTTGACCGCGTCTAAGGAAGCTTCATCCCAAGCATATTTATATTTAAATTCCTTATTGACGAATTTCCCAACACGGTAAAGAGGTGGAACGGCAATATATACCATGCCTGCTTTAATTAATGGTTTCATATAATGATAGAAAAACGTTAATAATAAGGTCTGAATATGTGCGCCATCGGTATCGGCATCTGTCATGATAATGATTTTACCATAGTGTGAATCACTACGATCAAACTCTTGGCCATAACCAGCTCCAATCGTGTTAATTAGCGTCGCAAATTCTTCATTCTTCAGCATTTTTTCCATTGTATTAGTATCAGTATTCAGTGGCTTTCCTCTTAAAGGCAAAACTGCTTGATGTTTGCGGTCACGACCAGTTCTCGCGGTCCCACCGGCACTATCGCCCTCAACAATGAAGAGTTCATTGAGATGAAACTCACGACTTTGGGCTGGTGTTAACTTGCCACTTAAAATCAATTCATCACGTGGCTTTCTCGTTTTTCTAAGGTTTTCCTTGGCCTTACGGGCCGCAGCACGCGCATTTTGTGAATCAATACACTTGCGAACAAGGTTGATCGCAAATTCAGCGTTCTCATGGAGATAATAAATAAATTTGTTATAAAAGAAAGTATTTACCGCACTTTGCGCTTCAGGGGTCCCTAATTTACCCTTAGTTTGGCCTTCAAACTCGAGGATACCTTCAGGGATTCTTAGCGAAATAATTGCCGTCAGACCTTCACGGATGTCACTACCTTCTAATTTCATCTTGTTTTTTAACAAGCCATTTTCCGTCGCAAAATCATTAACCGCCCGCGTTAAACTTGTTCTAAAGCCTGTTTCGTGGGTGCCGCCATCTTTGGTGCGAATGTTATTAACATAGGAGAGAATTGTTTCCTCATAATCATTCAGTGAATATTGCATCGCAATTTCCATATGCATAGGTTCTTCCGACTTATTCATCCCATTGCCACGGTAATCATCTTCAAAATAGATGATATCGCTCATTGGCGTTTTATTTTGATTAACAATCCCAATATATTCAAAGAGGCCATTTTCATAATAAAAGTCTTCTTCGAGGCCGGTTCTTTCATCTTTGATGTAAAAATGGACCTTTTTAAGTAAGAAAGCACTTTCTTGAAGTCTATTCGTGATGGTGTCCCATTTAAAATCGATTGCTTTAAAAATCGTAATGTCTGGTTTAAAATGCACAAGTGTACCATGCCGATTACTGTTACCGAGTATCTCTAAAGGGACAACTAACTTACCGCCATTTTCGTAACGGGTGTGAAAAATTTTACCGTCCCGCCAGACAGTGACATCAAGAAATTCACTAAGGGCATTGGTCACGCTCGCACCAACACCATGGAGACCAGCACTTGTTTTATATGCTGATTCCGTAAATTTACCACCACTATGGAGGGTAGAAAAAATCAAATGAATTGCTGGGAGGCCAGTTTTTTTGTTAATCCCTGTTGGAATCCCGCGCCCATCATCTTGGATTGATATCGAATTGTCTTTATGGATTGTGACCGTGATTTTATCACCATAGCCACTCATTGCTTCATCAACAGAATTATCAATAACTTCCCATACTAAATGGTGTAATCCGACATTGTTTGTCGAACCAATATACATTGCAGGGCGTTTTCTGACGCCTTCAAGGCCCTCTAAAACATCGATAGAGTCGGCATTGTATTGTTGTGTGTTGTTTTCATTATTGCTCATTTATACGAATTTCCTTCTATAATACATATAGCATTGTAGCAAAAATTTGCTATATTTTATACAAGAAATAATATTATATGTATACTAGATAGGTTGGAGGAAAAAATGGATATATTTAGTAAAATACTAATTCTACTCGGTGGGATTGCTCTAGGCTATTTAATTGGTTCTTTATCATTTGCATTAATTATTGGAAAGACCTTTTACAAAAAGGACGTTCGTCTCTATGGTTCTAAAAATGCCGGTGGCACAAATGCAACCCGTGTTTTGGGCCGTAAAGGTGGTTTCTTAGTAATCTTTTTAGATGTTTTAAAAGCCATTGTCGTTTATTGGACAATTACGTTAGTTTTAACGCATACGGCACTCGGAAATATTGCCTGGGCGGGACCAACAGTCTATGCGGCGATCATCGCTACAGCCCTTGGACATGCATTCCCAATTTTCTACGGTTTCAAAGGTGGCAAGGTTGTTTCGATTTTTGTTGGATTTGCCCTTGCGACTAATTGGCTCGTGACAATCGTTAGTATCACAATCTTCTTTGGAATGATCGGCTGGAAGAAAATGGTCTCTTTGGGTAGTGTTCTAACTTCAGTGGCCTTTATGCTTTATGGCTGGATATTCATCTTCCCTAGCGTTGCGAACTTAACAATGTATGCGGGAACAATTATCGATATGGTCTGGTTTTACATTGCTTTTGCTTTCATTTCAGTCTTACTGGTTGTAAGACATAGAGATAATATCAAGCGCATTTTTGCTGGGACTGAACGCCGCATTGGCGAGCCACGAAAAAACTAAATTAAGCAAAAAATAAAAGCGGTGTTCATTTTATTGACACCGCTTTTTAAATGTTATTTTAAGATTATTTTCCTGCTTCGTTTTGCATCGAGCGCATAATTGAACGAACTTGAGCTTCACTTGGCTTCCGACCCATCGATGAGAGCATCACACGAATTTGTTTTTCATTAATTGGTGGATTCTTCTTGAGTTGGTTTTTAAAGACCGCTTGGGCGATAAAGTAACCCGCGACAAGCCCGCCTAATAATGCGCCAACGACTGCGCCAATAAAAGCGCCGGTTGAGATTAAAAACATAACTATTCCTCCTTGGCACGGCCATCATAAGCACCGTTATCGGTTCTGACAGTTACGCTTTCACCCTCTTCAATAAAGAGCGGAACGCGTAAACGTAAGCCGGTTTCAACAATCGCATCTTTAGTTGCGTTTGTGACGGTATTACCTTTGGCACCTGGTGCACATTCGGTGATTTTAAGCACCATTTTTGCAGGAAGTGTAAGGCCTAAGACCTCATCTTCATACATTGCGATTTCAACTTCACTATTGACGACAAGAAAATTTAATTCCCATTCCAATAGGTTCTTTTGAATTTCAATTTGTTCATAACTTACGTTGTCCATGAATACAAGTGCATCACCGGTATCATAAAGATATTGCATCTTCTTTTTATCGATATTGATGCGCTCAATTGCATAACCCGAGTTATATGATAATTCGGTTGTTGAGCCAGTTCTGACGTTTTTTACTTTAAGTTTGGCAACCATCTTACGCATGGCAGTCTTGTTTAACAAGATTTCGATGACGTTATATAAGTTACCTTCTTCGGTAAAATAGTTACCAGGTCTAAGTTCTGTAACATTAATCATTTTGCTATCCTCCTATTTATGGATATTATAGACTTTTTTCTAGTTTAAAACTAGTAAGCCCTTTTGCAAAAAAATAAAGCCGAAGCTTTATTTCTTTTCTTTGTGGATTGTTGGTTTATTGCAACGGGAGCAATATTTCATCTTTTCAATCCGTTCAGTTTGAGTTTTCTTATTTTTGCTTGTAATGTAGTTTTCTTCACCACAGACTGTGCATTTTAATAGAATGTTATCACGCATATAATTCACCTCCGGTCCTAAAGATTATATCATAATTACTATTAATTGTATTATTTTTTTGCTGTTCGACTAATATTTTTTCTAAGCTTTGATGTCTTTGCTTCGACTGTTTAGAAAAAACGTCCATATCTTCATTTTTTTATAACTTTACTCACGCCAGTTTGCTTGATATACACCGGCTTTAAGCATGGATATTTCCCTTTTATAGGGAGCAACTTTATCAATATATGGAGTTTCAAGGATTTTTGGCACATTAATAAGTCGAGGATGATGGACATATTGATTAATTGTCTCAAAGCCAATCGTGCCATAGCCAATATTTTCGTGCCGATCTTTTTGGGCGCCAATTGGATTCTTTGAATCATTAATATGGATGACTTTAAGTCGCTCTAGACCAATAATAGCATCAAAATCATTGATTATTTGCTCAACATCATGAACGTTGTAGCCGGCATCGTTGATATGACAAGTGTCTAAACACACCCCAAGTTGTTCATTTTTAGTCACACCTTTGATAATTTCCGCAAGTTGTTCGAAAGTCCGACCAATTTCGCTACCTTTACCTGCCATTGTTTCTAAAGCAATCACGACACCCGTCTTATCTTCGTCAAGAACGAGATTTAACCCTTTAATAATTTGGGCAATTCCGGCTTCTTCGCCAGCACCTACGTGAGCTCCAGGATGTAAGACGACGACGCCGACGCCAAAGTCATGAACACGGATCAGTTCCTCTTTTAAAAACCTGACCCCAAGCTCAAATGTTTCGGGCTTAGTTGTGTTGCCAAGATTAATAATATAAGGAGCGTGAGCGACGATATGTGACTTTATAATGCCACTTTCGCGTAGTAACTCACTGGCCTCCGCAATTTTAAACTCACTTGTATCACGGCGAATTGTGTTTTGAGGAGCACCTGTATAAAACATCAAGGTGTTTGCCCCATAACTTAAGGCTTCTTTGACACTCCCAACAAAAAAGTCGGGGGCGCTAAGACTTACATGTGAGCCAATAATGACCTTATTCATCCCTAGCTTCTTTACGTTTCACATTTCGGACTGTTTCCATGACTTTGTCATTGATCAGTTTCCGACGATATTTTCTTTTTACGGTTGCGACAGCCTTTTGAACTTTTCTCTTATATCCAGGTTTAACTTTGTCAGTTTGGTTTTGGCGTTTAACAAAGGTGATTTTGGCTCTTAGTTCATCATCGATACGATCAACACTGTTTGGGCGGGCCGAACGACGTTTTAGTTCCTTTTCTATAAACTCATTGCCACGATATTGAAGGAAATCAAAGCTAATGCCATGTTGTTCTAACTTTTCAATCTCTGGAAATGAATCATGATCATAGAAAACGTAGCTATCGCCGCTCTTGTCGTAACGACCTGTGCGGCCAGCTCTATGGAAGTAATAATCTAAATCATTAGGAAGATTAATGCTCAATACTTCAGAAATATTGCTTATATCCATGCCTCTAGCGGCGATGTCACTAGCGACAACAATTGGGAATTCATCATTTTTAATACGTTTTAGCATTGATTTACGTTCTCTACTTTGTAAATCCCCATGAATTAGTCCGACTTTAAATTTACGTTCGACTAAGTATTGGTAAAGTTCAATTACCTCTTTCTTACTTGAGGCAAAGATCAGGAGAAAATATGGTTTTTTCCAATTAATAAAGTCGGCAGTTGCTTCTAGATAACTCTTGTGGTGGATATCAATTGCATAGTGCGATACTTGACCACTGGTTTTTTGTTCTTTATCAATATTGACAACATTGCTTTTACCGACAAACTTTTCGATTATATGATTTAATTTTACAGGAATCGTTGCACTAAAAACAAGAATTTGGGCGCTTTTAAGACTGACAAGTATCTCACTGACCATTTCAAAGAAACCTTGATCCATAAGCATGTCTGCTTCATCAAGGACAATCGTATGGACGGTTTCAAGTGAAATCACGCTATTGATAAAGCCAACATCCTTAAGTCGGCCCGGAGTCGCGATAACTAATTGTGGGCCTAGCGCTAATCTTTCGGAGTTACGACTCTTTTCTAGTCCACCGGCTAAAAGTAAGATTCGTAAGTTTTTGTAATTTTTATTAATTTCGACCGCAAAGTCATAAATTTGTTTTGCTAACTCACGGGTTGGCGCGATGATTATCGCTTGAACTTTATTTTCGTTCTCATTTAACTTTTGAAAAATAGGAACAAGGAAGGCGTGGGTTTTGCCACTGCCAGTTTGTGATCTAACAAGAAGTGATTCCCCTTTTAAAATTTGAGGAATTACGGCTTCTTGGACCGGTGTCATATCGATGTATTTTAATGAAGTTAATGCTTCTATCAGACCTTCTGAGAGTGCATATTGTGTAAACTTGCTCATAGGACCTCACTTTCTTTGTTATAAAAACTACTATTTATATACTTTAATATTACTATATTTTTACTTATCGACTAAAATTGCTGATTTAGACTAATTTTGGCTGTTTCTCGTGATTGATACTTCTTATTTCAAGACTAGGGTCTATATCTAGGAGAATCTTATTCATTCTCTCCATAAATATTGCTTCAATTTCATGAGGTAAATCTAGATAGTTGAACTCGTTTAATGTGACGTCTCTTCTGACATGGTGAGGTGCATCTCCGCTGATGAAGATATCATATCCTTCACTTTTGGCGATGTCCCAACTTCTTGAACCGCCACCACCAATGATGGCAACTGTGCTAATCATCTTCTTTCCAGCCGCGGTTAGTAAACCATATCTAGCATCTAGTTTGTTCGTTGCCCAAGCGGCAAATTCTTCGACTTCCATCGGAGTTGGTAGACGACCACCACGTGCCATCGGATTGCCAATAAGCGGTTTAACGTCTAATAAACCCAATCTTTCCGTTAATGCATCATTCATTCCATCTTCACCTTCATCAAAGTTTGTGTGAAAGGAATAAACTGGTAGATTTATTTTATCAAGATGTAAGACTAAATCTTTTTTGGCGGCGTCGCGTTTGAATACTTTACTTCTTGTCCCATAAACGAGCGGATGGTGCGAGATAATCAAATCAGGATTGAAGGCTTTAGCGTCCTCGAGAATGCTTTGGTCGAAATCGAGGCACAAATATATGCGTTGGACGCTATCTGGGAGTTTTCCCGCCATTAATCCGACAAAGTCGTGATTCTTTCTTGCAAGGCGTTTAGGAAACTTTTTTGAAAGTTTTGAAAGCAAGGTTCTCGTTTTAATCATCTTGTTGATCTCCTTTGGTCGTAATAACGTCATATATAAGCTTTTTAAGCCCATTTAGTTCGTTTTTACGTTGTTCAGGGATTCCTGGTTGCTGGAGGATGTTTTCGAGCTTACTATGCTCTTCCGTCCACTTTTTGATAAAGGTTGGAGTTTTCTTTCTAATATTGACTGGACCGAATGTTGAATCGATTCCGCACACGAAACAAGGTTCGTTAGTCGCATAAATTACTTCATAAAATTTATCATCTTCTTCAATTACTTGTTCGTCTTGGATTGAAAACCCTAGATATGAAATTACTTTTCGAAGTTCAGGTTCGGCCCCATGGGGAACAAGAATTAACTTCTTGATATGATCAAGATGGTCTTGACCTAATGATAAGATGCTTGCAATCAAATCTCCGCCCATTCCCGCAATTACAATTGTGTCGATCTTGCTAGGAAGTTTATCGAGCCCATCAGCAAGTTGAACCTCAATTTTATCTTGAAATCCGCTCGTCAAAATTCGAGCCTGTAGACGATTATAAGGCCCTTTTTTATTATCAGAAGCGTATATATCGCCGTGACCATGTGCGGCTAAATAAATTGGAAGTAATCCATGATCACTGCCAATATCGGCAATTTTATCACCGTGATCTATATATTCAGTGACCGCCAAAAGGCGCAATGGAAGTTTTTCCATAGTTTAACCCTTATTAAGGTAGCCTTGTAGCCGTTTGGTTCTTGATGGGTGACGAAGTTTTCTAATTGCTTTGGCTTCGATTTGACGAATACGTTCTCGTGTGACTCCGAATTCTTTCCCAACTTCTTCAAGGGTACGTGGCCGATTATCTTCTAAGCCGTAGCGTAGAATAATAACGCGTTCTTCTCTTGGCGTTAAATCTTGCATCAAATCACGCAGTTCATCACTTAATAAGGATGCTCTCGTGAATTGTGTTGGTGTTTCATTTTCTTTGTCTTCAACAAAGTCACCAAGATGGGAATCATCTTCTTCCCCAATTGGCGATTCTAAGCTGACTGGTTCCATTGCGATTTGTTGAATCTCTAGAATTCTTTCAGGCGTAAACTTGCCTTCAAGCTTTTTACTGATTTCTTCATGTGTTGGTTCACGGCCTAATTCTTGAACTAGTTCACGTTGGGCCTTACTGATTTTATTGATTGTTTCGTTCATATGGACAGGAATACGAATTGTTCTGGCTTGGTCCGCAATCGCTCTTGTGATTGATTGACGAATCCACCAAGTTGCATAAGTGGAAAACTTAAATCCCTTTGTATAATCGAATTTTTCAACAGCTTTAATAAGTCCGATGTTACCTTCCTCGATTAAATCAAGGAATTGCATATTACTATGTGAATATTTTTTTGCAAGGTTAACAACAAGACGTAGGTTACGATTGATTAATTCGTTTTTAGCATCTGGGTCGCCTTCTTCTTTATAACGTTTGGCGTATTCTACTTCTTCATCAGCCTTAAGTAATTCGAATTTTCCGATTTCATGGAGATATAACTTAACAGAATCACTTGATTTAACTTCACTGCTTGAAACACTTTGATAACGATCGACAAATGGTGAGCGGGTGAATTCATCACCAGCTTCTTCGTCATCACTGCTATCGAATGTTTCTTCGAAAACGATATCTTCGTCATCAGCGAAATCTTTTTCTAACAACTTCTCGTCAATTTCGTCTTCGATATCTTCTTCAATCAGAACTTCAATCTTGTTCTTAATTAAATAATTTTTTAATTTATCTAATTCGCCATCAGATAAGTCC
>DATESG010000001.1:0-2612 GCA_035270925.1 Bacilli bacterium | reverse complement strand
AATATGCACAATTAAACGAAAATAAGCCCTTTTATAATAAAATTATACGTAATATTTGCTATAATCTTTTTATGAAACTAAAGCCACGTATTGCCCGCACAGTTATTCCCTATTTGATTCTTTACCTGTTGATAAATGTAGTCACCTATTTTCCGATTGGTTTTACTTGGCCGCCAACGACTTTTCACTACATTTCGCTTGCGCTTTGGACCATTGCATTTAGCATATTTATCTATTTAGGAGTTCGTTATAATAGCTACGAAATTCACAAAAATCATCTTGTTCATCTTAAGGGTAAAACACGGTTAAACTACAATTATGCTTCAATTCTTTATATTGATGAACAATACACTAAAAAGCACAAAACATTGTTATTTTATACAGATCGTGGCGACTCACGTTTTCTCGTTTTAGATAAAGATGAACTGCTACTAAGTAAGACCCTGGAACGGTGTAAAAACCTCATTTCAAAAGAAGAATATCAGACCAAATTTCCGCGTGTAAAATTATAAGTAATTGATTGCAAATAAATAGGGCTTGTGATAAACTTTTAAAGATTACAAGAGAGTATGGAGGAATATATATGTCAAGATTTTGTCCAGTGACCGGAAAAGGTCCTTTAAGTGGAAACAATCGTAGTCACTCACTACGTGCAACAAGACGCCGTTGGGGTGTTAATTTACAATCTTTTAAAGTTGAAGTTGATGGCAGAGTTCAAACTGTACGGATGTCAACCCGTGCCTATAAGACCTTAGTTAAAAACCAAAAAGCTTAATAAATTATAATTAACAATAACTAAAAAAGCCTAGTCACATATAAATGACTGGGCTTTTTTAGTGTTCGTAAGCGAATTAACTAGCAAACGAGGAGAAATATATGTTAATCATTAAGAGAATATTAATAATAATTAAGGCCCATTCAGTGAAGGCGAGCACAAATAGTTTTGGTCTTAGGACAATAATAGTTCCATCTTGTTGCTCAATTTTATCCATATATGACCAGTGGGAAAGTTTAGGGTTAACGACGAACATCAGCGCTAAGGCCGCAAGGATATAGGAAATAATGGCATAGGTCTTATCAATCATAAAGACTGGCGATAACTGTAAATAAAGCCCGTACATCAAACCATTGAGGATTGTAAATAAAAAGAACAGTGCGCTAATCATCAAGTGGCGTTTGACGGACGAGAATTTCACAATAAATATTAAGTAGATCAAAAAGGCGGTCGCGGTCCAGCTAATTAAGAAAACGAGTCCACTAAAGTGTGCAAGCACATATTCAATGCGGTAAAAGCCGAAGAATATCATCATTGTGCTGAACAGTAATACTAGAGCATGCATATAGCGCGTAAAGCTAATTCCCACTCCTTGCGTCAGCTCAAAGGGAAATTCATTAAGAAATGAGTATTCTCTTCTTTGTTTGATGCGAAAACTGTTAATTGCAAATATAATCGTGAAGCCCATCGCCATGATTGCAACAATTAAACTTCCTGTTAACATTGTTCCGGTTTCAAGCAGGATATTAATCATTGATCAGTCCTGCAATTCGTTTTTTAATTGAGCGAGATGAAAATAGGTATGAACCGGCAACAAGGATGTCTGCGCCAGCCTTCTTAGCTAGTGCGCCAGTCACATCATTGATTCCCCCATCAATTTCAATTAGTGTCTTAAAATTATGCTCATCAATATATTTTCTTAAAGTATCGACCTTTTCTAATGACGAAGGGATAAAGCCTTGACCACCAAAACCTGGTTCCACGCTCATAATTAAGACTAAGTGCAATTGTTCGATAAAAGGTAATAATACTTTGACGTTAGTCTTAGGTTTGATTGTCATTCCGACTTTAACATTGAGCCTTTGTATTTTTTCAATTAAAGCCCAACGCTCTACATCATTAGCAAGTGCTTCATAATGAAAGTTAATGATATCAGCGCCATTTTTAGCAAATGCTTCAACATATTTACCTGGTTCAGAAATCATTAAATGTACATCATTTAACAGTGGATATTTTCCCTTAATTGAGTTAAGAATTGGTACTCCAAAAGAAATATTAGGAACAAAATGTCCATCCATCACATCAAAATGTAAGTATTGAGCGCCACCAGCGACTATTTTCTTAATCTCACGATCTAAATAAGCAAAATTAGCCGCAAGAATTGACGGAGCAATAATTGTTTTTTTCATTTAGTAATCCTCTCTTTTGTCAGAAATCTCTAATGATATTTTAGCATAGTTTTCATAAGAGTTTTCACTTAACTGCTTGTTCTTAACCGCTAGCTTAACCGCACATTTATGCTCGCTTAAGTGTAAACAATCATTAAAGTAGCATTTGCCGATATAAGGCGCAAAGCCGGGATAGTTCTCGGCTAGCTCATTTTTAATCATTGGTAATTCAAAACTACTAAATCCTGGGGTGTCCACGATATAGCCCAAGTCAGTTTTGAGCATGATTATTTCTTTCGTCGTATGACGTCCGCGTCCGAGCTTTTGCGAATATTCTCCGACTTCACGAGCAAAATCCGGAAATAGCGAATTAATCAACGTCGATTTTCCGACACCGGTTTGTCCCATTAAAGCTGTTTTCTTACCAGTGATTAGGGTTTTAACCCTGT